>NZ_JBZYWH010000003.1:0-344545 GCF_058932745.1 Hymenobacter sp. FMD4
CTAGCCCACCTGGGTATCATAGTCGCGTAGTTCGAAGCCTGTTTCGCGCAGCGCTGCTTTGATGCTATCGGGACCGGGGGGAGGCTGGTGCATCGCGGCTACCTCCGCATGGCCCAGGCTCACCTGGTCGACGAGCAGGCCGAGGCTGGTGAGCTTCTCTCTTACCCGCACAATGCTGGTGTCATCGGTCATATTGTCGATATACAGCACGTAACGAACCAGCTGGGTCGGGTTGGTATCGGGCGAATCAGGAGACATAGGCACAATGCGTAAGCAGCGGGTTAACTAAGAAATGAGAAGCTGGTGCAGTTCCTCGAGGCCACTGATGGGGCCACGGTGATGAATCTGGGGTGCGTACAGGTCACCGGATGAAATTTCGATATCGGGCGAGTCGACGGGCACAAATACACGCAAAGAACCAGTAGCCGACATCCGCACATAGAGTTGACCCTGGGTATAGGTAGTGCCCGAAGGAACCCAATCGGCAGGCAAAAACCCCGCTTGGGCAAGTTCTTCGGCAGTCATGGGAGCAATAGGAATGCAGGTGGGAGCAAGGCATTAACTAGCTGATCCTCTATACATTTTGGTCCAGAGTTGGCAACAAAACCAGCATGCACCGCCACTGGCATGAAGCAGACGCAGAACTTTCATTTTGCAGAAAGCAGATCAACACAGTGGGGACTACGGGTAACGCTACCGTAAAGTTGCGGTAACGCTATAGTAGCCCGGAAGCTGGACCGGCGCTGATAAGCTTAAGCCCTGCGGCGCTTGCTGAGGCTGCTGAGCGCTTGGCCGGCGTCGCGGCCGTAGCGTAGGTGCTTGGCTTCGCCAATGATCTGCGAACCGTAAATGCCCCCGTGACCGGATGTAAGGTAAGCCACTACGCAGGCCAGCGCCAAGTAAGGCGCGGCGGCCAGCCCAAACAGCTCGATTCCCATCAGAATGCAGGCCAGTGGCGTATTGGCAGCGCCGGCAAACACCGCCACGAAACCCATGGCGCCCAGCAAGGCTACCGGCAACGGCAGCACCACCGCCAAGGCGCTGCCCAGCGCCGCCCCGATAAAAAACAGCGGTGTCACCTCACCGCCCTTAAAGCCCGTGCCCAGCGTGAGCGAGGTCAGCAGTAATTTAAGCGCAAATGCGTACCACGGAAGCGGGGTAGCCAGGGCTGCTACAATAGTGGGTACGCCCAAGCCCAGGTAGCGCGTGACATCCGGCACTGCCGTAATGCTCAGCAGCCATACCAAAGCCAGCAGAAGCGCGCCTCCCAACATAGGCCGGAGTGGGGGCCATTGCAGGCGCCGGGCAAACCAACCCTGAATGCCGTGCACGGCCACCGAAAAGCTGCGCGCTGTGAGGCCAAACAGCAGGCCAACTAGCAGCGTCGCGGCCACGGCAGTGGCCGACAGGGGTGGAGCGGCTACCAACGGGTAGTGCGTGTGGCCCACGCCCCAGACCCGCGTTACCCAATCAGCCCCGAACGCGGCGAGGAAGCTGGGAATCAAGGCATCGTAGCGCAGCCGACCGATCAGGAACACCTCCAGGCCAAAAATGGCGCCAGCTAGCGGTGTGCCGAACACCGAAGCAAAGCCTGCGCTGATGCCAGCAATAAGTAAAAGACGCCGGTCGCGGGGGCGCAGGCGTAGGGGAGCAGGTAGCCAGCGGGAGAGCTGATCAGCCAGGGCGCCACCCATCTGGACAGCGGTGCCCTCGCGGCCAGCCGAACCGCCCACCAGATGGGTCAGCAAGGTTCCCAACAGTACCAGCGGTGCCATGAGCAGCGGAATCACGTCGCGCGGTTGATGGATTTCTTCGATGAGCTGGTTGTTGCCTTTTACCACGCTTTGGCCTAGGTAATGGTAGAGCAGCCCGACGGCAAGGCCGCCCAGTGGTAGCAGTAAAATCAGCCAAGGGTGAGCCTCGCGGAATACCGTGACCCAATCCAGCGCCACCAGAAAGCCCGCCGACGCCGTACCTGCCAGCGCACTCACCACGGCGCAAATGAGCAGCCAGCGGAATAAGTAGAGCAGCTGCGGCAGCGGATCCTGGCGCAACAACCGGGCGGAAAAAGAGGTGTGTGGCAAAAGGCAGAGCAGAATAAATACGACCTGCAAAGTACACTGCGGAGCAGGATTGGGGTGCTTGCCTTCCCGCTGGGGCCTAAGCGGAAACCTTCCTGTTGGCTCGGGGTTGAATTTTCTTTAGGGTTTAGATAAATTTAGAAGGGTGGCGCAACTGTAAGCCGCGACTACGCTTCTTTTCGCCAATAATTTTTTCGTCTCCCACGAAGCCATAGCGCTATGCCTGATCATGACGAATTACCCGAGTCGGTGCGCGGCCTCTCGCGCCGCGGCTTCCTGAAGGGGGCCGGAATTACTGCTGCGAGCGGCGTGGTACTCAGCACCGGTCTAGGCTCGCTGGCCGAAGCCGCGCCTGCCACGCCGGCGGCCGTAGGCCCCGGCCGCACAAGCATCAGTTTGAAAGTCAACGGGGAGAAGCGTAAAGTCAGCATCGAGCCGCGCCAAACCCTGGCCGAGGTGCTGCGCGACGAGCTGCAGCTCACTGGCACTAAAGTGGTGTGCAACCGCGGGGCTTGCTCGGCCTGCACCGTCTGGCTCGACGATTTACCCGTGAACAGCTGCATGACGCTGGCCATTGAGGTGGGCAAACGCGAAGTAACCACGGTGGAAGGCCTCAGCAAGAACGGCAAGCTGCACCCCGTACAAACGGCCTTCATGGAGCACGACGCGCAGCAATGCGGCTTTTGCACGCCCGGCATGGTGATGAGCTGCGCCGCGCTACTGAAGCGGAACGCCAAGCCCAATCTCGATGAAGTAAAAACTGCCCTGAGCGGCAACTTGTGCCGCTGCGGCACTTATCCGAAGATTTTTGAAGCCATGCTGGCCCTGGCGAAATAGGTAGAATCGGCAAGCGAGAATTGAAACCAGGAATGAGGCCTGAACCAGCACCCAGTGCCAGGCCCTTGTTCAATTCTTCATTCTCAATTTCAAACTGATATGGGCTACCGCAAACTAAAGAAAAGTGCCAAGAAGGCCGGCAAGTTTGAGCATCTGAAGGCTGCTATGGCCGCGCCGCTGCCCGGCATGGCGCCCGCCGCTACCCAAAAGCTAACCATGCCGCTGGGTATTCCGGGCGTCAATCTCAAAACCGTGGAGCGAGAGGTGCCCGCCGACGAGCCGCCGGTACTGGCCCCGAACAAAGACCTGCGTGTCATTGGCAAGCCCGTGCGCCGCATCGATGCCCAGTACAAGGTGACTGGCCAGGCCCGCTACACCTACGATGTGCACCTGCCGGGCATGCTTTACGCCCGCATGCACCGCTCGCCGCACCCGCACGCCCGTATCAAGAGCGTAGATACCAGTGCCGCCGAGCGTTACCCCGGCGTGCAGGGTGTGTATGTAATTCAAACGGTGATGGGCTCGGCCGTGGAAGTGCGCGACCCTGGTCATGCCAATCCGAAAGTGAGTGCCGAACCCACCGGTAGCACCTTTCCGGTGATTCGCTACGTGGGGCAGCCCATTGCGGCTGTGGCCGCCACCTCGCAGCAAGCCGCCGATGAAGCCGCCCGGCTGGTGCGCGTGGAGTATGAACTGCTGCCCTTCGTGGTGGATTTGGACCGTGCCCGCCAAGCCGATGCGCCGCTGGTATTCGGCGGCCGGCAGGTAAGTCAGGCCGGTACTGGCGGTGGCGGTGGCGCTGCCCGGGCCTTGCCGCAAAAAGGTAATGTGCGCGGCCCAAACACCGGCGGCTCCCGCGGCGACGCCGACAAAGGCTTTGCGGAAGCTGAAATAGTGGTGGAAGGCGAGTTTCGGACGCAAGTGCAGACGCACTCCCCACTGGAAACCCACGGCATAGTAGCTGACTGGAAGCCCGAGGGCCTCACGGTATACCTTTCGACGCAGGACGTAAGCGGGGCGCGCAACGAATTTGCCGAGCGTTTTGAGCTGCCGCAAAGCAATGTGCGCGTCATTACCGAGTACATGGGGGGCGGCTTTGGGGCCAAGTACGGCGCGGGCAACTACGGCGTGGCCGCTACTAATCTTTCGAAGAAAACAGGCCGACCGGTGCGCCTGATGCTCGACCGCCGCGAACAGCACCTGGCCGTAGGCAACCGCCCCAACTCCATCCAAACGCTACGCATCGGGGCCAAAAAAGACGGTACGCTCACCGCCATTGAGCAGACCTCCTACGGCACAGCCGGCGTGGGGCTGGGAGCTGGCGTGGGCCTGATAGCCGTGCAAATGTATCAGACCTGCCCCAACGCCAAAGTGGCTCAGTATGACGTGATGACCCACGCCGGCCCCGGAGCAGCCTTCCGGGCGCCAGGGGCGCCGCAAGGGGCATTTGCTTTGGAGCAGCTGATAGATGAGTTGGCCGAACGCATTGGGCAAGACCCGCTGCTGTTGCGCGACAAAATCGACAGCAGTGAAATGCGCAAGGCGCAGCGCCGCCTCGGAGCCGAGAAATGCGGCTGGAGCCAGCTGCGCAAGCCGCCCGGTTCCTCACCCGGAGCGGTGAAGCGCGGCGTGGGCATTGCGCAAAGCGAGTGGGGCCGCTACGTGCAGCAGGGAGTGGGCGCCGAAGTGCGCATCCACCGCGACGGCTCGGTGGCGCTGATGTCGGCCGTGCAGGACCTGGGCACCGGCGTGCGCACCATTCTGGCGCAGGTGGTAGCCGAGGAACTAGGGCTGCAGGCGACGGACATTACCGTGCGCATCGGTGATTCGCAGTATCCGCCGGGACCGGCCTCAGGTGGCAGCAAGACCACCGGTTCCATCACGCCGCCGGCCCGCAATGCGGCCTACAAAGTAGGACAGCAGCTATTGGCGGCCGTGGCGCCGGCGTTGGGCGTAGGCCCGAGCGAGTTGGCATTCAGGAACGGCCGTGTCATCGTCAAGACCAACCCCGGCAAGAGCTTGAGCTTTAAGGAAGCCGCGGCTAAGCTGCCCGGCGAGCAAATAGCCGTGACGGCGGAGCGCAAGGAAGACTACGGCGGCATGGTCAACCGGGGCGTGACCTACGGGCGCTCCGGGGGCGTGCAGTTTGCCGAAGTCAGCGTGGATACCGAAACCGGCTACGTGAAAGTGGAACGCGTGGTGGCCGTGCACGACTGCGGCCGCCCGATCAACCCGCTGCAGCTCGAAAGCCAAATCAACGGCGGCGTGATTCAAGGCATCAGTTGGGCCCTCTACGAAAACCGGCACATGGACCGTAACTACGGTCACATGATGAATGCCAACCTCGACCAGTATAAAATCCTCGGTGCCCGCGAAGTGCCGAAGATTGAAATTCACCTGCTGGAAGAATACACCGCCACCTCCAGCACCGATGCGCTCGGTATTGCCGAATCGGCGAACGTGGCTACGGCCGCGGCTGTAGCCAATGCCGTGTACAACGCCATCGGGGTGCGCATCCGGGAGTTGCCCATCACGCCGCAGCGCATTCTGGAAGCTTTAGCCAATCAAACCAAAGCCACCGGCCGCCTATGAACGCCTTTGAATGGATGGACGCCACGAGCGTCAAGCAGGCCCAGGGGCAGCGCACCGTGCCCGTTGCCGACGCTATGTTACCGAGCGCCCAGCCCGGCACCGCCACGGTGTTCAAAGCCGGCGGCGTGGATTTGCTGGATCTGATGAAGGAGCATCTGCTGCAGCCGGCTCGCCTGGTGAGCGTGCTGAATCTGCCCAAGATGAACAGCATCAGCGACGCCAAAGAGGGCTCTTCCTTGGGCGCCCTCGTGACGCTTGCGCAGCTGGAAGCCGATAAAGGTCTGCGCCAGCGCTACGTGGCCCTAACGGAAGCTATTGCCCATGCCGCCACGCCGCAGGTGCGCAATGCCGCTACCCTGGGCGGCAACATCATGCAGCGGCCGCGCTGCTGGTATTTCCGCAACGAGCATTTCCAGTGCCTGAAGAAAGGCGGTACCAAGTGCTTTGCCAACGAGCCTGGCGCCGAAAACAAGTACCACGGCATTATCGGCAATCAGGTGTGCTCCGCCGTGCACGGTTCCAGCATCAGCACGGCCCTGGTAGCTTTTGGGGCGCAGGTGGAGCTGCAGGGGCCGCAGGGCACGCGCCGGGTGCCGCTCGAGCAGTTCTTCGTGCGGCCCGAGCAGGATGTACGCCGCGAAAACAGCATCCAGCCCAATGAACTGATTACCGAAGTGCTGCTGCCGCGGCCCGCAGCCGGCACCGGCTCGTGGTACATCAAGTTTGGCGAGCGGGAAAGCTACGACTGGGCTACTGCCGATGTGGCCGTGGTGCTGGAGCAGGAGGGGGGCACCTGCCGCAAAGCCAGCATCGTACTGGGGGCGGCGGCACCAGTGCCCTTGCGCGTGCCAGCGGCCGAGGCGGCTTTGGTCGGTAAGCCCATCAGCGAAGAAACGGCCCGCGCCGCTGCCCAGGCCGCTGTGGCCGGCGCCACGCCGCTGGAGCAAAACGCTTACAAGGTGCCGGTGTTTGAGGCCATCGTGCGCCGGGCCATTCTGAAAGCGGCAGGGCTAAGCTGATGCAGTTTATTCCCGTTCACCTCGAGCCCCAAACCGATGTGTGCCGTTTTCTGCGCAGCAAAACCGGCGTCGGCACCAGTGAAGGCGGTGAGGAGCCGTGGCTGTTGGTCGATTCGCTGACGGCTACCTCGTGGTGCCTGCGCACCATGGAGGCTTTCGGGCCCGACGAAGAAGTAGCCGAGCCCCTAGAGTGCCGGCCGGGCCGGGAGTGTTACGCGGCTCCAAGTAACGCAAGCTTGTAGTTCGCGTATCGTTGCTGGCTGCTTATCTACTGACGTTTCTTGATCTGCGCGCCGCCAGTTGGCTTTACTAGCTGGCGGCGCACTACACCTGCTATGACCGAACTCCAACGCCTGCTAGCCGTCTACGACCAGCACCGCGCCGCTGGCCGGCCTTGCGCCTTGGCCACCGTGGTGGAGGTGCTCGGCTCGGCTTATCGCCGGCCCGGCGCCCGCATGCTCGTCACCGACGACGGTCAGCTTACCGGTGCCATCAGCGGCGGCTGTTTGGAAGGCGACGCCCGCCAGCGCGCCCGCCAAGCCATTCAGCGCGGCCAAGCGGCCCTGGTTACCTACGACACCTCCGACGAAGATGACCCGCGCCACGGCCTCGGCCCAGGCTGCCAGGGCACCGTGCGCATTCTGCTGGAACCACTGGACTTTTCCGACGCGGCCAATCCGCTGGAACTACTGCGCGGCTTTGCCCAACACCCCGCACCGGCCGTGCTGGCCACCGTCTTCAGCCGGCCCGGCAGCGACGTAGCCGGCCTGGGCCAGCGCTTACTGCTGACTGCCGCCCACGACCACATCAGCACTCCAACCGCTGACGCCACCACGCCGGAGCTTCTTTCCGATGCCGCCGAGGCCCTCGCCTCTGGCCAGTCCATGACCCAGGATTACGAGACTGGCACGGGCCCGGTGCGGGTGTTTCTGGAAGTGCTGCGACCCCCGCTGCGCCTCACCATTTTCGGCGCCGGCAACGATGCCCAGCCGCTGGTGCGCCTGGCTGCGTCGTTGGGCTGGCGCGTGCAGGTGCTGGATGGCCGGCCCGCGCAGGCAGCCCCGGCCCGCTTCCCTGAGGCCGAAGCCGTGCGCGTAGTGCCCGTGGGCGAGGTGCCCCAGTTGCCTCCCGACGATGCCTACGCCGTGCTACTCAGCCATAACTACACCTACGACCTCGCGGCGCTTGAGTACTTAATCGGTACCGATACCCCTTACATCGGCCTGCTGGGCCCGCGCACCAAAGCAGCCCGCATACTGGAAGAGCTGGCCCTATACGTGCCCGATGCTACCGAGAAGCTGGCCGAGCGCCTGCACAGCCCCGTCGGGCTCAACATCGGGGCCGAAACTCCGGAGGAAGTGGCCTTGTCCATCGTGGCCGAAATTCAGGCGGTAGCCGCTGGCAGGGCTGCTGGCTTTTTGCGCGATACGTCCGAGCCGATTCACGCGCGGTCATCCGCTCAGATGTCTGCCGCTGCCAGCAGCCTTTCCGCGTGAGCCGCCCCGCCGCCCCGCCTTCAGTGGCCGCGCTGCTGCTGGCCGCCGGCTCTTCCAGCCGCATGGGGCAGCCCAAGCAGCTGCTCCCGTACCGCGGGCGCACGCTGCTGCGTCACGCCGCCGAAACGGCCTTGACTGCTGGCTGCACCCCGGTACTCATGGTCACCGGCGCCCAACACGCCTCACTCGCAGCCGAAGTAAAAGAGTTGCCCGTTCTCCTCAGCCACAACACAGACTGGCAAGCTGGCATGGGCAGCTCCATCAAAACGGGGCTACAGGCCTTGCTGACGGTCACCGAGCCGCATGCGCCCGATGCCGTTCTGGTTTTGCTCAGCGACCAGCCGCTCATCACGCCCGAACTGCTGCGGCTGCTCATTCGCGCCTGGCACACCAGTGGCTTGACCGCTGCTGCTACCACCTACGCGGGCAGCGTAGGCGTACCCGCGGTTTTCGGGCCCGCAGCCTGGCCGATGCTGCTGGAAATGCCCGCCGATGCCGGCGCCAAGCCGCTGCTGCTGCGCCTCGGGGCGCAGGTGGCGCTGGTTGCCTTTGAGCCGGCTGCCCTGGATGTAGACACGCCCGCGCAGTACCAACAATTGCTCCGCTCAGGTGGCTGAATAGTTAACCGCGCAGTAACCGCCCCAATGGCTATTTCTGCGTAGTTTGGCCGTTACTACCTTTTACCATTGCATCTATGTCTTCTGCCGCGGCCCCGGTCATCCTCGATTCGGGCTTTGAAAATGTACCCAAGGACGACAAGCGCATCACCCGCGGCTGGACGTTCTACGACTGGGCCAACTCGGTGTATCCGCTGGTGATTACCAGTTCCATCTTCCCGATCTATTGGGGCTCGATGGTGAAGGCTGTAACCGGCACCGACAGCGGCAAGTCGCCCGTAGAATTTCTGGGTTTGCACATCCCCGGCACTTCCCTCCAAAACTACTCTGTGTCGGCGGCCTTTCTCATCATTGCGCTCATCAGCCCCATCCTCACGGCTCTGGCTGACTATTCGGGCCGCAAGAAGCTGTTCATGCAGATTTTCTGCTACCTCGGCGCGGGCGCCTGCGCGGGGCTGTACCTCTTCACGCCCGATACCTTCACCGCCAGCGTGTTCATGTTTATCCTGGCCACGGTAGGGTTTTCCGGCTCCATTGTCTTTTACAATTCTTACTTGCCCATCATTTCCTCCGAGGAAAAATTTGATTCCTTGTCGGCCCGCGGCTTTTCCATGGGTTACATCGGATCGGTGCTACTGCTGGTGCTATGCCTGGCGCTGATTATGGGCCCCGAAATGATGGGTGGACCTGAAGGGGTAGCCATGTTTGGCTTGAGTACCGGGCAGGCCACACGCCTTAGCTTCCTGCTGACGGGTATCTGGTGGGCTGGCTTTGCCCAAATTCCCTTCTTTGTTCTGCCACCCGACCCCGGTCGGCCTGCCGGTGCCACTTCCGAATCGGGCTGGTTGCTCAATGGCTTTCACGAGCTGAACAAAGTGTGGCAAGAGCTCAAGCACTTGCCCAACCTGAAGCGGTTTCTGCTTGCTTATTTTACCTATAACATGGGCGTACAAACCGTAATGTACGTGGCTACGCTTTTCGGCGACGAAGAGCTGCACCTGCCTGCCGATCAGCTAATTATTACCATACTACTGCTGCAGCTGGTGGGTATTCTTGGCGCTTATTTGTTTGCCAAGCTTTCCGAACGCATCGGCAATACCCGGGCTCTGAGCTGGGCAGTGTTTATCTGGATGCTAATCTGCATTGCCGGCTATTACGTGCAGGCTGGCTGGTCATTTTTTGCGCTGGCAGCCGTTATCGGCCTCACTATGGGCGCCGTGCAAAGTCTGTCGCGTTCTACGTATTCAAAGATTATTCCTGAGAATACCCCGAATACGGCCTCATACTTCAGCTTTTTCGACGTAACCGAAAAAATCAGCATCGTAATTGGCCTGCTTGTGTTCGGCGGCATTTCGCAGTTGATGAACGGCAACATGCGCTACAGCATTCTGGCGCTGATTTTCTTCTTCGTGCTGGGTATGATCTTCCTGCTAACGCTTCGCGGTAAAAAGCTTCGTGACGACGTTACCACCGGATCCGAAACTGTCTCCTCGCCGCCTGCTACCCCCAACATCGGCATGCCCGCCAGCAGACGCTAACGACTACAAATTGCGCTAACTGGCTTCGAAAGCACCCCTTCGGGCGGTTGCCGGTTGAGGCTGAACCACATTTTTCTCATTCCCATGACTGACACTCCTGCCTCGCTGCAAACTGTCCTTGCCCAAGAGCTGAAATACGAGCTGAACCTCACGCGCCGCCTGCTGGAGCGCGTGCCCACCGAGCATTTCAACTGGCAACCACATCCCAAGTCCATGCCTATCGGCAAGCTGACCTGGCACATGGCCAACCTGATTGCCTTTCTGGAACTGTCGCTGCAAGGGACGGAAACCGACATGACCACAGTACAGTGGCCCGCTACAGCTACCACGACCGATGAAGTTCTCAGCCGCTTCGACGTTACGGCAGCTAGCATCCAGCAGGTCGTAACCGGCATCGAGGATGAGCAACTGCACGGTTCCTGGACCATGCGACTAGCCGAGCGGGTGATTGGGACCATGCCGCGTACTCGCGTGTTGCGCGTGCTGGTGCTCAATCACCTCATTCACCACCGCGGCCAGCTTTCGGTATACCTGCGCCTGCTCGACGTCCCGGTACCCAGCATTTACGGCCCCTCTGCCGACGAGCAATAGTCACTCAAAGATTCCGGCACAATGCAAAAAGGCCCGTTATCAATTGATAACGGGCCTTTTTGCAGTTGCTTGTTCTAGGTACTATCGACCAGCGGTTTGCTGCTTACCCGAGTACACCTTCTCGCCGCTGATGTACGTGCTCAGCACCTTGATATTGCGCAGCTGCTCCGCTGGGGCTGTCATCAGGTCTTGATCCAGGATGACGAAATCAGCCCACTTGCCGTTTTGCAGCGTGCCTTTCTTCTCGTCTTCGAAGGCTGCCCAAGCGGCCCATACCGTCATACCGCGCAAGGCCTCTTCGCGGGTAAGGGCATTTTCGGGTTGAAAGCCGCCTTTGGGGAAGTTCTTGGCGTCCTGCCGCGCCACGGCCGAATGAAAGCCAAACAGTGGGTTCAGGTACTCCACCGGAAAGTCGGAGCCGATGGCCACGCGGCCAGTAGCGCGCAGCAGGTCTTTGTAGGCGTAGGCGGTCTTCACGCGCTCTGCGCCTAGCCGGTCGCCGGCCCAGTACATATCCGAAGTAGCGTGCGTGGGCTGCACTGAGGGCACGATGCCGTACTGCCCAAACTTCGCCACGTCGGCTTTGCTGACCACCTGGGCGTGCTCAATGCGCCAGCGCCGGTCTTTCTGCCCGCGCAGCACTTCACCGTAGATGTCCAGCAGCGTCCGGTTGGCCGAGTCGCCGATGGCGTGGGTGTTCATCTGAAATTTACTGGCTGCCAGTTCCTGCGCCAACGCCCGGTATTCGGCCACCGACTGCAGCAGGAAACCCGTCTGGCTAGGCTTGTCCTGGTAAGGGTGGAGCAGGCAGGCCCCGCGAGAGCCCAGCGCGCCGTCGGCGTACACCTTAAAGGAATTAACGGTGAGGCGGTCGGTGAGGTAGGGGCCGCGCTTCAGGTAGTATTGGCGGTTGGCGGGTGTCGGGTTGATCATGCAGGCCAGCCGGAGTTTCAGTTGCTTGGCTTGCTGCAGCGAGTCGAGCCGCTCAATCTGGTTGCGCTCCAGGCCGGCGTCGGCCAGGCTGGTAAGGCCTAGCTCCACACATTCTTCCTGCGCCTGCAGCAGCAGTTGGGCCGCTTCGGCCGCCGTGGGCTCCGGAATCTTGGCCGATACCAGATCCACCGCGTTATCGACCAACAAACCGGTCAGACGACCCTGCGCGTCCTTCTCTATCACGCCGCCGGAAATTGGCGTGCGGGCTGTGACGCCGGCCAGGTCCAGTGCCTTCTGATTGACGAGGGCGGCGTGGCCATCTACCCGAATGATGAACACCGGCACGTCAGGAAACTGCCGGTCCAGGGAATCCTTGGTCGGAAATTGCTTCACGGCCCAGTCGTTCTGGTCCCAGCCGCGGCCGGTGAGCCACGCACCCTGCGGGTACTCGCGCCGCTGCGCCCGTAGCTTGCCCAGCACCTCGCTCCACGACTCGGTGCCCACCAGATTGGCGTCGCGCAGACCGAGGGCGTAGCGGTAGAAATGGCAATGCGCGTCGTAAAAGCCCGGATAGATGAACTTGCCCTGCGCGTCCACTTCCTCGGCTGCTTTGTATTGTTGCCGCACCTCGTCGGAGGTGCCCACCAACAAAACTTGGCCGTCCCGAACCGCAAAGGCTTGGGCCTTGGTAAAGGCCGAGTCCACCGTATAAACCGTGGCATTGTATACAATCAGATCAGCGGTGTTCTTGGTGGCAGGGCAACCTGTCAAGCCGAAAAGCAGCGGCAATGCTGCAAGCGGCGCCAGCAGTGGGCGGAGGCGAGTAGGCATGGGTTCAGAGATGGAGAAGCGGCAAGTTAGCGTGCGGTGAGTGCTCAATAAAAAAGTGGTGCCACAGCTCTGAGCCGTGGCACCACTTCATTCGGGAAAAATGGGCTACCAAATTAGTGGCAGCCTAAAAAGCCGTGATTTATTCAAAGCGCATGTGCTTCACCGACTCGCCTGAGTTCTTCAGCTCCAGGAGCGAATCAATACCGATCTGCAGGTGCGTGGTGACGTAGTTGGAAGTCACGCTCTTGTCGCTTTCGGCGGTTTTTACACCTTCTGGCGTCATCGGCTCGTCGGATACCAGGAGCAACGCGCCGTGCGGAATTTCATTCACGAAGCCCACCACGAAGATAGTTGCCGTTTCCATGTCCACGGCCATGGCCCGAATCTGGCGCAGGTAATCCTTGAAGTTTTCGTCGTGCTCCCACACGCGGCGGTTGGTGGTGTACACCGTGCCGGTCCAGTAGTCCTTCTCGTTCTTCTTGATCATTGAAGACACCGAACGCTGCAGGCGGAACGAAGGCAGGGCCGGAATTTCGGGCGGGAGGTAGTCATCGGAAGTACCTTCGCCGCGGATGGCTGCGATGGGGAGAATCAGGTCGCCCACTTTGGTCTTGCCCTTCAGGCCACCGCACTTGCCCAGGAATAGGGCCGCTTTCGGCTTGATGGCGCCCAGCAGGTCCATCACCGTGGCTGCCATAGCCGAGCCCATGCCGAAGTTGATGATGGTGATGCCGTTGGCCGTAGCCGACTGCATGGGTTTATCCAAACCACGGATTTCGACGCCGAACTGCTCGGCGAACATGGTCACGTAGTTGATAAAGTTGGTGAGCAGGATGTACTGCCCAAATCCTTCCAGCGGGACCCCGGTGTAGCGGGGTAGCCAGTTTTTGACGATGTCGGATTTGCTTTTCATGTGTTTGGAAAGGGGGAATGCGGGGCGTTAATGTAAGGATGCAAAAAAACCGTCGCACACGAAATGAACGACGGCTCTGCGAGCGAAAAAGCGGGTGCAGGAGCCTGTTAGCAGTACCTTTGTAGGTGATGCAAGCCTTGAACCTGCCGCCTTTCGCCCACAAAGTTACGCAATCGGGCTCAAATCTGATGATCTGGGACGTGCTGCGCCGCCGTTCGGTGGTATGCACGCCCGAAGAATGGGTGCGGCAGCACGTGGTACACTACTTGGTAGAGCACCTGGGCTACCCCCGCGGCCTGCTAAGCCTGGAGCGTGGCCATACCTACAATCAGCGCCGCAAACGTACCGATCTGCACGCCCTCGGCCCCGATGGTCAGCCCCTGCTGCTGGTCGAATGCAAAGCTGCCTCCGTACCGCTCACAGCCGATGTAGCCATGCAGATTGCTACCTACAATCAAACCATCGGCGCGCCGCTGCTGCTGGTTACCAACGGCGTGCAGCACTGCTGCTGGCGCGTGCACAGCTTAGAGCGTACTACGCAGGCGCTGACATTTATTCCCACTTACGAGGAGGCGCTGGAGCTGCTGGCTGTAGCTCGGACGCCATGAACGCGATGCGAAACAAGATGAGCCATCTTCGAAATTGGCTGTTTGCAGGAGTTATGGCCGGGGCAATTGTCGGTTGTCAATCCAAACCCCAGGTGATTTATCTGACTGCTTTTGATGGGGTGCCATCAGCTCAAATTGTGTTGGTGCGCGACGTTATTCAGCGTTTTTATAAACGACCGGTTCATCTGTTGCCTACCCAGCGTCTTTCCCGCAAAACCATTTGTCCAGTGCGTCACCGTCACCGAGCGGCGTTGCCGTTGAATCAATTGCAAGCTTTGCTGCCTGATACTACCGATGGGAAGATTCTAGCTCTGGCAATGCAGGATGTGGAAGTCGAAAGTCCTAAAAAGCCGCACTGGGGAGTTATGGGACTGGCCAATTACGTCGGTGGTGACGCCTGCGTAGTGTCTACCTTTCGATTAGGAGGCCGTCAGGAGCGGCTACGAAAAGTAAGCGTACACGAAATAGGGCACTTGATGAACCTGCCGCACTGTACTTCCGGTACGACTACCTGCGTAATGAACGACGCCCGTGGCCGCGGCTCCATCGTCGACAAAACCAGACTACAACTCTGCCCAGCCTGTCAAGCACGCATGGCATGGTAGCTACTGCCGGTACAGCGTGTTGTCGAGCAGCCCATTCGTGAAGAATTGAACGAGGGCGCGTATTTCCTGACCGTAAGCCTGCTGCTTGTTGGCGGGCGGATTGGCCAGCGGCTCCACCGGCATACTATGGGTTTGGTAAGGATAGAGCCGCACCTGATTATCGGTGGTCAGCTCCGTTACGTAGTCGCGGTGGACCAGATAGTAGGTGTTGCCGGAAAGGAAAACCGCCCGGCCCGGGGCCTGCTTATCAAACACGGAATACCCGAAGGGCAACAGCTCGCGGCTAGTAGCTCCGAAGCCGAGGTAGTCAAGCACGGTAGCTGGTACGTCGGCTTGCTGGGTAATGCGCGTGACATCGGCAGCGGGTAGTTGGCGGCCCGGATGAAACAGCAGTAAGGGCGTTTTGTATTCCCCGAGCATGTTCTGGTAACCGCCTTCCAGCGTTTGCGAAGTGTGGTCGGCCAGTAAGATAAACAGCGTATTCTGGTACCACGGCTGCTGGGCTGCAGTCTGAAAAAAGCGCCGCAAGGCAAAATCGGTGTACTTAATGGACGCGTGAATGGGCAATTGGCCCGGCCCAAAGCGTTGCTTGTATTGTGGCGGCACCGGAAACGGCTCGTGCGACGTCAAGGTAAATACCGTGGAGAAGAACGGCTGCGGCTGCTGCGTAAGCTGCTTCGCAAAATATTGCAGATATGGCTCATCAAAGATTCCCCAATGGCCGTCGTAATCGGGGCTTTGGGCGCGGCTGGGGTATTCATTCAGTCCGAAATACTGCTGAATGCCCACTTTTCCTGAGAACGTATTGAAGCCCATAGTGCCATTCTGGGCCCCGTGGAATACCGAGGTAGCGTAACCTTTGCGCCCTAACAGCTCACCCAAGCCATGCAGCTCATTAGTCTGGAAGTTCGAGGTGATGAAGGCGCTTTCCATCAACGACGGTAGCCCGGCCAATACCGCCGGCAGGGCCTCAATGGAGCGGCGGCCGTTGGCGTAATGGTCACGAAACAGTAAGCCTTTGGTGGCCAGCGAATCGAAGAACGGTGTGTAAGTCTGCGCCCGGCCGGGGTTCTCGATACCGTTGTATTCGGAAGAGAAGCTCTCCACGAGCAGTATCACCACGTTGTCGCGGCGCGGGCTGGGGCTGGGGGCTGGATAGTGCGCGGCCAGCGCCTGCCGCAGGGCCGGTTCCGACGCGAAGTAGGTGCGTCGCTCTACTGCCTTTTGCCCGAAGCTTTTGATAAACGTAAAGGTGCTGTTCAGCGCCAGATGGCCCAACAGCGGGGGCGTCTGTACGAAAGCGTGCCCGGTCCGCAGGGGTTTCAACTGCAAGCCACCCCGAATGCCTAACACGGCCAAGGCTGCTACTAGCAGGGTTTCCGCCATGATTATACCCATCCGGTATACTGGCTTGCGCAAAAGTTGCGGCGCTGGAGCTGCGGATGGCATTGGGTAGAAATACCACAGCAGGCCGAACAGCAGCACAAACGGCGGAACCAAAAACCAGTAATGCCAGACGAGTTGCCCCGCCTGCCGTTCAATATCCCCGGTGATAGTGAACAGCTCATCGGATGTGCGACGGCCGATAAACTTAAAGTATTGGCTGTCGATGATGTTCAGGGACAGCCCCGGCGCATTCAGCGTCAGGTACACCCCGCGGAGGGTACGCTGCCAGCCCTTACTATAAAGCGGCAAAAACGACAGCAGCACAAACGGGATGTTCAGCAGCAGCAGCGCCGAAAGATCGAACCGGAAGCCGTGCCAGAAAGCCAGTAGCGTTTGCCCCACCGATGCCTCGGCGAATACGCCGTGGTTGGCTATATAGAACCCAATGCGCAGCAACAGGTACGCGGCAAGCAACAGTGCAAACCGACGAATGAGCAGGCGAAGCAGGAGGGAAGGCATTCGGAGGCGAAGTGGCGAGGTGCTGAGGTGGTGAAGCAGGAAGCTCGTAATTCGGCAGCTCTTCCCATTTCACCACTTCACCAGCTTTCCTTTAGTAGTCTTTGCGCAGGCGGATTTGCTGCCCGGGCTTCAAGCGGCTGATTTGCTGATACAAATTGGCCAATGACTGCAACCGCACGTTGACGGGCATGCGCGTCAGGTTGTATTGCTCGTCCGAGGTCTGAATGCAAGCAGGCGGGTAGACGGCTATCAATTCGCCTGGCACCAACCGCGCCCCAAACTGCATGAATTGAATTACGACGGACAAGTCCAGGGCCTGCTCCGGCCAACGCGTCACGGCTTCAATGAAGCGCTGAAAATTCACGTTCAGGTTTTGCATCTCGCCGGTTTCGGTGTCGAGAAACCACACCTCACCGCGACGGAGTAAAAATTGGTTACCAACGCCGTCTTGAGCAAAGGGCATATCCGATTGCTTGACGCCGCGATAGGTGCGCCAGAACGCGTTAGGACCCTGCCATACTTCCTTTAACGAGTGCCAGGCCGGCTCTTTGCAGCAGCCACGGATGTGCAGCCCGCCACCATACGCTATCAGGCCGTTGTGTTGCAGCATAAAGGCCTGCATGTCAAAGGGCAGCAGCTTGAAGGTAGCAGCATCGGAAACAGGCTCCCCGATGTAAATAATGTCTTGCATTGCAGTAAAAAAGAAAAGACTCAGGTTAGCAAAAAGCCTTTCCGACCACGGGAGTCGGAAAGGCTTTTTGGGGATATAAGTTAAGAACGAAGAATTAAAAACTGACCTGAAGCTGCAGTGCGTGGCACCCGCAATTCGATTTTTAATTCTGAATTCTTAAGTGATTTATGCGTGGGCAGGCTCCAGTACGGTGCTCACGTTGGTGAAGGGCAGGCCCCAGGCCTCAGCCACACCTTTGTAAACCACCCGGCCACCTACTACGTTCAGACCCAGACGCAGCGCGTTGTCGCGCGTGCAGGCCTCGCGCCAGCCGAGGTTAGCCAGCTTGATGGCGTAGGGCAGAGTAGCGTTGGTGAGAGCCAGCGTTGAGGTGTAAGGTACCGCGCCGGGCATGTTGGCTACGCAGTAGTGCACCACGTCGTCGATGATGAACGTCGGGTTTTCGTGGGTCGTGGGCGTGCAGGTTTCAATGCAGCCACCTTGGTCCACGGCTACGTCTACCACCACGGCACCAGCCTTCATATCTTTCAGCATCTCGCGCGTTACCAAGTGCGGGGCCTTGGCACCCGGAATCAGTACGGCCCCGATAACGAGGTCGGCTTCCTTAATGGCTGCACGGATGTTATAGTCATTCGAGTACTGGGTCACCACGTTTTTCGGCATGATGTCATCCAGCTCGCGCAAACGGTTCAGGCTGATGTCCATGATGGTCACCTGAGCACCGAAACCAGCGGCTACTTTCGCGGCGTTGGTACCTACTACACCGCCGCCCAGAATCAGTACCTGCGCCGGACGTACGCCGGGCACGCCACCCAGCAGAATGCCACGGCCTTTAAGCGGCTTCTCCAGGTACTTAGCACCTTCCTGCGGAGCCATACGGCCTGCCACTTCGCTCATGGGCACCAGCAGGGGCAGCGAGCGGTTGGGCAGCTCCACGGTCTCGTAAGCAAGGCAGGTAGCCTTACGCTCGATCATGGCGTGCGTCAGCTCTTCCGACGAAGCAAAGTGAAAGTAGGTGAACAGCAGTTGGCCCTCGCGGATCAGCTCGTACTCTTCCTGAATCGGCTCCTTCACCTTCACGATCATCTCGGCCTGGCCGTATACGTCGGCGATGGTCGGCAGCATTTGGGCGCCGGCCTGCTCGTATTCAGCGTCGCTGAAGCCGCTGCCTACGCCGGCACCAGCTTGTACAAATACCGTGTGACCAGCTTTACGAAATTCGGCCACACCGGCAGGCGTTACGCCCACGCGGTTCTCGTTGTTCTTAATCTCCTTCGGTACGCCGATGATCATGGGAAAGATTGGTGGGATGAGATGACGGGGAAAAGTGGCCGCAAAGATAGGTAAGAGTTGGACAACGCCGGGCGGAGGAGCCTCCTAAAACCGCAGCTTGTTGCTGGGAATCTCGACAACCCGAGCGAAGCGGCCAGAGGGCGAATAGACGCGCGGGTGATAAAAAAGCTGCAGCTGGTACTCTCCTGGGCCGGTAGGCCGAATGGCACCGGCGTAACGGTCGAGGGGCAGCTCGTAGGTAGCGCGGTAGGTACCGTGGGCCGGAATAGTCACCTTCACGTCCTTGGTGCGCTTCATGTGCATCTCCCAGCGACGCGGCTCACCGTTCACCCACACCACCGGCAACGTAGCCTGGGTCTGAGCCGGGTCTGACAGCGTGTAAGGTAGGTCGTTGTTGTTGATCAGCTCCACGGTAGCGCGCACGCCGTCCAGCTGCGTACCGGGTTCGATGGGCGGTAAGCTGACGCGCAATTGCAGGCCGTATTGCGGCGTGGTGACGGGGACTTGCACGTTGCGCACGCAGCCAACAAGCAGCGGCAACACTGTACAGGAGAGAAGGAGGGAAGGTAAAGTAAGGCGCATGGGAAACGGGTGTTGGGAGAGTCAATCAACGCTGCAGCTGAGCAGCCTAGGAAGGCTCTACAAAAAATAGTGCCACGTCTATCATTTGGCGTGAATAAAGTAGCCTTCAGCTGGTGCTCCTGTCAGTTTACAGAATGCCAAAAATGACTGGTGCCACGACTGAAGAGTCGTGGCACCAATGGATTTAGCTTAGCAGTCAGCAGTGTGCGCCGAATCAGTGGGCTTATTTGAATGGAACTGCAGCTCCGCTTTCCTTTAGCATGCTTTGCTGCGTCAGGCTCTGCACAATGTTGGCCTTGAAAGTGATTTTCGCATCCGGGCCAGTGATGTCGTTTGTGTGCAACGTCACTACGTCACTCATCTGACCAACTTGACGCTGGCCGTACTGCAGCTCAATCACGCCCGACTGGCCCGGCTTGAGTGCCTGCGGCTGCGCCTTAATGGTTACGCAATAGCAGTTGGAAGTAATGGTGCTGATGGTCAGGTCGCTCTTACCGGTATTTTTCACCGTAAACTTAGCCACCGGTTGCTGGCCCGATTCCATTTTGCCAAAGTCGTGCGTGGTGCGGTCAAGCACCATTTTGGGCGACTTGGCCAGCTCGGCCGGCGAGTAGTTCTTGGTCATTTCGGCCTTGTCTACCACCGAGCCTTTGATGGTGAGCATTGCATTTGGGGTAGCAGCATTGCTCGTCACGGTCACCGTCTTGTTGAACTGGCCGGGACGGCCGGCGCTGTTGTAAGCGGCGCGGATAAAGCCGGTTTTGCCGGGCAGAATCGGCGTTTTTGTCCAGTCCGGCGTGGTGCACCCGCAGGAAGCCTGCACATTGGCGATGATGATGGGCTGGTTGCCGGTGTTCTTGAACTTGAATTCGTGCGTCGCTACGTTGCCCTCGGCCACGTTGCCGAAATCGTGCAGCGTTTCGTTGAATTCCATCACGCCCTGGGCTGAGGCACCGGCAGCAGTCAGGAGCAGTAGGCACAGGCCCAGCAGAGAAGTAAAGATGTTGCGAAGCATAGCGCGGAAGTGGTGAAGAAAACAGAGGAATAGCAACCAGCAAAAACAGCGCCGGGCCGTGAAGCTCCGGTGAAGTTAGTGTTGAGCTGAGCCTAGCACTGTGGTGAAGCAGCGCATCAGCAAATATAACTATTATAGGGTTTGATCGGGGTTGCCTAACGCTCGTTTGCTTTCACGCATACCAAAGCGCCCGTTTTGCGTACTTTTGAGGGCCCGTCCGTGTGGGATGGGCCGCCTGCCTTGCGGCAGGCGCACCGCTCCGTCTATTTTTCCCCGACGCCCATCCGCATGTCCACTGCCGAATCGGCCGTTGCTTCGGCCGCCGCCACGCTCAGCAAAGAAGAACTGCTCCGTGATTATCGCCTAGGTTGGGAAAGCCGCCAGGCTTCGCTCACGGGCCGCAAGGAAGTATTTATGGGCAAGGCCAAGTTTGGCATCTTCGGCGATGGCAAAGAGCTGCCGCAGTTGGCCATGGCCCGTGCCTTCCGTGCCGGCGACTTTCGCTCCGGTTATTACCGCGACCAAACGTTCATGTTCGCCATCGGCGAGCTGACGCTGCAGCAGTACTTCGCCCAACTTTACGCCCATCCCGACGTGGAGGCCGAACCGGCCACCGCGGGCCGTGCCATGAACGGCCACTTTGCCACCCGCTTCCTCGACGAGGACGGCAACTTCAAGGCGCTGGTCGACAGCAAAAACTCCACGGCTGATATTTCGCCCACCGGTGGCCAGATGCCGCGCCTGCTCGGCCTAGCTTACGCTTCCAAGCTGTTTCGCCACAACCCCGAGCTGCAGCAGTTCACGCAGTTCTCGCGCAACGGTGACGAGGTAGCCTTCGGCACCATCGGCAACGCCAGCACCTCCGAAGGCATGTTCTTCGAGGCCATCAATGCGGCCGGTGTGCTGCAGGTGCCCATGCTCATGAGCGTGTGGGACGACCATTACGGCATTTCAGTGCCGGCCGAGTACCAGACCTGCAAGCAGAGCATTTCGGAAATCCTGATGGGTTTCCAGCGCAATGCGCCGGGCGAGCAGGGCTTCGAAATCTTCGTGGTGAAAGGCTGGGATTACGCCGCCCTCGTCGACACGTACCAGCGCGCCGCCGAAGTGTGCCGCCGGGAGCATGTGCCAGTGCTGATTCACGTAACTGAAGTGACGCAGCCACAAGGCCACTCCACTTCCGGTTCGCACGAACGCTACAAGACCAAAGACCGCCTCACTTGGGAGCAGGAGTTTGACTGCATGCGCCAGATGCGCCTGTGGATGCTGCAGGAAGGCCACGCTACCGAAGCTGAGCTGGATCAGATTGAAAGCGAAGCCAAAGACGCCGTGCGCAAAGCCCGCGCCGCTGCCTGGGAGTCTTTCTTTAATCCGCTGCTGCAGGAGCGCGACGAAGCCGTGGCGCTGCTTAACAACCTGGCCACTGAAACCGGCCGCGAAAACGAGCTACACGAGCTGATTCACCAGCTGGAGCACAATCCGACGCCTATCCGGGCTGATATGATGCGCGCCGTACGCCGGGCTCTGCGCCTGGTGCGCGACGTGAAACGCTCCGGCGCCCGCGCCGAGCTGCGCCGCTGGCACGAGCAAGCCGTAGCCGAAAACGCCGACCGTTACAACTCGCACCTCTTCAGCCAGAGCGAAGAATCCGCGCTGCAAGTGGAGGAAGTGAAGCCGGTGTTTGCCGAGGATGCCGCCCAGGTCGACGGCCGCGAGGTGCTGCAGGCTTGCTTCGACGCTATCCTGGCCCGCGACCCGCGCGTGTTTGCCATCGGCGAAGACGTGGGCCGCATCGGCGATGTAAACCAAGCCTTTGCGGGCCTGCAGGAAAAGTACGGCGACCTGCGCGTGACCGACACCGGTATCCGCGAATGCACCATTGTGGGGCAGGGCATCGGGGCAGCCATGCGCGGCCTGCGTCCGATAACCGAGATTCAGTACCTCGATTACCTGCTCTACGCCATCCAGATTCTTTCCGATGACTTGGCCTCGCTGCAGTACCGCACTAAAGGCGGGCAGAAGGCGCCGCTCATCGTGCGTACCCGCGGCCACCGTTTGGAAGGCATCTGGCACAGTGGCTCGCCCATGGGTATGATCCTGAATAGCATCCGCGGCATGCACGTGCTCGTTCCCCGCGACATGACGCAGGCTGCCGGTTTCTACAACACCTTGCTGAAGAGCGACGAGCCAGCTCTGGTAATTGAGCCCCTGAATGGCTACCGCCTGAAGGAACGTATTCCCTCGAACATCGCCGAATTCACGGTGCCGCTGGGCGTACCGGAAGTATTGCGTGAGGGCTCTGATATCACCATCGTGACCTACGGCTCGATGTGCCGCATCGTGCTGGATGCCGCTAAGCAGTTAGAGCAAGTGGGTATTTCGGCTGAAGTGGTGGACGTACAAACGCTGCTGCCTTTCGACCGCGAAAGCATGATTCTGGAGTCGATCAAGAAAACCAACCGCGTGCTCTTCGCCGACGAAGACGTGCCGGGTGGCGGCACCGGCTTTATGCTGCAGCAGGTGATTGACGAGCAGGGTGCCTACCGCTTCCTCGACTCGCAGCCGCGCTGCCTCGCGGCGCAGCCCCACCGCCCGCCCTACGGCTCCGATGGCGACTACTTCTCAAAGCCTAACGCGGAGGACGTGTTCGACGTGGTATACGAAATGATGCAGGAGGCTGATCCGCAGCGTTTCCCCAACATTTACTAGGCATTGGTCAAACGCAAACCGCCCCGCCACTGATGAGCAGTGGCGGGGCGGTTTGCGTTTGAGGCCGAGACGAAACGCTATGGCAGCGTGAGGACGTCGGTAGTAACGATGTTGCTCTCGTTCAACTCCCGGTCCATAATCTGCACTGTAAACTTGACTTCAGTGCCGGGGCGAAAGTCAGGGTCGGTGATGTCGAAGCCAATGCCTTTGATAACTTCGTATTCCAAATCACCGCGAATCGGTTGGGGCTTCTCGTCGTCGTTCAGCATACGCGGAAAGCGACCGTTGAAGGGGAAGAACGGAATGTACTGTACAAATTCCCCGCGGCTGTCTTTGCGGTAGAGCGTCAGGAGGTAGTTGTTTTTGTAACGTTCCTGGTTAAACGGCGGCGACTGAACGTCAGCATCAGACAAACCTAGGTCGCCGTTACCATCTTTGTACGCAACGGTGATGAAGATGCGGTTGAAGGGCGTGCCACCGTTGTCAGGCGTCTCACGCTGGGCGCGGATGCTTTTGAATTCGATGGAAGGCGTATCGGGATAATCCGGTGCGTCTTCGCAGCCCAGCAGCGCGGTGCTAAGCACCAATAAAAGACCCGAAAGTAGACGTATGCGCAGCATAGTAGAAAAGCAAAGCAGTTACAGCCAGAAGCCGACGGCAGAAAGTACGCAATTTATATGCAGTCAACGCAGCGCCAGCCTATTTGTTATGCTCGTTAACCCGGTTTTAGGTCGATGAGTTTCCGCGATACTTACTTGGCCGAACTAGCCCAGGTAACCCCCGATATGGCTGCCGATCTGGCGCTGCGCCTGTTCCGGCACCAGGCGCAATACTGCGTGCCCTACCGCGAATGGCTCGCCGCGCTGGGCTGCTTGCCCGAGCAAGTGCAGCAACTCAGCGACGTGCCGTTTTTGCCCATTGAGTTTTTCAAGAGTCAGGACGTAATTACCCTGGAGCCCGGCGACGCGTGGCAGCCCGCACAGGTATTTCGCAGCAGCGGCACCACCCAGATGCAGCGCAGCCGCCACCTCGTGCGCGACCCACAGCTGTACCACGAGCACGCACAGCGGCTGTTCGAGCAGCAGTATGGCCCGCTGAGAGGGTGGACGTTTCTGGCCTTGCTACCGTCGTATTTGGAGCAGGGTGAGTCGTCGTTGGTAGCCATGGTCGAGCACTTCGTAAAGGCTTCGGGCCAGTCCCAACAGAATGCTTTCTTCCTGCACGACCACGCTGCGCTGCTGGAAGCGCTGCAGGATGCCAAGCGTGCAGGTGACCGGAAGGTGATGCTCATTGGCGTGACTTTCGCGCTACTCGATCTGATCGAAGCCTCTGCGGGCCACCCGGCTTTGCACTTGCCCGATGCCGTGCTGGAAACCGGCGGCATGAAAGGCCGCCGCCGCGAGATGATTCGGGAAGAGCTACATGCTTTGCTAGCGCCGGCGTTTGGCCAGGCCGTCATCCACTCCGAATACGGGATGACTGAGTTGCTCTCACAGGCGTACAGCCCCGGCCACGGCCGTTTTTATGCGCCGCCTGCGTTGCAAGTGCTGCTGCGCGAGCCCACCGACCCGTTCAGCGCCAACTTCAAGCGTGGCAGCGGTGCCATCAATGTGGTAGACCTCGCCAACGTGGATAGCTGCGCTTTCATCGAAACCCGCGACCTGGGCCGGCGCCACCCAGATGGTTCGTTTGAGGTGCTGGGTAGGCTCGATAACTCCGACATCCGAGGCTGTAGCCAGATGGCTGG
Organism: Hymenobacter sp. FMD4; assembly: GCF_058932745.1. NCBI lineage: Bacteria > Pseudomonadati > Bacteroidota > Cytophagia > Cytophagales > Hymenobacteraceae > Hymenobacter > Hymenobacter sp. FMD4. The sequence continues at coordinate 24,604 of NZ_JBZYWH010000003.1, forward strand.
GTAGCCTCTTTTTTAACACAAGAGTGAGTGTAAACCAAAGGGGCTGTGCATTGCTACGCCATTATTGGTCTACAGAAGCTTTGGCATGCTAATACAAACGCACAAAAAAAAGTAAATCAATAATAAACTTCTGATTTACAGTGAATTTGTGCTGTAATACGTAACAGGATAAACCCTCTTTATCCTGAAATCATGAAACACGTACTAATACTTTTTGCATTCACTGCAGCCGCAATGGTTGGGTTTAGTCCTACCGCATTGGCTCAGGCTACAGACTCTGCCCAAATGCGGCTGGACCAACAGAAGGAGCGGACCTTAGACGCTAGGAAGAACGTTGCGGACAAGCACCGCCAAAGCGTAAACAACCGCCAAGCGGTAAATGCCAGCGAATCGCAGTTGCGCCAGCAGCGAAACGAGATGCAAGTTCAAAAGCACCAACTGAAAGAACAGCAGTTGATGGCCAAGCAAAGCAAGCAGCAAGAAAAGGCTGCTCAAGTGCAGCTAAACGAGGAAAAGGGCCGGATGCGGGACCAGAAACGGCTGAACCGAGAAGCTAAAGCCAATGAACAATAAGCCATAAGCGAAACAGGCCAGCCTATACGGGCTGGCCTGTTTCGCTTATTACCCGGAGGTTGTAATTACTTCCCCGAGAAGCCTTTGGCGTCGTCCTCCGAAATTGGGTCGCCGCCCATGATGACGAGGCGCTCTACCACGTTGCGTAGCTCCCGGATGTTGCCGCGCCAGTCGAGGCCCTGCAGGTACTTCATGCCTTCGGGGCTCATCTTCTTGGGCTTGGTGCCGTAGTCGTTGCCGATGTCGGCCAGGAACTTTTCCACCAGCGCTGGAATGTCGTCGCGGCGGTCGTTTAGGGCCGGTACCTGGATCAGGATAACGGAGAGGCGGTGGTACAAGTCTTCGCGGAAGTTGCGGTCGGCAATTTCCTGCAGCAGGTTTTTGTTGGTAGCCGCCACCACGCGCACGTTTACCGATATTTCCTTTTCGCCGCCCACGCGGGTGATTTTGTTTTCCTGCAGGGCGCGCAGCACCTTGGCCTGGGCCGAGAGGCTCATGTCGCCGATTTCGTCCAGGAACAGCGTGCCGCCATCGGCCTGCTCAAACTTCCCGATGCGCTGCTTCACGGCCGAGGTAAACGAGCCTTTCTCATGCCCAAACAGCTCCGACTCGATCAGCTCCGACGGAATGGCGGCGCAGTTTACTTCCACCATCGGGCCGCTGGCGCGGTTGCTCAGCTCGTGAATCTGGCGAGCTACCATTTCCTTGCCGGCGCCGTTGGGGCCGGTGATGAGCACACGGGCATCGGTGGGAGCTACTTTGGCAATGGCCGTACGCACGACTTCCAGCGCCGCCGAGGTGCCTACCATTTCGGAGCTTTTGGCAATCTTTTTCTTGAGCGTTTTGGTCTCTACCACCAGCTTGGTGCGGTCCAAAGCGTTGCGCACCGTCACGAGCAGACGATTCAGGTCCGGCGGCTTCGGGATGAAATCGAAGGCGCCCTTCTTGGTGGCGTCCACGGCCATTTCGATGTTGCCGTGGGCTGATATCATGATGAAAACCGTGTCGGGCGAGATTTTCTGCGCGCGCTCCAGCACTTCCAGGCCATCCATCTTGGGCATTTTTACGTCGCAGAGCACCACGTCGTACTTGTCCTTGATGAGCATATCAAGGCCGGCGGGCCCGTCTTCGGCCTGATCTACGGTATAATTTTCGAACTCCAGAATTTCCTTCAGCGTGTAGCGAATGGCTTTTTCGTCGTCGATGATGAGAATGCGGGGCATGGAATCAGGGTATATCGGTCGAAGGTTCGAAAGTAACGAAGTTAGGCGGTAGCGCGGTTCTCGTGGCTTTTTGCCCTAACGCAAAACCGGCCGCCGCTGCGCTCTGCAACGACGGCCGGTTCTGATACCAGGTGATGCGCCTGTAAGCCGGGTTCTGTCCGCCACCTTGCGGCAGCGGCCCCACCATTTATCTAGGCCTGCACTCACGCGCAGGCTCCATCAGCCTACCCGCCGACCGAACGAGCCGCCCGTTGCGAAGCCTTACGGCTCCGCGTGCCGGCCTATTTGGCCTTTCAACCCCTGAGGTTTACCCAGCCGGAACGGTCACCCGCCCGCTGGTGCGCTCTTACCGCACCTTTTCACCCTTACCGACCGCCCGAAGGCGGCAGGCGGTAGTTTTCTGTGGCACTGGCTGTCCAACGGCCGTTCCCAGCCGCCGTCCTTCCCGTTAGGAAGCAGGGTGCTCTGCGTTGCCCGGACTTTCCTCTCCGCTCCGAAGAGCGCAGCGGTGGGGCGGCGCATCACTTGCAGGCAAAGGTAAGAGGTTTAGATACTTTATCAGTTGCATCCTTCCATCTATCCTTATAGATGCAGAGGATGTCTTCGATGTCCGCGCAACTTATGTCTTTAGCGTGGAAAGCTTTGGGTAATCGTTGTTTGCTGATGTAGCGTTCTTTGATCGGTTTGCCGATCAGGCGTTGGGCACCGATTAATGCACCATTATGTAGATATACCTTATCAGGTAACAAATCGAGGTAACAACCGATCCTGTGCGCTGCATCATACTTCGTGAGTGGACCAATGTCGTGGACTCGGACGGAGTCAACAAAGCTGAACAGTTGGTCGAAATGCTGCGCTTTGCGCATTTGCGGTACCAAGAGTAACAGCGCATCTCGAAACGCTTGCAATGTCTGAGCAGACCTTCGGCGTTGATGAGGATTGCGTCTGCCCTGAGTATCAATGGACAAAGCGGCCACTTCAACTGCAGATGCCAAAGAGGTCTGTTGTAGAGTGAATTCTATCCAGGTATCCGGATGCTTTTGCCTAAATCTGCGGTACTCGGCAATAATAGCGGTAATGTCTGCTTGTCTCATAGTATTCAATTATAGACGTTCTACTTCCCCTCCCACACATTATCCAGCGGAAAGCTATCGGGCACATAGGTGCTGCCTAGTTTCACCTGCTTCACGGCTTTGTCGCCGGGCACGTTTACCGTTACCGTGCGGGCGCCTGATTCCCACACGCCCACGTTGCGGTGGGCTTTTTGGGTGCTGCCGTCGGCGTAGGTGATGGTCACGTCTACGGGCACGGGCTTGCTGCCTTTGGCTTCCACCACCACGTCGTAGCCGGCGCCTTGTTTGGTCACACTCTGGATGGACAGGTCAGGGTAGCCGTTATCGAAAAACCAGCGCTGCCAGAACCAGTTGAGGTTGCGGCCGGCGCCGGCGTTCATGGAATTGAAGAAGTCGAAGGGCATGGGGTGCTTGCCCTGCCAGTTCTGGATGTAGGTGTGCAGCGCCTTCGTGAACAGCTCGTCGCCGAGCAAGTCCTTAACGTAGAGGTAGCCCAGGGCCGGCTTTGGGTATGAGTTCAGGAAGAACGCGGTGCCGGTTTGCTGGGTGCTCAGCGTGGTGATGGGCACATCTACCTCAGTCGCGGCATGCATGGCGTAGGGGCGCACGCCGTAGTCGTCTTCCAGTTTCGGGTCGATGATGCCCGAGATAATCCACTCGCCGATGGTGGCCCAACCTTCGTCCATCCAGCCGTATTTCGTCTCGTTGGTGCCCATGTAGAATGGGAACATCGTGTGGAATACTTCGTGGTCGGTGAGGGTAATGGCATCCTCGCGAGTAGCTACCGGGTTGTCGTTCACCATCATGGGGTATTCCATTTGGTCGAGGCCGTCGAACACCGAAATGTGCGGGTAGGGGAAGGGCCACTTCGGGAAGGTGTAGCTCATGGCTTCCACCGTTTTGCGGGCGAAGCTGGTTACTTCCTCAAAGTCCTTGTGCTTGGGGTTGTAGGCCGTGTCCACGCGGGTGCGGCGCTTGGTTTTGGGGTCGACTACCAGGCTGGTAGATTCCCACACGTAGTGGTCGGAAGTAGCGAAGGCAAAGTCCGTCACGTTCTTCGCCTCGAAGCGCCAGGTGTTCTGGGCGTTGGCAGCGGTGATGTCGCGGCGGGCCAGGTCGGCTGCATCGATGATGGGCACGATGGCGTCCTTCTTTTCCGCGTCGCGCAGGCGTTTTTGGTATTTCTTGGTAAGCACCTGCTCGGCGTTCTGCAAGTCTCCGGTGGCCCACACCACGAAGTCCTTGGGCACGGTGATGGCGGCGGAGAAGTTGCAGAAATCGTTGTAAAACTCCTGTTGGCCGTTGTAGGGCGTTTTGTTCCAACCGTCGATGTCGTCGTACACGGCAATGCGCGGGAAAAAGTAGGCGATGAAAGCCGCGTTTGGCTCAATCTCACCCGTGCGCATGTGCGACTCCTTGTTGAGCACGTACGAGTACGTCACCGATACCCGGGCGCTACCCTTGCTCGGCAGCACCTCGGCTAGCGGCACTTGCATGTTGGTGGCATCGATGCGCAACTCGGCCACGTTTACGGGCTTACCGTTGATGGTTAGCTGTTCGATTTTGACGCCCTCGCCGACGTCTTCCGGCTTGATGCTGGAAGCGCGGGCGGCACCCTGCTTGTAGAGGTTGGGGTAGAGCTTAAACCAGAGCTGACCTAGCTCGTCGGGGCTGTTATTCTGGTAGGTGATATCAACGGTGCCCGCCACGCGCCGCGTAGTTGGGTCGAAGCTGATGTTGAGCTTGTAGTCAGCTGAGTTTTGCCAGTAATTCGGGCCGGGCTGGCCGCTCGCGCTGCGCGTGCCATTGGCGTAGGTGGCCTGCAGGTTGCGCGGTATGGATAGCTGCTGGAGCGGCTGTTGCTGTGCCAGCGCCGGCAGGGTGCTGAGGGCGAGGAGGGAAGCGGCAAGCAGGCCGGGTAGGTTCATGCGGAAATGTAGAAATGTAGAGAAACTGTCATCCTGAGTCGCAAGCCGAAGGACCTACTCATGCATGCACGACTCATTGTTTAAGTTGTCATACTGAGCAACGCGAAGGACCTTATCAAGCGTGAACGGCTGCGTAAAGTGGATCATTTACTTTACACCAGCAGGAAGTCACGGTCAGGATTCAGCGTGTCGATTAACACTTCCTTCTTGGCTCGCGTCCAGCCTTTTAACTCCTTCTCGCGGGCAATGGCCGCTAGGCTGTTTTGGTGCTGCTCGAAGTAAAGCAGGTTGTAACAGAAGTAGCGACCGGCAAAAGTCTGTTGATGACCACGGTTTTCGAAGTGCTGCGCCAGGCGGGTTGCGAGGTTATTGGTTACGCCAATGTATAGAACGGTTTTGGCGGGATTTGTAGTGATATAGACGTAGTAAGACATAATAGTTTTTGGTGCCTGTCATTCTGAGCAAAGCGAAGGACCTTACCACATCTGGGCAACTATAATTAGTTACTATCTCGCGTGGTAAGGTCCTTCGCTTTGCTCAGGATGACAAAGTAAACAACGCCTTGTACTAGCGTGAGAAGGTCCTTCGGCTGCGATTCAGGATGACATACGAGGCGCGGAGTAGCTACTTCAGCCGCACCAGCGTAGCGCCGTAGCCGAACTTCTCCTTCCGCGCTTCCTCAAAAAACTTAATGTCCCGATTTCGGCTCAGGCGCTTGTGCAGCTCCTTGCGCAAGGTGCCATTGCCCACGCCGTGGATGAAGATGATTTCGTGCATGTTGGTGGCCAGGGCCCGGCTCAGGGCATCCTCGAAAGCTGCCGTTTGCAACTCCAACACAGCCGTGTTCGACAAACCCTCAACGCCGCCCTCGGGCTTAAGCGCTTCTAAGTGCAGATCCACCTCGTGGGGCGGTGGCACAATGGCTTTTACCGGCTCCTGCTTGGGCGCCGGCACCACGCTTTTGGCGTCGCCACGAAGCTTGTCGGCAATCTGGTCGCGCAGCTTCGCCGGGTCCACGGCCGGGGTGGGAGCGGGCTTGGGCTCGTCGGTGGTGGGCACCGGAATAGCGGCGGCCGGCTTCTCGTCGAGCTGGAAGAGGTAAGCCTCGCGCTTGATGACGGGCGCCTCGCGGCGGCTGGAGTAAAATGTGCTGGCTTTGAAAGACACACGCTTCAGCAGCACATCATAAAGCACCGGGCTATTGAGCTGTGAGGGTAGCAGCTGCACCACGGCCGTAGCCCACTGATCAAAATCCTTCATGTGCCGATGACCAAGCGGCTGGCTGGTGGTTCTGGGCGCGAGTTTGTCGGCGGCCAGAGCGCGGTATTGGCCGTTGCGCTCCTCGCCAAAGGTAAAGAGCACGTCGGCATCGGTGTTGTTGATCAGGTGCGCTACCAGCAGCTCCGAAGTTTGCTGAACCAGCGCTAGGTACAAACCCTTGGGCGCGGGCGGGGCGGGCGCAGCCTTGGGCGGATTTACGGTGCTACCGGTAGGCGTAGTGGTGCTGGTAGTTTGAGGGGCAGCGGTTTTAGATGGCTTGCCTGGTTTCAGCGGCCGCGGCGCAGCAACCTGGGAAGGCGCCAGTTCGCTGCCGCCAAAAGCCTTGAACTCTTCGGGCGCTACCAGCACCAACTCGCTGCGCAGCACCGGCACGGGAAAATCATCGATAGTGACTTCCACCAAATTCTGATCGAGGATGCGGGTAACGATGCCTTCTTCGCGGCCCGACATGAGGCGCACTCTATCTCCAATATTCATGATGCTCTTGTGCTCTGGGGTTATTGATTACGCCAGATGGGCAATTACCCATGTCCGGCGCGAGGGGTAAAGGTCGTCAGATAGCGCGGAACCGCCACTCTTTCACCAGTACAGTCCGTGTAGCACGAGGCCGCGCTTGCGGTTGAGCTCTACTGCCGGGGCGGGCAGGTGAAAAATGCTTGCCACGTAGAACATCGTACGCAGGGCTTTGCTGCGGGTAGGAATACGGCGCAGGTCGATGTCGAGCGACAGGTAATACTGGCGGTATGCATCGAAGCCGGCGGCGCGGTTGGTGGCCGGGTCGTTGAACACGATCTGCTGTGCGCCATAGCCCAGGGCCGGCTGTAGCCAGCGGGGCCAGCAGTTGCCTTCGGGCAGGAAAGCGCCCACGTCGGTGCAGAGCCAGTAGGTCTGGCCGTTGTAGTCCTTAAGCAGGCGTTCGGGCAAGGTGCTGCCCAGCACGTTGGGGCGGCGCGCGGCGTAAGGCGTCAGCCGAAACGATACTTTGGGCATGATGCGCACCTCGTCCCACGCCAGGTGTTGGGCCACCACGCCAGCCGAGCCCAGGAAGTTGGCGGCCAAATCGGTAGCGGAGGCTCCATAAGCCGGGTCACGGCCATCGAAATACTCGATAGGGGCCTGGAGTAAGAACCCAACGAAGCCGCCGTACCAAAGCGCCTGCTTTTTGGTGAGGCCGGCCCAACGCAACAGGTCCACGGCGCCGCGGCTTTCGTGGAAAGCACCCCAGGCGTGGCCGGCTTTATCGAGCTGCTTCCACTCGTGCGAATCGTCAAACCAATGAAAACGGCTGCGTGGGCCCGTGTACCAGCCGCGGCTCAGAGCGTAGTACGTACCCGCGTAGCCCACGGCAAAGGTCCCCACTACCAGCGGCAGACGGTAGCGAGGTACGTTCAGCGCAGTATCGCGGCGGCTGAGCTGGCGGGTAAGCAGGGTGGTTTCGCTAGGTTTTCCCAACCCAAAGCCCGGTCGGATGGTTGCTGATGAAAGGCTCAGACGGTGAACGGAATCAATGCCCTGAGCTGCTGCTGAGTAATTACTGAGCAGATGAAAAAACATTAATAAACTACACAAATAAAAACGGGAGTAACTTAGGGGCGGCATAGCCCGAAAAGTACGCAGAAAAGCCAAAGTGGCCACTCCCGCCACGTCTTGGTAGCCGCTTTTGGGTCTTTGTCTTCGATTATTTCTTTCATCCATTCCCACTTTCAATGAAAGCATTTCGACTCCTTGCTTTGCTGATGGTGCTGCTTAGCGGCGCCGTGCGGGCACAGGTGGTGACCACGCAGCCGGTATTCTTCACGGCTGCCGATCCGGTTACCATCATCTACGACGCCAGCCAGGGCAACGCTGCCCTGAGCGGCTTTGCTGGCCCGGTTTACATCTGGACCGGGGTCATTACCAACCTGAGCACCTCGCCCAGCGACTGGAAGTATGTCAAGAGCCCGTCGTTTGGTCAGGCCGACCCGGCCGCCCAGATGACCTCGCTCGGCAACAACCGCTGGAGCATCACCCTGAGCCCCAATGTGCGCGCCTGGTACGGCGTACCGGCTACCGAGCAGGTGCTGAAGCTGGCCATGATTTTCAAGAATGCCGATGGTTCGCTGGTAGGCCGTGGCCCCTCGGGCGACATCTTCGTGGACGTGCAGCAGAGCGCCGGCCTGAACGTACGCATTACCAGCCCTACTACCGGCGCCAACCCCACCTTCGTGAGCAGCGGCGCATCGGTAAGCGTGAGCGGCACCTCTTCGCAGGCTGCCACGCTGACCCTGGCGCTGAATGGCACGCAGGTAGCCCAACAAACCAACGCTACCTCGCTCACCAGCAGCGTGACGCCCACGCAAGCGGGCCGAAACGTAATTCGCCTGACGGCAACGGCCGGCACCACCACCGTTTCCGATTCGGCTATCGTGTATGTGCGCCCAGCCGTAACTACTGCCGCCCTGCCAGCTGGTGTACGTGACGGTATCAACTACCAGACCGGTGGCACCTCGGCTACGTTGGTACTTACGGCTCCGAGCAAGCAGTTCGTGTACGTGCTCGGCGAGTTCAACAACTGGCAACCGACGCAGGCTGCTTTCATGAACAAAACGCCCGATGGCAACCAGTGGTGGGTGACGCTCACGGGCCTCACGCCCGGCCAGGAGTACGCTTATCAGTACTTGGTCGATGGCGAGCTGCGCGTAGCTGACCCGTATTCGGAAAAGGTGCTTGACCCCAACAACGACCGGTTTATCCCGGCCATTACTTACCCCAATCTGAAGGCCTATCCCACGGGCCAGACCACGGGCATCGTATCGGTGCTGCAAAGCAACGCGCCGGCTTATGCTTGGCAAACGACTAATTACCAGCGCCCGGCCAAAACCAAGCTGGTGATTTACGAGCTGCTGGTGCGTGACTTCATCGCCCGCCATGACTACCAGACCCTGATTGATACGCTCGGCTACCTGCAGCGCCTCGGCGTGAATGCCATCGAGTTGATGCCTATCAACGAGTTTGAGGGCAACGAATCTTGGGGCTACAACCCTTCGTTCTTCTTCGCGCCCGACAAGTACTACGGCCCCAAAAACGAGCTTAAGCGCTTCGTTGATGAGTGCCACCGTCGCGGCATTGCCGTTATCATCGACATGGTGCTGAACCACTCTTTTGGACAGTCGCCGATGGTACAGATGTACTTCGACAACAACCGCCCGGCGGCCAACAGCCCGTGGTTCAACCAAGATGCCACGCACCCCTTCAACGTTGGTTACGACTTCAATCACGAAAGCCAGTTCACCAAGACGTTCTCAAAACGTGTGATGGAGCACTGGTTGCAGGAGTACAAGATGGATGGTTACCGCTTCGACCTCTCGAAAGGCTTCACCCAAACCAACACCGGCGGCAACGTTGGCGCTTGGAGCCAGTACGACCAGTCGCGCATCAATATCTGGCTCGACTACAACAACTTCATCCGCTCGGTAGACCAGAGCGCCTATGTGATTCTGGAGCACTTTGCTGAAAACAGCGAAGAAAGTGTGCTGTCGAATGCCGGCATGATGCTGTGGGGCAACATGACCCACAATTACAACGAAGCCACCATGGGTTACTTGCCCCAGTCGGACTTCAGCGGAGTATACCACGGCGCTCGTAACTGGACACAGCCCAACTTAGTCGGGTACATGGAAAGCCACGACGAGGAGCGTCTGATGTACAAAAACCTGACCTTCGGCAACCAGGCCAACCCCGCTCACAACGTGCGCGACCTCAACGTGGCATTGGCGCGCAACGAAGCCGCCGCAGCCTTCTTCTTCACCGTGCCCGGCCCGAAAATGATCTGGCAGTTTGGGGAGCTGGGTTACGACTTCTCTATCAACTACTGCCCCAACGGCACCATCGACCCGAACTGCCGCGTAGGCAACAAGCCCATCCGTTGGGATTATCAGCAGAACGCCAACCGTCAGAAGCTGTACAATGTGTACCGCAACCTGATTGCGCTGAAGACCTCGCAGCCGGTATTCGACAATCCGACTAACTATGTTCAGCAATTGAGCGGAGCGGCCAAAACCATTCACCTCAGCAACGCTAACCTGAGTGTGGCCATCCTAGGTAACTTCGACGTAACCAGCACCACGCTTGATCCACGCTTCCAGACGACGGGCAAGTGGTACAACTACATGACCGGCGACAGCATCACCGTGACCAACGTGAATGCCCAGCTGACGCTGCAGCCCGGCGAGTACCGCGTGTACACCACACGCCGCCTCACGCGCCCGGCCACGGTTACCACCACCCGCGCCGCCCAGCAGGTAGCAGCCCTCGGCCTGACCGTAGCCCCGAACCCCGCTAGCAGCAGTGCTTCGGTACGCATGACCTTGCCTAGTGCCGCCGCGGTGCAGGTAAGCGTGGTGAACGTTATCGGTAGCGAAGTGCGCAAAGTGACGCTGCCTGGCCGCCAGGCCGCCGGGGCGGTGAACGTAACGGTGCCACTTAATGGTCTCGCACCGGGTATTTATGTAGTGAAGGTGCAGGCTGGTGCCTCCACTGCCTCTACTCGCCTGGTAGTGCAGCCCTAATCTGCTCCATCGGACATAAAAAAGGCCGTCTTCTCCTCGAAGACGGCCTTTTTTGGGGTATTAGCTACCTATTTGTCGTTGGCTACCTCCACATGATAATCCACGAGGCTATCGATAGGGGAGCGGATGATCTTGCCGATCTGCATGCCATGGGCGCGGGCCACCTGAGCCAGGGCGTCGCGGAAATTGTAACCCACCGAACCGATGCAGTTGAAGGTATAGTCGCGGTAATCGGGGTAACGGATGACGAGGTTTTTAAAGAACGCCTCAAAGCCTTCTACCACAATGTCGCGGCAGTAGCTGTAGTTGTTGTGCTCGTAGGCAAACTTGCTGAACGAGGCCAGGAAGCGGTTGGGCAAGGGCTGGTTGTAGATGCGGTCGAAAATTTGCTCGTTGACCAGGCCGTATTCCTGGCGAAATGCATCCTGCAATTCATCGGGCATGAGAAAGCGCATGTAGTCGCGTAGTAGGCGCTTGCCGATCCAGGAGCCCGAGCCCTCATCGCCAAGAAAGTAGCCCAGCGAATCGATGTTATGCGTCACGTTCTGGCCATCGTAGATGCACGAGTTGGTGCCCGTGCCCAGAATAGCCGCGAAGCCAGGCTTACGTCCTAGCAGGGCGCGGGCCGCCGCCAGCAGGTCGTGGCCCACGTGCACATTCGCATTGGGAAAAATCTGACGCATTGCGCGCTCCACGATGGCCACGTTGGTGGGAGTGGAGCAGCCCGCGCCGTAGTAGCTCACGGCCGTTACATCTTCGCGGTTGAGGGCCTCGGGCAGGCTCTGGTCCAGCGACTCCACGATACCATTTGTGTCGATGAAATACGGGTTGTACCCCTCCGTATTGAAATGCACGCGCTCTTGTGGATCGTCCAACTCAAGTTGGCACCAGCTGGTTTTCGTAGAACCGCCGTCAGCAATTAGAATCATAGGGAAAAGCAAGGGTTTCAAAACGAAATAAACGGCTCAGCCGCACTAGCTGCGAAAATAGAAATGATGTGCAGAGTAGTGACTTCTGAATACGCAAGATTACTGAGTAAAGTGAAAATACGTTTGTGCCTGTTCGTGCAATCGTTTGCATAACTCTTGCTAGTTAGACCTGTAAGATGAGCTTAACTATCAGGAGGTTAGCTAAATGAGAAGTTATAATTATCCTGTGATAGTAGTACTATTGAAAATATATTGCGTCTATGTTTTGGAGATTAATAACACTACATACATTTAGGAAGCAGATATGGCAACAAAAGCTAGATGTGGGCGTAAAAACTGCACTCTTAGAGCTTCTTTGCTGCTTTACTGGCACTTCACCTTTTTCCCATTCACTCCTATTCTTCATTCTCCATGAAAAAACTTTTTACCCTTGCTGCCGCCGGTGCATTAGTTGCTGGTGTCCACAGCGCACAAGCGCAGGTGGTACTCGACGGCCAACTGACCGCTACTGAGCTGACAGCTGGCAACTACGTATTGCTCGGTAAGAGCAACGCCTTTACGGGCAACCAAAACACGGGGCGGCCTTTTGGTAACAATGGTTTGCTGAGCCTTTATGTGGCTAGCACCGCAACGAAGGTGTATATCTTCTTGGGGGGCACTGTCGAAACCAACGGCAACTCGTTCCAGATCTACCTTGACCTGCCAGGCGTTACCGGGGTACCTGCTGCTACTTTCCTGCCAGGCGGCGCTGCTGGTACTTCTTTTGAGCGAATCAATCGTATCAAACTAGATCAAGCAGCTGACCTTGCTCTGGCCCTACGCAGCGAAGGCACACCTGCTGCCGGTTCCCCGCAGACCTACAGAGCAGAAGCTGCCGTGTTTACTTCGGCTACAGCCGTACAGAGCAAGGCTTTAACCAGCTCCACTGCTTTGATCCAGGGCAACGGTACCGCATTTACTATCCCTGCCACGGCTACGACTGCTCCTTACGCAGGTTTGACCGGCTCCCGCATGGCATATCGTAACACTACCACCGGCCGCATCGCCGAAAATCCGGGTAACACGACGCCCATAACCGGAGCTGCGTATGGCGGAGCTGGTTCTTTGGGCTGGGAGATTGAGCTTGACCGGGCAGCACTGGGCGCTCTGACGGGTACGCCAGCTTTCCGCATTTTCGCCTTGCAGAACAATGATAACGGTGGATTCGCCTCTGGCGAGTTTATTCCACAGAATACTGCTCCGCTGCCAGCTACTTTCCCCGGACCAGGCATTAACCTGGGCGGCGCCGGTAATGGTACGCCCAACGACGTAGATTTCGCCACCATTGCTGGTGCGCAGACTGCAGGGTTTGCCTTGGGTGCCAACGGCGCCTTGAGCAACCGCGCTGCCGTTGCTGCTGTGGACATGAACGTGTACCCCAATCCCAGCCAAGGCGAAGCTACCGTTTCGTACCGTGTAACGGATCGGTCGCAGCCCGTACGTATCGAGTTGACTGACTTGATGGGCCGCCAGGTAAGCACCATTTTCGATGGTCAGCAAGCTGTAGGTGAGCAGAGCCAGAAAATCAACTCGGCTGCGGTAGCTGCTGGTACTTACTTAGTGAAAGTTCAGGTCGGCGAGCAAGTTGCTACGCGCAAGGTTACTTTGCTGTAAGTCGAATCACACCACGCTTATTTGAAAGCGCCTGCTGCAATTGCAGCAGGCGCTTTTACTTTATGTCAAGGTGTACTATACAATAAGGCGCGAGTATTACTGAATTAAATAGACGCATGCATGCTCATGCTGTGGCAGGATGCTTAACGCAGTCAGAAGCCGATGACATGACACCGTGTCAAGCTGATGGTTCGTATGGGCGACGATCTGTTAACCACCGGGCAACGCAAGTGGTCGAGCTGTGTGAGGTCAATTAACCGATAGTCAAATGGTAACTCCTTCGCTATTATATGAGGGAGGGTGTGGTTTTTGGTCATGTTTGCTGCTACGGGCTGCCTCATATGCCAATTCATTTACCCCACAAAAAAAGCAGCCGCCCGTAAGGCGGCTGCTTTTTAGCTTGTAAGCAAGTACTAGCGCGTGAGCGAGTAAGTGTAGTTGCCCGGGTTGCTCAGGTCCAGCGTTACCGTGTAGGTACCTGCAGCCGGGACCGGAATATCGGCACCACCGTACTCCAACGAGCCGTCAGCGCCGTCGTCACCAAAGTTGATGTCCCAAGCGTTATTTGCCCGGAACTTGATCTTGTTATCGGTGCCCGAAACAGTCAGCGGAACTTGTGCGGTCCACTTGCCCGTGGTAGCGTTGTAGGTCAAGGGCGTTTCAGTGTTCCAACCGCCGGGAGTAGCCGAGCCGATAACGGCCCACGTGGTACGGGTAGCTTCCCAAGTCAGGCTAGCAGTGTTGGCCTTCAGGCGGTAGTAGCCTGGAGCCGGGACAGTCAGGTTGCCAGCGCCACCATTGGTCGAAAGGGTGCCAGCAGTCGTGCCCGCGCCGTAGTTCGTGCCATCCCAAGTACGCTCGCTCGTGAACTTAAACTCCGGCGAAGCATCCGTCATGTTCACGTATCCTTCGTAAGCGGTGGGGGTAGCCGTGAAAGCCGAAATCCGAGGGGCCGTAGCCGGGGACCAACCTTGGTGGTTACCGGGAACGTAGAGCGAGGGGTAGTTAATGACCACCAAGTAAGGAGTGGCAGTAAGCGTCTGCGTCGGCGACAACGTGAATACGTCGTTGCTAATGCTGGCCTTCAACCGCACTTCTACCTGCGAGGCCGAACCGGCAGGCAGCCGCAGCCGACTAACGAAAATGTCGTTCAGCTCCGCTACGGTAAAGCTCTTGGAAGTACCAGACACCGTGAGTTCGTAAGGGGTCTGGAAATTGTTACCGCGCTTGTCAAACTGCAGGGAATAATTTACAGCGGCCTGGTAACCGAAGTCAGGAGCTGCCCAAGTATAGGTCACAGCGTTCTGAGCCGCGTTAGCGCTGGTCAGGTTTGCAGTTGTCCCGGAGGCCGTAAGCGCAGCGGTGTCCGGTGTTTTCATTACCACACGGTCTTCATCTTTCTCGCAAGCCGAGAGAAGCAGAACCGCGGCTAGAATACCCGTGTATTTAGTAAGCCGGTTTGTCATGGAAGTAAAAACAAATGGTGTGGGAATTTTGGGTTTAACAAGGAAGAACGCCCATGTTCCATAGTAACATAGGCGTTCTTTGGTTCCTTAATTAATACCCTTCATTTTGGGGTAGGTTGGGGTTTACAGTCCGGTCAGAAGCCGGAATGGGGAACAGCACGCGGAAGTTTTCCACTGCGCGTCCATCCCGTACACCACCTTTCCAAGGCCACAAGTAGGACCCGCCCACAAAGCGGTTGTAGCGAATGAGGTCGGTACGGCGGAATGCTTCCCAGAACAGCTCACGACCACGCTCATCAAGGATGAAATCAAGCGTAAGTGAGTTCACGTCAGCTACAGTGCTGGGCGTGTTGATCGGCAAACCGTAGGCACGACGGCGAATCTGATTGACATAGGTGCGGGCCAGCGCTGCATCACCGGTGCCGCCGCGCGTAACTGCTTCGGCGTAGTTCAACATCATCTCTGCCAGACGTATCATCGGAAAGTCAACGCTGGATTGGTTCACCGATCCGTTTTGCGGAGTGCCAGCCGAGGTTACGTTACGGAATTTCACCACACCAAAGCCCTGAGCAAAGGTGCCGATGTCGTCAATCTCCAGCGTCTGACCTTGTGTCCAGAAGCGGCCACGGCGGTCTTGTGCCGTATCAGGAAACAGCTGGAAGAGGTTGCGAGTGGTACGCAGGCCATTCCAGCCGCCAGTCATGCCCACGCGGGCCTGCCAGGCAGCACTGCTAGAGCTAGTCGAACCATTCACCAGGAAAGTAGTGCCACCGAAGCTGCGGGTGTTATTCGCGTCAAAGGCAACCGGCCAAATGATTTCGTTGCGAGCAGGAGCCGTATGGTTGTCAGCCAGGAACAGACGGCCGTAAGCCGACGAAACGTTGGCAGCCGGAGTAGCAGCCAAAGCGTAACCAGCGTCAATTACACGCTTGGCGTAAGTTGCGGCTTCGGTGTTGCGAGCAGTACCAGTATAAACCTGCGCATTGAGGTACAAGCGGGACAGCATGCCCCAAGCGGCAGCTTTGTCAACGCGAGCATACTCGTTCGTGCGCGGCTCAGCGAAGTCTGGGTCGTTGGCGAGGGCTAGCAACTCGCTTTCGGCAAAGTCAAACAGTTGCTGACGGGTGCGGTACGGGGGAGTATATGCGCCTGCGGGGTCGGTTTCGGTTACGAAAGGCCCACCACCAAACAGATCCACCACGTGCATGTAGGATACCGCACGCAAGAAGCGAGCTTCAGCACGGAAGCGGCGCGCTGTAGCCACGTCATTGCCGCTCAGGCGAGAGTTCAGCTTGTCGTCGCTCGACTCGCGGATGAACTCGTTGCAAATAGCAATTTCGTAGTAGAGGCGGTAATACAGACCCCGAATGAGCGGGTTGGAAGCCGACCAGTTCATGTTGTGCCAGTCGCGTACGCCTGCGTCACCCCAAGCTACAATGGCTTCGTCGGTCGTCAGTTCTTGAGCGCTCCACAACTGACGGATGTAGTCAGAAGTACCCTCGTCGATACCGCCGATGTCGCCGTCGCCGGCAGCACCTTGGTTGCCATTATCAGTGCCCAGTCCTGTCACGGCAAAACCGCCGTAAAGTTTGGCCAATACGGAGCGGTAGCCATTTAAGTCTACATACACCCGGTCTGGCGTGGTTTCATACTTGGGCTTCAGGTCTAAGTCGTTACAGGAGCTAAGGCCAGCACTTAAGACCAGGCCGGTGGTGGCTGCTACCAAGCCACGGATCAGAATTCTATTCATTGTCGGGTTGGTTAGAAGCTAGCGTTCAGGCCAAAAGTGAAGGTGCGGGCACGGGGATAGAAGTTGTTGTCAACCCCAGAGAAAATTTCCGGATCCAGACCGCTGTACTTGGTAATCAGGAATACATTCTGAACAGCTGCGGTCAGGCGAAGATTCGCACGTTCGGAGAAAATGCTGCCCACGTTGTAACCCAATGTGATGTTTTCGCCACGGAGGAACGAGCCGTTTTCCACGTAATAGTCGGAGAAGAACTGCGCGGTGCGGAAGTTGGTATTTCCGATGCTCGAGGGCAGGTTGCTTACAAAGCCGGTTGAGCTCTGCGCGTTAGCGAAGTTAGCACCGTTGCCAGCAATGGCGTTGTATACGTAGTTGCCGGTGTTGGCGCGCAGCACGGTGCTCAGCGACAATTTCTTGTAGGCCAAGGTGGTCGAGAAACCAAACGTAGCGAGGGGAGCCCGCTGCTTGTAGCGGTAGAGGTCGTTCTCGTTGATGATGCCGTCACCGCTGCGGTCTACGTACACACCCTCAACCGGCCGGCCGTCCTGGCCATACACCTGCTGATACACATAGAAGGCATTGTTCGGGAAGCCCACCGAGTTGATTTGGATGGTGCTGCCGGTACCGCCCGGTATGCCTTCTACCTGGTAACCCACGAAGCCTTCCTGCTGAGCACCGAGGTCGGTGATTTCAGTTTTGTTGTAAGCCACGTTGAAGTTCAAGTCCCAAGTGAAGTTATCAGTGCGTACGGGAGCAGCATTCAGCGCTACTTCCACGCCACGGTTGCGCAGTGAACCGATGTTGCGGTTCAACTGGTTGGCGAGGCCGCCGGCTGGTACAAATACGTTAGCCAGCAGGTCATTGGATTCACGCTCGTAAACATCGATAGAACCAGAAAGGCGATTGTCAAGCACGCCCCAGTCCAGGCCCAAGTTGATGGTGGTGGTCGTTTCCCAGCGCAGGTCAGCATTGTAGCCTGACGGACGTTGCGTCGTGACGAAGATAGGGTTGCCAGAGGGGTCAAGACCAATTTGGTATTGTACCGTAGAGCGGCCCGTTACGTAGCGCGGCAGGTAGTCAAATGGGCCGCCAATTTCTTGCTGGCCCGTGATGCCGTAACCGGCACGCAGCTTCAGCTCTGAAATGGAGTTCAGGTTGGCCAGGAAGTTTTCGCCCTTGATGCGCCAGCCCAAGCCCAAAGCTGGGAAGTAACCGCTACGGTTTTCTTCGCCGAAACGCGAGGTGTTGTCATTGCGCAGCGTAGCCGTCAGCAGGTAACGGTCTTTTACCGTCAGGTTAGCGCGGCTGAAATACGAGATAAGACGGTACGGAATGTAGAAACCAGCTACTGTTTGGGTAGCACCGGCAGTAGCCAGCGTGGTACGGTCAAAGCGGTAAGGCAAGAAGAGCGGACCCTCTTCTTCAAAATCTTGGTGAGAGTAGCCTGCCTGGATGTCAAACTTGCTGTTCTCGCCCAGTTGCTTGTTGTAAGCCAAGTAGAACTCCAGCAGGCGCATGTCCTTGTTCTGCTTGAACTCGCTGAAGCGGCCGTTCTGATTGACGTTGGTTGCGTCGGGGTTGAAAGTGCCAAAGTCGGTTACGGCGTTGGTGGTGGAACCGGAGCCGCGCGACAGGTCAGTAGCCAAGTTCAGATTGGCACGCAGCTCGGGCAGGAAGTGGAACTTGTAGTCCAACTGCACGTTGCCGATGAAGCGCTTTACATCACTGATGTTGTTTGTGTTGTTCAGAGATGCTACCGGGTTGCCGGGCGCCAAGCTGAGCGGGCGGCCGGAAGGCGTCAAGAACTGATAGTAGCCACCGAAGGGAGCAAACTGTGCCTCAGCTGAGCGCACGGGCTGGGTGGGGTCATAAAAAATGGCAGTGCCAATCTGGCCATTGTCGATGAAGCGGTTCTTCAGTTGGGTGCCTTTGGCATTAACGTCAATGCGCAGGTGGCCGTCGAGAATTACAGGCGATAGGCTGAGGGCGCCCGTGTTACGCTTCAGGTTGTTGGTGATGACAATACCGTCCTGGTACAGGTTGCCGTACGACACACGGAAGGGCAGTTTGCCCAGGTTGCCGGTCAAGCTGACGTTGTTGTCATAGGTAGCGGCAGTGCGGAAAATCTCGTCCTGCCAGTTGGTGTTGGCCGTGCCGAGGGTAGCAACTTGACCAGGTAGGCCATTTGCTTGAATTACAGAACGGAACTCGTCGGCGCCCAATACATCATAAGTTTTGAAAGGACGCGAAACGGAAGTCTGCGACGAGAAATTTACGGTGAGCTTCTCGCCTTGTACACCACGCTTGGTAGTGATGAGTATTACCCCGTTGGAGGCGCGGTTGCCGTAAATGGCCAACGCGGAAGCATCCTTCAGTACCGTTACCGACTCGATGTCGTTCGGGTTGATAAGCGAAAGCGGGTTACTGGCACCGCTGATGCCACCTTTATCTACCGGCACACCATCGATTACGAACAGCGGATCGTTGTTGGCGTTAAGCGAAGAGCCGCCGCGGATACGGATAGCGTTGGCTGCCCCGGGGGCACCGCCGCCGGTGGTGATGTTCACACCCGCAATCTTACCCTGCACCAATTGCTCCGGGTTGGTAATCTGGCCGGGCACGAAGTCCTTGGCCTGTACCGTCGCAATAGCCCCGGTTACGTCCTGACGACGCTGTACGCCGTAGCCCACTACCACGGCTTCATTCAGCAGCGTAGTGTTTTCGCCCAGCGTAATAGCGGGCACGTTGGTTGTTTGGCCCGCCGCTACGTTCACGGGAACCCGTTGGGTGGAGTAGCCCACAAACGAGGCAATAACCGTCTGCTGACCGGCCGGCACGTTTGTAATCAGGTACTGACCTTCGGCATTGGTAGAGCTACCAAGCTGAGTGCCTTCCACAATAATCGTTACGCCCGGTAGAGCTGAATTTTTTTCGTCGACAATGCGGCCGCTTACCGTGCCCGTCTGGGCGGCGGCATGCAGGCAGCAACTGACGAGCAGGAAAAGCAGAAACCATACTTTCTGCAGGTAGGAGTGCTTCATGATGACATGAAATGGGTTGTGGGAAATATTAGCGGGGATTGGTGAGGCTCTGGTAGGATGCGTCGGCGTCGGTCATGGCTGTTTTCTGGCACATTTGAAGAGACGCTACAACGGCATTATCGTAAATAAACTCCGCAAGATAAAGTTTTGCTAACATCAAACACAACCGGCCCTAGAACTTCATACAGAAGCTATTTTGTAAAGTACACTGAATTGCGGCTTATTCAATTTAACAGGCTTTACTTGCGGAAAATTTATAATATTATCAGGGTCTCATATAAAGCCAGAATAGCAAGTCGGCCAAGGCGCTGGATGCTATAGCATAAGCAATCAGCATTATCTCGTCAGCTTTCTATACCGTTCTCCAATCTTGCCCTTTCTCCGTTCTTCTTCTCCCAAATCCCAACTGCATGCGCGTCATTTACCTCTGTTGTCTGCTGCTGATTTCGGCCACCACTTGGGCCCAAACAACCTTTCGCCTGACCAGCATCCCGGCAAATACTCCGCCCAACCACACGCTCTATATCGCCGGCAGCTTCAATAACTGGAATCCCAACGCATCGGCCTGGGCGTTATCGCCCATCGGTAATGGGCAGTACGAAGTGACCTTACCGGCAAGCGTGACCGGAACCATCGAGTTTAAGTTTACTCGCGGCTCCTGGGCCTCAGTGGAGGCCGATGCCCAATACAACGACATTGCCAATCGTCGGTACACCATCGGTAGCGGAGCGGCTACTGTGAGCCTGACGGTGGTCAACTGGAAGGATCTGGGCGGCACCACCTGCCAGAGTACTGCCCTGCAGCCGCAAGTGCGGGTGATGGATGCTGCATTTGCCATGCCCCAGCTCGGCCGCACGCGCCGCATTTGGGTGTACGTGCCCGCCGATTATGCTACCAGCCAACGCCGGTACCCGGTACTCTACCTGCATGACGGTCAGAATGTATTTGACCAATGCACCAGCTTTAGCGGGGAGTGGGGAGTAGATGAAACCCTGGCCCAACTACAGCAGCAGGGCCTGGATGCTACTGGATGTATTGTGGTGGCGGTGGACAACGGTGGAGCCAGCCGCCTAAACGAGTACTCGCCGTGGAACAACCCGCAGTATGGCGGCGGTCAAGGCGACCAATACGTGGAATTTCTCACGCAGACGCTTAAGCCCCACATCGATGCGCAGTACCGCACCATGCCGGGCCGCGAGCATACCGGCATTGCCGGCTCCAGCATGGGTGCCCTTATTTCGGTGTATGCCGCGCTGAAGTACCCGGCAGTGTACAGCAAGGTGGGGGTGTTTTCGCCGGCCTTCTGGTTTGCCGAAACCCAGTTGAAAAACTACCTGCATCAGCACCGGGCCACCGCATCATTGCCCACGCGCTTTTACTTCGCGGCGGGTACGCAGGAAAGCCAAACCATGGTACCGCTCATGCAGGCTGTGAGGGATTCGCTGCTCCGAGCCGGTTACAATGCCGCTGACCTCAGCTACCAAACGCATGCCGATGGGCAGCACTCCGAATGGTATTGGCGACGGGAGTTTCCTGCTGCTTACCAATGGCTGTTCCGGCCCTCCAACGTCAACAGCAGCACGGCAGCTAAACAAGGCTCTACGTTCAGTTTATTCCCAAACCCAGCTACCAGCTCCATCACGGTGCATTTGCCCAGTGGCTGGCGCGATGCTCGCTTAGAAATCTTTGACACTACGGGCAGAGTAGTACTGCGTAACTCATTGCGACAGGCAAGCACAGTGGTCAGCGTGACAGGTTTAGCAAAGGGTACATATACGTTACGCCTCCGTAGTGGAAAGGCGAATGTTAGTCAGGCGTTTGTGAAGCAATAAAGCTTCTGCTTGGAGGCTCTGCCAACAATTATAGTTTGAGCTTCTGTCAAAACCTGAAACAAACTGGGACTTGCATGCTTTCTAGTGATGTCGTCCAATAAAAGCTGTACGCTCCGGCCCAGAGTTTATAAATTCATCAGGCAAGAGCTTGAAATTCCTTTCTGTATTTCGTTATTTTCATGTAATGCGCCAATTGTTAATGAAATTTCAATCAAGGTCGTATTTTGTGATGATAAGTGTAATATTTTTTGCGTTTGCTGAAAGTAGCAGTACTTTTGCACCGTCAACCATTCACTCACCATGACATCAGCTACTACAACCCTTCAACTCTGGTGGTGGCCCTGCCGAATACTCGGACGGGACGCTCAGTCATTGTCTGTGGGGTAGCATTAGCAGTTGACCCTTCAGTATCTGATAATCAGCAACAAGCCCGGCCGAACACGCCGGGCTTGTTGCTTTTCGGGCCCGGTGATAGAAGTCAATGCCAGCCCGAAATCTTTGCTCATGACCGCTTCCATTAAGCTCCGCACCCGCCACCTTACATTACCCGCCGACACTGTTACGCCCGTCGGCCTGTACCTGCGGTTGCGCGACCAGTACCCCGGCTGTCTGTTGCTGGAAAGCTCTGACTACCACGCCCAGCAGAACGCCTTTTCCTATATCGCCTTCGACGAGCTGGCCCGCCTTGAGTTGCGAGGAGCTGAGCTGCTGGAGCGCCTGCCCGATGGCTCGGAGGAGCAGACCACACTACAGAACCCACGCCATGAGGCCCTGGAACGGCTGCGTAATTTTGCGGCGCGCTTTGCGGCTCCTACGGTTGAGTTGCCCTTTATCAGCGGCGGCCTATTCGGCTACCTCGGCTTCGGGGCCGCGCAATACTGTGAAGACGTAGCTTTCAACCAAGACAAACCTGCAGCCGGTCCGCTCCCTGATGCCCGCTACGGGCTCTACCGTTACGTATTGGCCCTGAATCACTTTCGGCAGGAACTGCACATCTTCGAGCATACGCCCGACAACGTGGCACCCGACGAAGACGCGCTTCGCCGCTTGCTGAGCGTGGTGCGTAGCACCGTTCGTCCGACGTTCGAATTTGCCATGGAAGGGGAGGAGCAAACCAACCTCACCGATGATGAGTTTCGGCGCATTCTGGCGGCCGGGCAGCAGCACTGTTTGCGCGGCGATGTATTTCAGATCGTGTTGTCGCGCCGCTTTGCGCAGCGCTTCCGCGGCGATGAGTTCCAGGTGTACCGCGCCCTGCGAGCCATCAATCCCTCGCCCTACCTCTTTTATTTCGACTACGGCCAATACCGCCTGCTGGGCTCGTCGCCTGAGCCGCAACTGCGCGTAGAGGGCCGCGAGGCTAGCATATTCCCCATTGCCGGCACTTTCCGCCGCACCGGCCACGATGCCGAAGATGCAGCACTAGCTCAAAAGCTAGCTGATGACCCGAAGGAAAATGCCGAACACGTGATGTTGGTAGACCTCGCCCGCAACGACTTAGCTCGCCACGGCCGCACGGTGGAAGTGCGTAGGTTCCGTGAAATTCAGTACTACTCCCACGTCATTCACCTGGTAAGCCACGTTGCTGCCACCCTGGCCGATGGCACCGACCCGCTGCAGGTGGCTGCCGATACGTTTCCGGCCGGCACTCTCTCTGGCGCGCCCAAAGTGCGGGCCATGCAGCTCATTGATGAGCTGGAACCCACGGCCCGCGGCCTGTACGGGGGCTGCATCGGGCATTTGGGACTCAACGGCGACTTCAATCATGCCATTTTCATTCGCTCGTTTGTGAGCGTGGGGCGCACCCTGTACTTCCAGGCCGGCGCCGGGGTGGTAGCAAAATCCGAAATAGAATCGGAGCTGAATGAGGTGCACCACAAGCTGGCCGCCCTGCGCCAGGCGCTGAAGCAAGCTACGGCCGCTGGCGAGGAAGTAAAGCCGGTGGAGATAAAAGGAACTTCTGACTCAGTGTCTGCTGCTCTTTAATCGGAGAGCTGTATTGGTCTGCCAAACGCCCGTTGCCATGTCTATTCTAGTTTTCGACAATTACGATTCTTTCACCTATAACCTTGTGCAGGTGCTGCGCGAGCTAGGCTACGCCGATCAGCTCACGGTGCGCCGTAACGACCAACTCAGCCTGGATGAAGTGGCCGCTTACGACGCTGTGTTGCTCTCACCCGGCCCTGGTATTCCATCCGAAGCTGGCCTAATGCCCGAACTCATCAGCCGATACGCACCCTCGAAGCGCATTTTGGGTGTGTGCCTCGGTCACCAAGGCATTGCCGAAAGCTTTGGGGCGCAGCTGCTCAACCTAAGCACTGTCCGCCATGGCGTAGCCACCGATGCACTGGTAACGGCTCCCGACGAACGGCTGTTCCGAGGCATTCCCGAGCGTTTCCGGGTAGGGCGTTACCACTCCTGGGCCGTGCAGCCGGGCTCCTTGCCCGAGTGCCTTGAAGCCACCGCTTTCGACGAGGAAGGCGAAATCATGGCGCTGCGCCACCGCGAGTACGACGTGCGCGGCGTGCAGTTCCACCCCGAATCCATTCTGACCGAACACGGACACCGCCTGATGCAAAACTGGCTTGAAGGATAAGATGGTAAAGAGACGACGTTGGGAGTAAGAACTGATAATTGGAGCCTGTCCACAACGTCCTCCGGTCAACCCTTCCAAGCTTACGACATCACAAACTCACTTTTGCAATGAAAGTCCTCCTCACCGCCTTGTTTGACCACCAAACCCTGACCCGCAGCGAAGCTTATGAGCTTATGCTGCGCCTAGGGCAGGGCGAGGTGAACGACGCGGAAGCCGCTGCTTTGCTGACGGTTTTCCGCATGCGCCCGATTACCGTGCCCGAGCTGGCTGGCTTCCGCGACGCTCTGTTGCAGCTCTGCCGCGACCCGGAGCTTGGCACCCACGAAGTTCTCGACATCGTAGGGACCGGCGGCGACGGCAAGGAAACGCTTAACATCAGTACGCTGGCCAGCTTCGTAGTAGCTGGAGCAGGCCACAAAGTGGTGAAACATGGCAACTTCGGCGTGTCGTCGTCGGTTGGGGCTTCAAACATTCTGGCCTACTTCGGCTATAATTTCGATGCTTCTACTGATCAGTTGCGCCGGCAACTAGATGCTGCCAACATTTGCTTTCTGCACGCCCCGGCTTTTCATCCGGCCATGCGCCGCGTGGCCCCTGTGCGTCGCGAGTTGGGCCTGCGCACCTTCTTCAACATGCTGGGCCCGCTAATCAACCCCGCCCGTCCAAGCGCGCAACTGCTGGGCGTGTACAGCCTAGAGCTGCTGCGCCTTTACCAATACCTGCTGCAGGAAACGGGCACCCGCTACGCCGTGGTACACGCACTGGACGGCTACGACGAACTTTCCCTTACCGGCGAAGCCAAAATTGCCACCTCCGAAGGAGGCGAACGGCTACTGACGGCAGCGGGCCTGGGCTTGCCCGTGTGTCGCGCCGAGGAACTGGTTGGTGGCCGCTCAGTGGAAGGTTCGGCGCGCATGTTCCGCGACGTGCTCGACGGCAAGGGTACCCGCCCGCAGTGCGACGTGGTGGCCGCCAACGCCGCCCTTGGCATCTGCTGCATTGCGCCCCAAACCTCGCTATCGGATGCGCTGGATGCGGCTTATGAGTCGCTGGATTCGGGCCGCGCCCGGCACGCCTTCACCACTCTGCTGAATACGTAGTCGCGCTGCCGCTCTGGCCGTCGTGCGCTTTTGCCTTTTCGAAACCACACCCTTTTCACAGTCCTCAGCTCGCCTAGTGCTTGTTTCTGACCGGAAGCAGCCGCGGAAAGAGGCCTTGCCTATGAATACCATCGTATCAACTCCCGACGTTCTGGCCCGCATAGTGGCGCATAAGCTGCAAGAAGTGGCCGAGCGCCGTAGCCTGGTGCCCGTGAAGCTGCTGGAGCGCAGCCAGTACTTAACTTCTCCCACGTTGTCGCTGCGCGGGTATCTGCGGCGGCCCGAACTAAGCGGCATCATTGCGGAATACAAGCGTCGCTCGCCCTCCAAAGGCTGGATCAACGAGTTTGCGCCCGTGGAGCGCACCACCCTCGGCTACATGCAAGCTGGCGCCTCGGCCCTGTCGATTCTGACCGACACCGAATTCTTCGGCGGCAAAAACGACGACCTGACCACGGCCCGCCGCTTCAACCTGTGCCCTATCCTGCGCAAGGATTTCGTGGTGGATGAGTACCAGTTGTTGGAAGCCCGCAGCATCGGGGCCGATGCCGTGCTGCTGATTGCTTCGGTGCTGGAGCCCACGGAAGTGCGCCGCTTGGGCCATTTGGCCAAGGACCTCGGCCTGGAGGTGCTGCTGGAAGTGCACGACCGCACCGAATTGGTGCGCACGCTGGATGTCGCCCTCGATGCGGTGGACCTGGTAGGCGTAAACAACCGCGACCTGCGCGACTTCTCCGTGTCCCTCGACCGCTCCCTAGAACTGGCCGAACTGCTGCCGGCTCACTTAGGACGCGTGGCCGAGAGCGGCCTGCGCACCGCTGCCGATATTCATTTGCTGCGCCGTGCCGGGTTTGATGGCTTCTTGATTGGCGAGACTTTCATGCGGAACAGCCGCCCCGAAAAGGCCTGCGCCACCTTGGTGCAGCAGTTGCGCGAACTGGAAGCCACCCGCTAACTGTTGTCGCTGCCATGACTGCTGTTACGTCGTTGTCGCCCCGTCCGCTACGGGTCATCGGGTCCGTCAGACCGCTTGTGAAAGTGTGCGGCCTGAAGTATCCCGAAAACGTGGCGGCTGTGGCTTCCCTGGGTGCGGATATGTTGGGCTTCATCTTCGCCCCTAAGTCACCGCGCTACGCTACCGACACGCTCGATGCCGCGCAAATGCGCCATTTGCCCCTGACCAAAGTAGGAGTGTTCGTAAACGAGCGTCCAGCTGTCATTCGGCGTCTCGCTCTGCACTTCGGCCTAGATGCGGTGCAGCTGCACGGGCAGGAAAGCCCGGCGGTATGCGCTGAGCTGGCCGCAACTGGTCTGGCCGTGCTGAAGGCATTTGGGGTAGGAGAGCAGTTTGATAGTGCCGCGCTGGAATCGTACGTGCCACACTGCCAGCTTTTTGTGCTCGATACCGCTGGCCCGGCAGCTGGTGGCAACGGAGTCACCTTTGATTGGGACTTGCTCCGCGATTATGCGCTACCCACGCCCTATCTGCTGGCGGGAGGCCTCGGGCCGGAGCACGCGGCTCAACTGACTTCCTTGCGGCTGCCAGGCTTGGCCGGCTTCGATGTCAACAGCCGGTTTGAGTCGGCTCCCGGGGTGAAAAGAGTAGAGTTGTTAAGTACGTTTTTGCGCGAATTGCGCGGCTGATATCAGCCCGTAGAGGCCACTGCTTTGCAGACCGACCGCGAGCTAATAACACCAGACTACCATGAGCCAATACCAACCAACCGCCCGCGGCTACTACGGCCAGTTCGGCGGCGCCTTCATCCCCGAAATGCTCTACCCCAATGTGGAAGAGCTGCGGGAGCAGTACCTGAGCATTCTGGCCGATCCAGCGTTTCAGCAGGAGTACCAGCAGTTGCTGCGCGACTATGTGGGTCGGCCCACGCCGTTGTTCAAAGCGCAGCGGCTTTCGGCCCGCTACGGCGCTACCATCTACCTGAAGCGCGAAGACCTTTGCCACACCGGGGCCCACAAGGTCAACAACACGGTAGGACAGATCTTGCTGGCCGAGCGGCTGGGCAAAAAGCGCATCATCGCCGAAACCGGCGCCGGCCAACACGGCGTAGCAACCGCTACCGTGTGCGCCCTGCGCGGGCTGGAGTGCGTGGTGTACATGGGCGCAGTGGACATGGAGCGCCAGCGCCCCAACGTGGCCCGCATGCGCATGCTGGGAGCCGAAGTTCGCCCCGTTACCAGCGGTAGCCAAACACTCAAGGATGCCACCAACGAAGCCATCCGCGACTGGATTACCAACCCCACCGATACGCACTACATCATCGGCTCGGTGGTGGGCCCGCACCCATATCCTGATCTGGTGGCGCGCCTCCAGGCCGTTATCAGCGAGGAAATCCGCAAGCAACTGCTGGCGCAAGCCGGCCGCGAGCTGCCCGACTATGTGGTAGCCTGCGTGGGCGGCGGGTCCAACGCAGCTGGGGCGTTCTACCATTTCCTCGATGAGCCCAGCGTGCAACTGGTAGCCGTGGAAGCTGCCGGCCATGGCGTCGAGACCGACAAATCGGCGGCGACGTCGGTGCTGGGCCGGCCGGGCATTATCCACGGCAGCCGAACCCTGCTGATGCAGGACGAGCACGGCCAGATAACGGAGCCGCACTCCATTTCGGCGGGCCTTGATTACCCAGGTATTGGTCCTTTGCACGCTTTTCTGGCCGATTCCAAACGGGCAAAGTTTATCAGCATCACCGATGCGGCTGCGCTGGAAGCAGCTCAGATGTGCAGCCGCCTGGAAGGCATCATTCCGGCCCTCGAAACCGCTCACGCCTTCGCTGCGCTCGATCAGCTTGAGCTAAAGCCCGAAGATGTAGTAGTGCTGAACCTCTCCGGTCGCGGCGACAAAGACCTCGAAACCTACCTGCGCGAGTTGCACTTAGCGTAAGCTGCCGCATTGGTGCCTTGAGGTTTGCTGCGTAATGGAGCACCTCTGAATCCGTGACATTCGTCTAATCTGAAGAATCTGTGGTCAATCGATTTGCCGACCTGTTTGCCCGCAAGCCGCAAGGCGTGCTCAATCTGTACATCACGGCCGGCTACCCCGCCTTGCACGACACCGTGCCGCTGCTGCGCACCCTCGCCGAAGCCGGCGCCGACGTACTGGAAATCGGTGTGCCGTTTTCCGATCCGCTGGCCGACGGCCCTGTCATTCAACAGACAAGCACCATCGCCTTGCGAAACGGGATGACCCTGCGCCGGCTCCTCGATGAGCTACAGGGCGTACGGAAGCACCTGCCCGACACGCCGCTACTGCTCATGGGCTACCTGAACCCAGTGATGCAGCTCGGCATGGAGGAGTTTTGCCGCCGCGCTTCCGAGGCTGGTATCGACGGCGTAATTCTGCCCGACCTGCCGGCTGAGGAATACGCCGAGTTTTACCAGGAGACCTTCCGACGCTACAACCTGCGCCCGGTTTTTCTTATCACTCCGCAAACCTCGGAGGCCCGCATCCGCCGCCTCGATGAGCTGACCGAGGCCTTTCTATACCTGGTATCGGGCCCGGGCCTCACCGGCGGCAATCAAACCGCCGACCATGGCAAGCAAGAAGCCTACTTGCAGCGCATTGAAGCCATGAACCTGCGCAATCCGCGCCTGGTCGGCTTCGGCATTGCCGACCGCAGCTCCTTTGAGCAAGCGTGCCGCCATGCCCACGGGGCCATCATCGGCTCGGCGCTGCTCAAGTCGCTGGAAGGCGCCCCTGATCCGCATGCCGCCGCTCGCGAGTTTGTGCAGCGCATCCGGTAGCCCACCATCAATCCTCGAAATCAAAAGACATTCAGCGGTCCATGATCATTCACCTCGACCCCCAGCTCACACCTGCCGCGCAAGACTCCTTGGTGGAGCAGTTGCGGCAACTGCGTTTTAAAGTCACGCCCGTCCAAACCCAGCACGCCGCTTACCTCGTGGCGCTCGGCCCGCAGGATGTGGATTTGCGCCGCATCGGCTCCCTGCCCGGTGTGCGCGACGTGCATCGCGTGTCCGATGACTACAAGCTGGTCAGCCGCAAATGGCGTGTACATCCCACCGTGCTTGATTTGGGCGACGGAATACACCTGGGCGAGGGTTCGTTGAGCATCGTAGCTGGTCCGTGCAGCATCGAGAACGAGGCCCAGATGGAAGCCGTGATGCACCACCTGGTACAAAGCGGCGTGCGCCTGATGCGCGGTGGCGTGTTTAAGCCTCGGTCGTCGCCATACTCCTTCCGGGGCCTCGGTCTCGCCGGCCTGCGCGACTTCTACCGCCTAGCCCGACAGCACGGCCTGCGCATCGTGACGGAAGTGATGCAGGTGTCGCAGGTGGAAGAGATGTACGATTTCGTTGATGTGTTCCAAGTGGGAGCCCGCAACACGCAGAATTTCAACCTGCTCGATGCCTTGGGGCGCGTGGACAAGCCGGTGCTGCTGAAACGCGGTGTGTCGGGCACCATCGATGAGCTGCTGCACTCGGCCGAGTACATTTTCTCGGGCGGGAACGAGGATATAATTCTGTGCGAGCGAGGCATCCGTACTTTCGAAACGGCCTCGCGCAACACGTTGGACTTAAACGCCGTGCCTATCCTTAAAGAAAAGACGCATTTACCCGTGTTCGTCGATCCGTCGCACGGCATTGGTATCCGCGACCATGTGGCTCCGCTGGCTCTGGCCGGTGTAATGGCCGGTGCCGACGGCATCCTGTACGAAACGGCACCCATTCCTGAGCGCGCTGCTTCCGACGGCCAGCAAACCCTGAACTTCGCCGAATCGGCGCGGCTGGTGGAGGCATTACGCCGCACGTACGCCCTGCGGCAAGAACTGGTGGAGCAGGAATTGGTTTAAGGTTAAAAAGGAATCTGTGGCAAGGGCCGGGTTAAGGTTGGAAGAAGCCGCACCCGGCCCTTCCTTTGTTGTATGATGTTCGAATTCAGCCAGTATAGCTCCTTGCTACTGCCAGCATTCGTGCAGGGCGTTGTCTTTGGCATATTGTTGCTGATACGGAGTTGGCGTCTTGACGAGCCCGCTGACCGTTGGTTGGCTTGGCTGATCCTGCTGTACACTGCCAACATCGCCCAGTGGATGTTAGGCTTTGCCGGCTGGTACGATGCCCACAACGGCTATTCCACCTTCATGTTTTATTTCCCGTTCTCTATGAGCCTGGGCGCGGGGCCATTGTTTTACTTCTACTTTCGCAGCCTTACCAATCAAGCTTTTCGGCTCAGCCGCCGCCAGCTTTGGCACTTCGCGCCATGGGCCGCTTACGTCGGCTGGTTTGCAATCTGCTTGGTAGTCGATGTACTGGTGCGGCACCAGGGACTAGGGCAGCCGTTGCCGGAGCATTTCGGCACCAAGGGCGCCCTCATCAACATTCAGGAGGTACACGATGTGGCGGGGCTGCTCAACTACTTGTCGCTGGGGACCTATGGTTACCTCACGTTGCGCGAATACCAACAGTACCGACGTTACCTCAACGACAACTTCTCAGACACCGAGCTGCGGCGTTTCCAATGGCTGCGCAACGTGCTCTTGGCCGTGCTAGTGAGTACGGTGGTATCGGTAGCGTATTCCTTGGTCGATATCGGTGCCGGACTTTCTTACGTCGAGTACTGGTACGCCTTTTTCTTCACCGGGGTGCTCATCTATTACCTGAGTATTGCGGGCTGGCAAGCCCAGCACCAGTGGCGCGCGCCCTTGCACTTTGAGCCCAAGCTAGCTGCTGAACCGCAGGCAGCGCCGGTCACTAATATCGAGACGTACCCTGCCGAACCCGACGTAGTCCCGGCCGATTACTTGCGCTGGAATGAACGCCTAGAGCAACTCATGCGCACCGAGCGCCCCTATCTAGAGCCCGATCTTACCCTGGCCGAATTGGCCTTGCGGCTTCAAACGAATACTACTACGCTGTCGAAAGTCATCAACGCTGGCTTCGGCCAAAACTTCAACGACTTTGTGAACAGCTACCGGGTAAGCGAAGCTGAGCGCCTGCTGGTGGATGCACGCTATCAGCACTACACGTTGGTGGCCATTGCGTTAGAGTCAGGATTTAATTCCAAATCCACCTTCAATCGAGTGTTTAAGAAGCTCAAGGGTGAAACCCCAAGTGAGACCTCCGCGCGGCTCAAATCACAAATTGGGGCGTCCCGAATCATAACCTGAAGCGCTTTGACAGCCTTATGAAGGCAGTTTTGGGTCATTAACCAACCCAGTGCTGCGTCATGAAAAAGCTGTTGTTTTCCGCCGTTCCTTTGCAAAACCGCGCCGTCGACATCGCGTGGCTATTTTTTCGTCTTCATCTGGGCTTATCCATTGCCGATGGTGCCGGCCTGCCCAAGCTTACTAACCTAGCCGCCGTGGCCAGCGCCCGGATACCTGGCCCACCTGATTGGTTTGTGCAGCAGGTGGCGGGCCTAGGGTTTACGTTCCCATCACCCTATTTCTGGGCTGGTGCCGCCGTGTGGGGCGAGTTTGCAGGTGGCCTGTTGATTGCGCTGGGACTGTTCACGCGCTGGAGCGGATTCCAATTGGCGTTTCAGTTCTTCGTCGTGGCGTTTCTGTGGTATGAGGACCCTTCACCAATCACCGGGATGTATTTTCAGCAGCTACTGTTTTGGGCCTTTGTTGTCGTCACGGCGGTAGGGCCGGGGCGGTATTCCATTGATTATTTGCTGACGCGCCCAAGGCCGGTTAACTTAAATCCTGTTCCATTGGCCGCCACCTCTTACCTCACAAAGCCGGTTGTGGCTGTTTTAGCACTGTTGCTCGCAGTAGTTACGGCCAGTTGGGCCGGCGATAATCTGCACTCCAACTTATTTGTGGAGCCAGGTAAGCAGTTTTTGCTCGGCGGCGGACAGCGTGGTACCTTCCGGGTCACTGCCCGAAATATTGGGCGGGTGCAGGTGGAAATCAAGGAGAAGCGGACTGATGGCAGCATCAGCAGCAGGGGCATGCTGGCGCCTGGGCACAGCGCTACCCTACGCTTTGAACCGGGCTCAGCAGCGGTTGTTGTAAACGCAAGCAGCGCAACCGCAAACCTGAGTCTGACGGTACGCGGCGAAACTAGTCTTGGCATGCGCAGTGAAGAGTTAAAATAACTGGACGTAGGGCTGTTAGCGACCGTATTCCGCACTTTCCCTTATTGAAAAATATAGGCTCGAACCCAGGCGAAGTTGCACCAACTGGATTTTCATTTATCTTTGTAGTCACTATGCTGCGCCAGTCCATCAAATGCAACTTTAATCTGTACGTTCGCCCCACGCAAGGGGATGGAGCCGTGCCGTTGCATGTCAGCCGATGAAGCCAAAGCAGCTACTAGACTTGACTTGAATCCAACTAAGCCCGGCTCCGCTAAGGAGACCGGGCTTTTTTTCTGCTTACCTAGTTCGTATGAAAGCCCATCACCTCACCGCCGAAGACCACCTTGTGTGGAAAGTTCTCTTCGACCGCCAAACTGCCCTGCTGCACCGCCGGGCGGCGGCACCGTTTGCGGTTGGCATTAGCCGTCTGGGCCTCACGCGCGATGCGGCTCCTGATCTGGACGAGCTCAATCAACGCCTGCAACAGCTGACCGGCTGGAGTATTGAACCAGTGCCCGGCCGCGTTGACGACCGTACATTCCTTTCCATGCTGAGCGAGCGGCGCTTTCCCGTCACGCACTGGATGCGACCTATGCGGCACTTCGATTACCTAGCGGGCCCCGACCTATTCCACGATGTGTTCGGACACTTGCCCATGCTAACAAATCCGGAATGGGCCGGCTGGCTCGAACACTTCGGCCAGATAGCGCGCCATCACCTAGCCGATAACCTGGCTGTGCAGCAATTGGTGCGCTTGTTTTGGCATACCGCGGAGTTTGGCCTGTTACGGGAAGGGGAGGAACTACGCGTATATGGGGCCGGGCTGCTTTCGTCAGCTGCCGAGCTGCACCGCTGCTTTGACAGCGAAGCCCCCCGGCAACCTCTTGATGTGGCGCAGGCTGTAAGCATGCCTGCCGTGCGGGATGGATTTCAAACGTTCTATTTCGTATTGCCTAGCTTAGCCGAGCTAGCGGATGCCACCGCGGAACTAGTGGCTCAGCTTACTACTGCAGGGAAGTCCGAGGTAGTAGGGTCGGTGCGCTAATCAGCTACCAATAAAAAGCAGGACAGCTTTTCAGCGGTCCTGCTTTTTTTATTTTAATCAGGCAATTAGTCGCTTATCGCCGACGACGAAGTTGACGAACACCCAATGCACCGGCAGCAGCTAGTAGCAAGGAAGCACCGCCATCAATAGGAACTTCGGTAGGCGTGGTGGGCGTGCCTGGGGTGGGGCCACCGGTGCCAGGGTTGCCAGATCCTTGAGCCTGAGCTGATTGAGCTAGGGCAGTAAATGCGAGCAACGCAAGCAGGCAGAAGGTAGCCCGAGCAATTGAGTTAGAAAAATTCATACAAATTAAAAAGAGGAGACAACAACGGCAGCACTAAGGAAACAAGCCCAACGCGTTTGACCAAACGCGTGGGCTTATTTCTCTTCAGTTATTCTACTATCACGCGTTTGGTGACAGCACCTTCGGGCAGGTTAATGCGCAGCGAGTAAACACCCTTTGCCAAATTGGCCAGGGATAGTTGCTGGGCTTCGCTGCCGCGTCCGGCAGGCAAGGTACGGTGCAGTACCTGTTGGCCAAGAGAGTTGTAGAGCACTGCTTCCACCGCTTTATTGCTGGCCGGAATTGTCAGCCACAACTGCTCATGAGCTGGGTTCGGGTATACGTGTACCTGGGCGCTCAACTGCGCAGGAGCTGTAGCTAGTGCCCGAGCCGGATTCAGCACCAGTGTAAAGCGCGGACCACGCTGGGCAGCATCGGCAGTGAAAGTGTAGCTCGCTTGTGAGCGAAGATTAACCACGGCACCCGTTTGGGCATCATGAAGTTCTACTCCAACGCCCACTGGCAGGTTCAGCAGCTGATCGGCCTGCAGGGTGTAAGTGCCGGTACGGTCAACGGCTACCACCAGCGGCAAGGTGACGGTGGAGTTGCCGAGCAGCGGCAGGCCGTTGATGGACAATTGCTCGCCGGCATTGTCCAGAGCCAGTAGGAGGCCATGGCCAGCGGTTAGCTTGCCTGCGTCATATGCGCGGTCGAAGCCGGCGGTAGCGCCTTGCTGGAAGTACACGGCTACTTGGTCAGTCAGGCCATTGCCAGCTAGGCTGAGTTGAACCAACGGGCGCGTTTCCACGGTGCGATGCATCACTGCGTTGGTGTAGGAGGTAACACGGGCCGCATTGGTCAGGGCTAGGCTGCCGGTGGTTCCGGAGGAGCTGGTGCGCACGAAGAAGCCCTGAGCTACCGGAATGATATTCGAGCCGCCGTTGGTGCCCACGCCGTTCACGAAGCTGGCGTAGCCGCCTTGGTACTGGCCGCTCGATTTGTACACGTACACCGCATTTTCAAGGCCAGTAGCAGTTGCAAAGGCCTGGTTCCAATCCAGTGGGGCGGGGTATGGGTTGCCGATCAGGTGCCAGCCGGCTTGGGCTTGGGCGCTGCGGCCAAGGTTAGTAATGTTGATAGCCCCATTATTGAGTGTACCCACGAAGTCTACCACCTGGCCACCGGCCAGGTTCACGGTGTAGCCACGGCCGGGCGTCATGGTCTCCGCCGTGCTGGCGGGCGATACCCACCCTTGGTCGAAATTGGCGTTGGCATTGGCGCCACTAGCCGTTACCTGCGCCTGGTTGTAGAAGAAGATGTTCGGGAAAGGCGTTACCAGCGTCGGCGTCGGCGAGGTGTTGTAAGCCGGGTTTACCACCGGCGAGAAAGCCGCCGTGGTTAGGTCAGCCAGCGTGGTTGCCGTAACCGGGGAGGAGAAGTGACGATAACCAGCACCTGAGTTCAGGCTCGGATCAATAAAGCGTTGCACTGCCGAGGTGCCAGTAACGGCGGCGCTGCCGTTGTTTACCACCATGGCCGTGCCGCTGGCGTTGGAAATCAGCGTCAGGTTACCGTTCGAAGCCAGATTGCCATTAAGCGTAAGCAGGCGCGCCACAGCCAGCGGCTGGCTTAGTTGCAGTCCACTCGCCCCGACGGTCAAGTTGCTGATGCTTCCGCCGTTGGTACCGGCAAAGCTCTGGGCCGACGGTCCAGCCGTAAGCACAGTACCAGTTCCTGAGAAAGTACCGTTGTTAGTCAAGTTGCCATTGAGGCGCATGGTGCCGGCGGCAGCTACCCTCAGCGAGGCGCCACTAGCAATAGTGATGTTCCGGGCATCAGCATTATTGCTTAGCACCGGCATGTTCGGTACGCCACTTGGAATGACCACATCATCTGCAGCACCGGGCACTACGTTGTTGCTCCAGTTGCCCGGATTGATGTAGTCGCTGCTGATAGCGCCAGTCCACTGTCCGCCAGCTTGGCTGTTCACGACCACCGTAAGGGTAAAAGTCGCTTGGGCAGCGGGAGTACCGTTGTCGGTAGCGGTGAAAGTGATTTGGTTCGTGCCTACGTTGCAAGCTGCTCCCGTAATAGTGAGGTTAGCCTGAGCACGGTCGGTGCCATTCCCCAGCATGTTGACCGTGGTGTTGCACAGCCCACCGGTATTTGCCTGCACCGTTACCGTCTGGCCAGGTTCCGGACCGATAAACTCGGGAGCCGTTGCGCCAGCCAAGGTGATGGTTTGTCCTACGTTTAGCGTGATGGTGTTGCCAGCCGGGAAGTTGCTGACAGTGGGAGGGATATTGTTGCTGGTGCCCCCTACGGTAAAGCCCAAGCACTGGCCATCGAGCCAATCTACGCCACCCGGCGTAACGTTATTGACGCGTAGGGTACCAGGTTGATCAAAGCGACCGAACTGGATGAAGTTAGTCCCATTGCCTTTGTTGATGCCAACAGTAGCCGGAAAACCGCCAAACCCACCTACGCCGCCTGAGGCAGTGCCGGTGGTCCATTGCATATCGTCGTAGGCAAAGAGTACATCGTTGCCGGAAAAGCCCGGAGCGGTGTTGGCCCTGATAACGAGCTGAAACGTATTCTTTTTATCACTTGCGTTGCCTTGATTGAAGTAGCCTACCCGGCTCCATACAACCACCAACCGGTTGGGATAAAGCTTGTACCACGCACTGCCGCTATTGCTAGGCGCCGGGTCCAAATCGGCCCAGAAGGGGGCAATCATGGGAATAGAAATCGGGAACCCGTCCGGGTCAAATTGCCCCAGTGGATTGTCGAAAGTGACGTTGCCGTTGTTGTTGATGTACAGTGAGTTATACACCGTTCCGTACAGCGAGAAGTTGAAGCCCAGCTGTACTTCGCCGGTCGAGCTATCATCGATACGGGGCAATCGGACCCAACCTGAACCCGCAGTGGCAGTATCCCCGAAGGCTTCAAAGCAAGCTGGTAATGCTGCCGGGGCCGGCGGCGACACGATGTGAGCAAAGCGCGACGGCCGTGCTGCCTGCACGTGGGCCTGCGCCTTGGCCAACTTACGCGCATAGTATTGAGGGTCCGCAACGGAAGGGTCTGAGCCTCGAGTGGCCGGCACCCGGGTGTGCTGGGCCCAGGCCTGACTCATGACCAGCGTACCCAACAGCAGTGCCGTACCGGCACGCCTTAGTAATTGGGGAAAAGTGGGCATAGAAGTAGGGAAGAAGTAGATGAATTGAGGGTTTCCAAATGATGGTTCAGTACTCAGCAGGACAGGGCACGACAAAGGAACAGGCGAAAGTAGCAAGTGCTATCAGATCATCGATGATTACCACATCTATATGTGAGAGATGTAACCCAGGGCTAACATGGTCAGCAAGGGACCCAAACACCTGTTACTCGCGTCTTCAGAAGGTGCCTATCCCGGGACTAGAGCCCTAATAAGGCCATCCAAGCCGGCGGTACACGAAATGCAGCAGCCACAGAGGGCCGATGAGTAGGAACTGAACATCCTTCAGAAAGCTGGGCTTCTTGCCTTCCACCTTATGGCCCCAAAACTGACCAATCCACGCTAGGACAAAGATAATCAGGCTGATTCCCCAAAGCGGGAGCGAAGCCCGCTCATCCACAACCCGTAAAGCCAGAGCGATAAATGCGCTGACCAAGACCATACCGGCCGCCAATGGCACC
This sequence comes from Hymenobacter sp. FMD4, assembly GCF_058932745.1. NCBI lineage: Bacteria > Pseudomonadati > Bacteroidota > Cytophagia > Cytophagales > Hymenobacteraceae > Hymenobacter > Hymenobacter sp. FMD4. The sequence goes on from NZ_JBZYWH010000003.1 coordinate 61,650, forward strand.
GACAGGCGGAGGTAATAAAGCACTGCCAGCACCATCACGACTGTGGCCCAGTTCAGCCAGGGGCTAAGTTGGCGCAACGCTTCCGGAACGGGCGCCGACCACAGCAAGCCTAGCAAGGAGAACATGATGAGCGGTACACAAATCCAATGCACCAGCTTATTGGTGGGGTTTTGGTGACTTTCACCGTACTCCGCAAGCAATGATGATAGGGTAGCGGTGGGCATAAGGAACAGCGTTAGATCAAAGAGGAAGTATGGAGAAGCCAAGATACTTTAGGGCTTTTTGCTAACAAAAAAGCCGCCGCAACAAACGTTGCGGCGGCCTTACTTTGGCGAGGTTACCTATGACCTGAGCTTGAATTTTTTACGCAAATAACCCAGCGCCAAGGCATTAGCTTTGCCGGCTGCCGCAGCGTCGTATTGGGGGTTGCTGGGGTTGGCGAAGGCGTGTACCGCTTCAAAGTTGTGGATGGTAACCTTCTTGCCAGCCTGCTTCATATTGGCTTGAAACTGCTGTACCACTGCCGGGCTGATGCTCTGGTCCTGTGTGGCAAATATGCCAAGCACGTCGGTATTCAACGTTTTTAACCTGGCTACATCCTTTTCGGGCATGCCATAATAGATGACGCAGCCAGCAGCTTGCTTACCGGCCAGCAAGGCCGCCTGCAACGACCAACTGCCCCCAAAGCACCAGCCAATGGTGGCTACCTGCGCCGTGGGACCCGCGTGCTGCAGGGCTCCGCGAATGATGTTTGAAGCCCGGGTTTTGTCTACTCTTTGTACCAGGGTGCTGGCTTCCTGCGCGGTCGTAGCAAGTTTGCCGTCGTAGAGGTCGATGGCCAGCACGGTTACCCCTGGCAGAGCTGCCGCTAGGCGGTCGGTTTCGCGCTTGATGTAATCGTTGAGCCCCCACCATTCGTGAATCACGAAAAGGTATTTGCCGGAAGGCTGGGTAGGGCGTACTTCATAGCCGTAGCCGGTGCTGCTGTCGGGGGTGGTGAAGGTTATCGTTTGGCCGGCCGCTTGCTGCGTGTAATCAAAAGGCACAGGGGCTTCGTGGCCACGCATAAAGTCCGGGTCGGCCGCCAGATTGGCGAAAGCCAGAATAGCATCGGAGCTGGGCTTGACGCAGCAGGCCGCAGCTTTCTGGGCGTATGCTGCGGCGCTGGCCCACAAAAGAGCTACCAGCAGGGTAAAGGCGTTTTTCATGGATGTGTGAGTAGAAGCTACCCACCCTGAATCGTAAACCCATCCAATATGTTTCGGGCCTAGGCCTTGCAAACTTCAGTGCCCGGGCCCGAAACATTGATGGGAATATCAACCGTTCGCGCCAGTTTGAACCACGGCTTTCAGCTCTGTTAGCAGGGCATAGAGGCCTACGTAAGTGCGGTTCAGGTAAATAAAGTGCTCCGAACCACGAGGCTCACGCTGCTGTCGCAGCTCGGGCTGCTGCATCAGTTGGTCGCCGAGGGCGTAGAGGGCCTGCATAAAGGCCGGATTGCCGAAGTCAAAGGTCGGTTGGCGGAACGGCTGCCCCACCAGCGTTAGGGAATCGTGCAGGGTGCGCAGGTACAGCTGGCGCAGCATGGGTGGGTCGGAAGGGCGCAGCACGCCAGCTTCTTCCAGCAGCGCCAGCAGGCGGCCTTCGTCGTGCAGCGTTTCAGGAGCCAGCAGAGCAGTGAACAGACGGTGTACATCGGCCGGAATGTCTTTCACGCAGCCAAAATCCAGCACGCCTACCGTACCACCCGCTTCGGTGCTTAGCAGGAAGTTGCCCGGGTGCGGGTCGGCGTGCACCTGCCGCAACTCGTGCAGCTGAAACATGTAGAAGTCCCACAGGGCTTGGCCGAGCTGATTTCGAACCAGCTGGCTAGGCTCGGTCAGCAGGAATTCCTTCAGGTGCTGGCCGGGCAGCCAGTCCATGGTAAGCACCCGCGGGGCCGATAGCTCGGGGTAATAGCGCGCAAATTGCAGGTGCGGTAAGTGGGCACAGCGGCTGGCCATGGCTTCGCCGCGGCGAAGCTCCAGGGCGTAATCAGTTTCCTCGATCAGGCGTGTCTCTACCTCCTCCATGTATGGGCGGACCTGCTCTTCATCCAGGCCCAGCACGCGCAGTGCGATGGGCTTCACCAATCGGATGTCGGAACGAATGCTATCGGCCACGCCAGGATACTGCACTTTCACCGCCAGCGCGTGGCCACCGCGCCGGGCGTAGTGCACTTGCCCAATGCTGGCGGCCTGCCGGGCGGCCGAATCAAACTCATCAAACAATTCGTACGGCGACTTGCCAAAAGCATCGCGAAAGGCTTTGACCACCAGCGGCCCCGATAGCGGCGGCGTCTGATACTGGGCTTGAGCAAACTGCTCGGCGTAGGCCGCGGGCAGAATGTTCTTCTCCATGGCCAGCATCTGGGCCACTTTCAGCACCGAGCCCTTCATCTGGCTTAGTGTACCGTACAGCTCGGCGGCGTTGGCCGCGTGCAGATCTTCGGTGCTGACGTCGGCGCCGGCAGCGCGTTTGGCGTAGTGCTTTACGTAGTTGGCCCCTACTTTCAGGCCGGTCTTGGCAAAACGGGCCGCACGGGCCACTTTCGTAGTGGGCAGCGATACCTGCGACGGGCCAGCCACGGAATCCGCAGCGGAGCCATTGGGATGGTCATTCATTAGCGCGGGCGGGATTGGAACAGGAAGCGGGCCAGGTCCAGCGCCGAGTCCAGCGTATTAGGGCCAACTAAGTCAAAGCTCAGCCGTACCGCTTTTTCCACCGCGGCATCGGTGCGCTCAAAGTTTATGGAGTCGTCCTTGGCAAAGAAACCGAGTACGAACAGTGCCTGCTGCCAAAACAAGCGCGGATACTGATGCTGCAGTACCGGGCGCACCGCTATTTCATCCGTGTTTTGGCCGGCCCGTAAAATACCACCTACGAAAGCCTCAAAGTCTTGCCGAAAATCATCGAGCACGCGGGGCGTGAAGCCGGGTAGCTCAGGCATGTAGCGCCGCAACGACTGCAGGGCATAGCTGCGGTTTTGCTTTAAAATTTCGAGCAGAGTAAAGTAAAACCCGAGCAGCTTCTCCCGGGCGCTATACTCAGGCCATACCGGCTCTTTGCTAGCCTGCTCGCGGGCCTGACGGCCGAAATCAGCCCAGATTTCTCGGTCGATGGCCGCGAAGTTGGGGTAGAAGCGGTAGAACTCCGCCTCCGGAATGCCCAGCTTTTGGGTCAGCTTGAATACCGAGGCCGGCGGGGTGTTTTTTCGCAGCACGTAATCAAGGTACGCCTGCTTGATGCGGTCTTTCTCCATAGCAGTGAAATAACCACCGTCCGCATGGTTTAGTTACCTGCACTAGTAGTAGCATAAGCTCGTGCGGTAAAGCAAACGAAGCAAGACGATAAATTTGAATATTAGTTTAGTAGTATACTGTTAAGCGTTGGTATATTTGAACGATTCTGCCGCATTAGACATGATCCAATTTCTACCCGTGTTTCGCTTAATTTTATTTCTCTGTTTACTGCCTTTTGTTGATGCCGCTGCCCAGTCGGGGCGGGTCCGTATGAGCGGCAGCGTACAGTCCAATGACCACCACGTGGTAGCCAATGCTACGGTAACGGCCGTGCACGTGCCGAGCGGCACTCGCCGTAGTACGGTTAGTGACGCCGGCGGGAGCTTCGCCCTTACTAATCTGCCAGCCGGTGGTCCATACAATGTCCGTGTTGAACAGGAAGGCTATACTCCAAAGGCAGTGGAAGGCTTGACGCTTACGGCCGAGAAGCCTGCCGAATTCACCTTTATCTTAAATAAACCCGGGGCTACTGCGCCGGCTCCCAAGCCAGTAACGCCGCCGGCGGTGCGCCGTTCCTACGCGCCCTTGCGCGGTGGTGGAGCGCCAGAGTCGTCTTTTCCGGCCTCAGCCAGTGCAGCTCCAGTACCAGTAGCCACGGCTTACGCACCTAACCGCTATCCGCGTTACTACGCACATAAGCCAGCGGCAAAGGGAGCGGCGCCGGTAGTGGTGGGCCACTACGACCCCAAGAGCGGCAATTACATATACGAAACCGGAGCACCCACCACGCTGAAGCTGCCCAATGGGAGCCGCATCGAGGGTGTGGGCGTCAACTCTATAGAGAGCCACTTGCACCGGTTTCTGAGCGACCCAGCTGCGCAAGTGGATACTATCGACCTCACCCACGGCTGGTTGAATTTCGACCGCGTGTATTTCGATACCGGTAAGGCTACCCTCACCAAAGAATCGATGGCGCAGCTGCGCAACGTGGCTGCCCTGATGCGCGCCTTCCCGCAGGCCCGTGTGAAGCTGGGCGGCTACACCGACAGCCTCGGTACTTACAAAGTCAATAAGCAGCTAAGCGAGGCCCGCGCCCAGACGGCCTGGGCCATGCTCGTCGAAATGGGCATCAGCCCGCGCCGCATTGATGCGCGGGGCTATGGGCCGCGCTACGCTATTGCACCCAACACTACCGAGGAGGGCCGGGCTATGAACCGCCGCCTCAGCATCAAGGTGCTGGAAAAATAGAAAATTAGCTCAACGCAAAGCGCCGCCCTGTAATGGGCTTTACATGGGCGGCGCTTTGTCTTTTAGCCTTTTATACCGCAGCTTGATAGGCGGCCCGAAACGTAGCTATGGCCCGTTCACGGGCAAACTTATGGTCGACCATCGGGGCTGGGTAAGCCGGAGTGCCGTACTCCGGTACCCAGCGTCGCACGTATTCCAGCCTAGGGTCGTACTTCTGCAGCTGCGAGTCGGGGCTGAATACCCGAAACCACGGCGCCGCTACCACGCCGGTGCCCGCTACCCATTGCCAGTTGCCCACGTTCAGGGCCAAGTCGTAATCGAGGAGTTTTTCGCCAAAATACCGCTCGCCCCAGCGCCAGTCAATCAGCAAGTGCTTGGTCAGAAAGCTGGCCGTAGCAATGCGGGCCCGGTTGTGCAGAAAGCCCGTCTGGTTCAGCTCGCGCATGCCGGCATCGACCAAGGGGAAACCGGTTTGCCCCTCGCACCACCGCCGGAATTCATCTTCGTTGTTGCGAAAGGCTACGTGACGTAAGCGTGGGTTATAACTTTCTTCGGCTGTATCGGGGTAGTGCCAGAGCAACATCATGTAGTAGTCGCGCCACACCAGCTCGGCCAGCAGCTTCTCGTTGAACTCCTGGGCCTGCCGCATCAGCTCGCGTACGCTCAGGGTGCCAAAGCGCAGGTTTACCGAGCGGCGCGTGCTGCTGTTCACCAAGCCCAGCCGGTCGCGCGAGACGTGGTAATTGCGCACCAGCTCGGGTTCCGGCAGCTCGGCAACCGGGACGTACTGTTCATATCGTTCGAAACCCATGGCTGCCAGCGTCAGGCGCTCCGGCACCTCGGGCAACTTGCCCAAGCGCTCAGCCTTGACCAACGGGGCGGAAGGGTAGGAGCGCAACGATTCGGGCTTCAGCGCCGCCAGCCATGTGTCGCGGTACGGCCCGAAGCTTTTGTGGGTGGTGCCGGATTTGGTTAGGATTTCGTCCTTGGCGAAGATGACCTGATCTTTCACAGCCGTGAAGGTCACGCCAGCCTCTTGCAGAAAAGCTGCTATTTCCCCGTCGCGCCGCTTAGCGTAGGGCTCGTAGTCCTCGTTGGTAAATACCGCCCCGATGGCGAACTGGCTAAGCAACTGACGAAATACCTCGACCGGGCGGCCATAATATGCCAGAAAGGTGCCTCCAGCGGCTTCTGTCCGCTGAGCCAGGCGCTCTACTTCATCATATATGAAGGTGATGCGTGCATCGTGCGGCCGTGGCAAGTGGTCAAGAATATCGGTGTCGTAGATAAACAGCGGCACCACCGGCAGGCCACTTCGCAGGGCAGCCGCAAGGCCGGCGTTATCGTGCAGGCGCAGGTCGCGGCGGTGCCAGAACAGGGCTATGCTGCTAGACATGAGTTTCCAGGCAGGAGAAAGAAGTAAACAGCTTGATAGAAAACAGACCCAAAGGGTATAGTAGGTACAACAGGAGCGCTGAGGATATGAGGCTCGCAGCTCCTGCCTACCTGTTTTGCCACTTACTTCAGCGTAGAATAGCCTCCATCCACGCGAAGCACCTGCCCGGTCATGAAGCTGGCTGCATCGGAAAGCAGGAATGTGGCGGCTTCGGCAAGGTCGGTAGGTAAGCCTACGCGCTGCAATGGGTGGCGCTTGGCACCGGCCTCCTGCTTTTCGGGGGTATTGAGCAGGGCGGCGGCTAGGGGTGTGGCGGTAAGGGACGGCGCCAAAGCATTTACGCGCACACCACTGCCGGCATATTCGGCGGCTAAGGAGCGGGTAAGGCCCTCAACTGCGGCTTTGGCAGCGGCAATGCTGGCGTGAAAGGGCATACCGTTATAAGCAGCAACGGTGCTAAACAGCACTACCGAGGCTTGGTCGGCTTTTTTCAGGCGTTTGATGCAAGCTTGCAGCACCTGCACGGCGCCCACCACATTCACCTCGTAATCCTGCCGGAACTGCTCGGCGCCAAGGCGCTCAAACGGCCGAAGCAAAATGCTGCCGGGGCAGTAAACCACGCCGTGCAGCACCTCGGGCAGGGCTTCGAGGGCAGTAGCCTGAAATTGCGTGACATCCAAAGTAAAATGGGTGGCACCGAGGGCCTGCAGCTCATCGGTCTGCTGACGAGAGGCGGTAAAGAGTGTGGCGCCCTGCTTGTGCAGCAGGCGGGCCGTGGCCAGACCGATGCCCGACGAGGCACCAACGACCAGAATGGTTTTGCCGGAAAAATCCATGCCCTTGGGTTGAGTTGCGGAACGGGCAAACAACCCCGCCACTGCCGTAAGGTTTGTAGCGGCGTTAGAGGAGTAAAGGCGGGAAGAACCCTTTTGTTAATAAATATTTACTAGCGAGCGGCTTTGCTAGTCGATTTTGCAACAGGTGTCAGATTTTTTGATAGCATATAACTTGCTTTAAGTCAATATGCTCTTGCTTGATTAGTATATATTAAAGACGCAAAAATGGTGTGCGTGTCGAGGATCAAGCTCGACCTAAACACGGCCATTTCCGTAGCTTCGGACCAACCTGCCTCATTCCCCTCATTCCCACAACCGAGTTATGAACATCCGCAAACTACTCGTCGCCAACCGCGGTGAAATTGCGATTCGCGTGCTGCGCGCTGCCACCGAATTGGGCATCCAAACCGTCGCCATTTACACCTACGAGGACCGGTATTCGCTGCACCGCTACAAGGCCGACGAAGCCTATCAAGTGGGCCGTGACGAAGATCCGCTCAAGCCGTACCTGGACATCGAAGAAATTCTGCGGGTGGCCAAGGCCAACGGCATCGATGCTATTCACCCGGGCTATGGCTTTCTCTCGGAAAACGCCACGTTTGCCCGGCGCTGCGGCGAGGAAGGCATCACCTTCGTAGGCCCCCGCCCGGAGGTAATGGAAGCCCTCGGCGATAAAGTAGCGGCCAAGCGCGTAGCGGTGGAATGCAAAGTGCCCATCATCCAAAGCAGCGAGCAAGACCTGACGGATTTTGAAACGGCCCTGACCGAGGCGCACCGCATCGGCTACCCGGTGATGCTGAAGGCGGCCTCGGGCGGTGGCGGCCGCGGCATGCGCGTCATCCGCGACGATGAGCAGCTGGAAAAGGGATTTTTCGAGGCCCGGAATGAAGCCAAGAAGGCCTTCGGCGACGACACGGTATTTCTCGAAAAATTCGTGGAGCGGCCCAAGCATATCGAGGTGCAGATTGTGGCCGACATGCACGGCAGCATCGTGCACCTCTACGAGCGCGACTGTTCCGTGCAGCGGCGCTACCAAAAAGTGGTGGAAGTGGCCCCGTCGCTGAACCTGCCCAACCACATGCGGCACCTGCTTTACGACTATGCCTTGCGCATTTGCCGTGCCGTGAATTACAACAACGTGGGCACCGTGGAATTTCTCGTCAACCCCGAGGAAGACCGCATCTACTTTATCGAAGTAAATCCGCGCATTCAGGTAGAGCACACCGTAACCGAGATGATTACGGGGGTGGACCTGATCAAAACCCAGATCCACATTGCCGACGGCCGCAAGCTGTCCGACCCCGTAATCGGCATCGATAACGGCGAAAAGCCCCTGAAAGTCGGCTACGCCATTCAGTGCCGCATCACCACCGAAGACCCCGAAAACGACTTCAAGCCCGACTACGGCACCATCGTGGCGTACCGCTCGGCGGGTGGTTTCGGCATTCGTCTGGACCAGGGCTCGGTGTACCAGGGCGTGAAGATTTCGCCCTTCTTCGATTCGTTGCTGGTGAAAGTATCGGCGCACGCGCCCACGCTGGAAGGCGCCGCTCAGAAGATGCAGCGCACCCTGGATGAGTTCCGGGTGCGCGGGGTGCACACCAATATCCAGTTCCTGCAGAACATCATTTCTCACCCTGTATTCGTGGGCGGGGAGGCCAACGTGGACTTTATCAAAGACCACCAGGAATTGTTCCGCTTCAAGCCGCGCCTCGACCGCGGCACGCGTCTGCTGGAATTCCTCGGCGACTTGATCGTGAATGGCAATGTCGACGTGAAGGGCCTCGTTGATCCGAAACGGGAGCTGCCCAAGCCTACGCTGCCGCACTACGACCCCACCGGGCCCATGCCAGCCGGTACCAAGCAGAAGCTAACTGAGCTCGGGCCCGAGGGCTTTGCCCAGTGGCTGCGCGCCGACAAGCAGATTCACTATACCGATACCACGTTCCGCGACGCGCACCAGAGCCTGTTGGCTACCCGCATGCGCTCCTTCGACATGCTGAAGGTGGCCGACCGCTACGCCCGCATGCACCCCCAAACGTTCTCCATGGAGGTATGGGGTGGCGCCACGTTCGACGTGGCCATGCGCTTTTTGCACGAGGACCCCTGGGACCGACTGGCCAAAATCCGCGCCGCCGTGCCCAACATCCTGTTGCAGATGCTCATCCGTGGGGCCAACGGCGTAGGCTACAAAGCTTACCCCGACAACCTCACGGAGCGCTTTGTGCAACAAGCCTGGGAAACCGGCGTCGATGTGTTCCGCATTTTCGATTCGCTGAACTGGATGAAGGGCATGGAGTCCTGCATCAGTTTCGTGCGTAACAAAACCGAGGGCTTGGCCGAGGCTGCCATCTGCTACACGGGCGACATTCTGGATCCTAAACGCAACCAGAAGTACAACCTCGATTATTACCTGCGCTTGGCCAAGCAGATTGAGGAGGCCGGCGCGCACATTTTGTGCATCAAGGACATGGCCGGCCTGCTGAAGCCTTACGCCGCCACCGAACTGGTCACTGCCCTGCGCGACACCGTGGGCATTCCGATTCACCTGCACACCCACGACACGTCGTCGTTGCAGGCGGCTACTTACCTGAAGGCCGTAGAAGCGGGAGTTGATGTAATCGATGTGGCCCTGGGCTCATTGTCAGGCCTGACGTCGCAGCCCAATTTCAACTCCGTGGTAGAGATGCTGCGTGGCACCGAGCGCCACCGGGAGTACAACCAGGAGAGCCTAAACGAATTCTCAAACTACTTCGAGACCGTGCGGGATTACTACTACCCGTTTGAATCGGGCCTGAAGGCGGGCACTTCGGAGGTGTTTCAGCACGAGATTCCCGGCGGGCAGTACTCCAACCTTCGCCCGCAAGCCGCCGCGCTGGGCCTGCTCGATAAGTTCGAGCTGATCAAGAAGACCTTTGCCGACGTCAACGAGCTATTCGGTGACATCGTGAAGGTGACGCCTTCGTCGAAGGTAGTGGGCGACATGGCGCTGTTCCTCGTCTCCAACGGCCTAACTGCCCAAGACGTCCTGACCAAAGGCGACACCATCAGCTTCCCCGAATCGGTGCGCGACCTGCTGCGCGGCGACATCGGACAGCCCGAAGGCGGCTGGCCAGCAGAACTGCAGAAGGCTGTGCTCAAAGACGAGGCCCCCTTCACGGACCGTCCCAATGAGCATCTTGAGCCCATCGACTTTGAGAAGGAGTGGGAGCGGTTCCAGGAAAAGTTTGGCCCTGGCGCCCGCTTCACCGATCTGCTCTCGTGGCTGCTTTACCCGAAGGTATTTGAGCAGTACTGGAAGCACCTGCAGCAGTACGGGGATGTATCGGTGGTGCCTACGCGTGTATTCTTCTACGGCCTGAGACCCGGCGAAGAAACCATCATCGACATTGCCCGCGGCAAGAGCATCATCGTGCGCCTGCAGTCAGTGGGAACGGTGAATGACGATGGCTGCCGCACCATATTCTTCACGCTGAACGGGCAGACGCGCAACCTTGAAATCCGTGACCGGTCTGTGGAGGTAAAGACGGTATCAAACCCCAAAGTCGACAAGAACAACCCCCGGCAGATTGGAGCGCCGTTGCAAGGCTTGCTGTCCAAAGTGCTGGTAGAGAACGGTCAGAAGGTGAAGCGCAACATGCCTTTGTTTATCATCGAAGCCATGAAGATGGAAACAACCATTACGGCAACCGAAGATGCTAACGTGCTGGCTGTTAACTTAGGCGAGGGTACTTTGGTAAATACCGATGATTTGGTGTTGACTCTTAGTGAACTGGCTCCACAAAGTGTAAACTAACCTGCCGTTGTAGCGATGAAAACCGTCGGGCTCCTTGTACTGCTGCTGGGTACAGCACCGGCGCTGGCTCAGCAAACCGGCGCCCAGTCGGCTGTGCTTAGCAGTGGTCAGCCCGGGGCCGACAACCTGAGGTCATTGGGTAACCTAGGAAATTTCTCGACGGGCATGGCTTTCGACAACAGCTATGCCGAGCTCAAAGGAACTCCCTACACGGTGCCCCGTTGGCTCCCCGGCGTGGTGTACCTGCGCCGCGGCGTACAGGCCAACGATGCTTCGCTGAAGTATGATGCTTACGCGCAACGGCTGTTGGCTTTACGCTCCGCCAAGGACTCTATTATGGTGGACCTAAGTCAGGTAGACCGTTTTGTACTGATCGACACGCAACCGACAACCGGTGGTGGGACCACTCAGCGTGAACGGTTATACCAGCGCCTATCCGACGCTACTGTTGCCGTCAAAGAGGCTTTCGTGGAAGTGCTTTACACCCGTCCTGAAGGGAGCTATACATTGTATAAGCTACCGCGCAAGCGCCTGCTCAAAAAGCCTGCTACTCCGCGAGGTTTCGACACCGGTCGCAATTACGACGAGCTGATCGACGTATCGGAACTATACCTACGGGTGCCTGGGGGCAAGCTGGAGAAGGTGAAAGCCAATCAAAAAGCATTGGAGGCAGTATTGCCCTCCGCCGATGCGCAACGGCTGCAGCAGCTCAAGCTCAACATCAAAACGGAAAATGACCTGCGCGAAGCTATAGCAGCACTTGATGCTAAGCCGTGATAAAGCCACAGACGTTAGCCCCACAAAAGAACCGGCCACGTTGCTCACGTGGCCGGTTCTTTTGTGGAGTTAGCGCCAAGTGAGTGGCTGACTTCCTTGCTCACCGGGTTTGCAAAACGTTTGAATCTGGAATGGGCGGTGGCCGTGAGGTAGGCACCTAAAAGTTTGTATATAGGGCAACAGGTGCTAAGTTGCAGCGTTTCTCCATGCTATCAGGCCCTTACTCCAATGATTATTCCCTGCTCTGCTCGACTTACACTTTTGGTATCGGTGGGCTGTCTGCTACTAACCACCTCGGCCTTGGCTCAACAAGGCGGGCGAGTAGCACCTACTAATCCGGCTAACCTTAACAAGACCAACATCCACACCAACGAATTTCAAACTTTCTTCTCCTTTGACCACCGGTATGCGGGCGTGCAAGGCTCGCCATACCTTACTCAAGGCTGGACACCGGCCAACATTGTGCTGACGGACAAGCGCTACGTGGAGAACGTGCCGGCCCGCTACGATGTATACCGGCGTTACTTGATTATCCGGCCCAACGGAGGTAAAGATTCGCTGTGGCTGGATGCTACTCGGGTAACGGAATTTGTGCTGGCCCCCGCACTGCCCGGACAGGACAGCCGGGTGTTTCGTTTGTTTGTCGATGCGCCCGATGTTAGTCAACGCAGCGCATTTGTGGAGGTGCTACATCAAGGACCAAGCTACGCGTTGCTCAAACTGCCGCGCAAAAATTTGATTAAAGCCGATTATCAGGGCAGCTATTCCAGCGACCGTCGTTTCGATGAATTCGTGGACCGCTCGTCCTATTTCCTGCGCCGGCCGGATGGCAGCGTTGCCGAGCTGAAGCTTACCCGTAAAGGTTTGCTGTCGGCGGCTCCGGCTCTACAAGCTGAGCTTAGTTCGGTCAAGGGGGACGTCAAAACGGAGCAGGACGCAATTGATATGCTTCGTGCGGTTGATAAAGCGAAATAGCAGATTGCAAAAGCTTGCAATGAAAGCGCCGTTGCCGGGAGGTAGCGGCGCTTTTTAGTGTAGGTATACCGCTTGGAACCGGGCCACAACGCTGCCCTCCGTACTGCCAGAATAAAGTCGCAGGGTATCACCGCTTATTTGGAAATGACTGGCGCGGTTTAAGGCATCAAGGAAGCGGGTCTCCTGAGTCATTCGTGGACAAGCCATCCGCGTGGAAGCCAAGCCTGAAAAGCGAATTTGGGAAGGGCCCGATTGCTCAAAGGGGCCAAAAAAGCGGTTACAGCCTGCAAATCCTTCAACCCGGGTTTCATCGTTGCGCAGTAACAGAAACTGCTCCCGCTCATTGGCGGCGAGTGGGCTTACAGGCTCGTCGCCAAGTTGATGAAGCACCCAGCGCGTATTACGCAGAGGGGCATCGGGATACGCAGCCGTGGGTACCTGTTCGGGCGCCGAAGCAGAGCGGCAAGCACTGGCTAAGGCAAGCAGAAGCAAAGAAATACTCAGGCGCATGAGTTTAGGTAAGTTGAATTATTACCTGGCTAAACTCTGGCCATAAGCTTCGGGTTTGATTAAATCAGCTTTGTAATCATTCATAACGTGGTTATGGTACTGCTAGTATTGCTTCACCGCGTGCCGTGTCGTTGGGTGACCTTGTTGGACCAATACCCGCAACGATACGCTGCTTAACGGGGCCTACAGCTAATAACCACCAAACCGCTAAGAGTAGTAAGTATAACGTGGCTAGATGAGAGAGGGTATTCGGTCCAATCGGAAACCCTAAAAGCTGCCGGGCAGGGTGTGGGGAAGAGGAGTATCCTCGGGCTTGGCAGGTGCCGGCGGCACTACTGATTGGATCAGCTTCGATTCGTGCGAGTCCGTTCCCTGCTCCGAGGACTGAATGAATAACTTGCTGTACGCCTTAGCGAAGGACTGCGCTCGGGCCTCTGGCTCAGTGGCGCTTTGAGCCGCGGGGTAGCGCGGAGCCAATGGTTCAGGGTCGCCAAAGCCTGTTATGGTACGGCGGCTGATGGACGGAGCCGTTTGCGCATGTGCCGTGGCGTAACCTATCAGCAGGAGGGCAAATAACAGGGCAAAGCGAAGAAGAGTATAAGGCATGTAGCTGGATTAAGCTTTGTCGAGATGGGACAAAACTAGGTTTATTGTCTATTGCCCGTCAATCACACGATGATGTGAATTCGCTAAGGCCTCGTCAGAAGTCACCGAATTAGCGTGGCAAACGCATGCTGAATCCTGCGCCAAACGAATTGCCTCCAATACCGGATAGCGTGCGCCCAGCTGTTATATCCAGCCGCAGGCCAGGCATCGGAAGCCAATTTAGCCCCACGGCTGTGCCATGTGTGTAGGCCGAACGCCCTAAACCGTAACCCTCGGCAAAGAAGCCAAACCGTTTGCCTATTGGGCCATTGATGGCCAAGGTGTACAAAAACTGGCCTTGCTTGGTATCGGCAGCCCGAAAACCGCTCTGGCTGAAACCTAAATTACCCTCTAGGCCAAACCGCTGACCCAACTGCTGCGACACAAGCACGCGAGCTGCAGCTACAGGTTTGATGAGGTTCAAGGATTTGTCGCCGGTGTTAGGCAGTGTAAGCTCAGTAAGTGCTACCACTTGCGAGCGTGCATCCTGATTGGTAGAAGCTAGCCACTTGGCGCCCACAGTTAGGGGCATTAGCCCTGCCGGCATAGGTCGGTTGGCTTCGCCTACCGGGCGCGGCGAAGAGTGTTGGAAGGCCTGCGTGAGGCGCAGCTCCATGTGGTTGAAGAAGCCAATGCGCACTAAGCTGCTGGAGAGGGTGCGGGCTATACCGCTGGTGGGCAGTTGGCGTTGGGTGCCAAGCTCTACACCAAACTGTCCCGGCCGGAGCATGCTGGTGGTTATCGTCTGGCCGGGGCGGTCGGGCCGGATGTTGCGCACGAAGGGTGCGTCCTGATTGACGCTTGGGTCCGAGGTCTGAGCTAAAATGGGGCTAGTCCCGCCCGCTACAAGGGCACCGGTCAGCAAGAATGTGATGCGCATGCAGTTCCGACAGTAACTCCAGAGCTTCCGTTCAATAATAAGATCATCAAAAGGTTATTATTGTGATTCAAGTGATTAATGGTATTTATAATTGGTTTATTCAAAGAATATAGTTTGGGCTAGCAAGCTTTGCCGAGCTTTGGGCCGTGGCAAGCCTTTGTACTATTTGCCGCCCTCATCGCATGAAATCATTTTACTCGCTACTGGTAGCAGGCACGCTGTGGGCTGTGCTCATGCCGCCAGCCCAGGCACAAAGTGTCGCCGCTGATACGCTGTCCCCCTGGAAAACCAAGTTCAAAGCTTCGTTGAACGTCAGTCAGGCGCTGCTGTCAGATAACTGGAAGGGCGGAGGCGTCAGCTTCATTGGGCTGAACTCCTTGCTTAATAGCCAGGCCAACTACCGCTCCGGCCGCAACAGCTGGGACAATCAAGCCGATATGCTATTTGCCTTTGCCAACAACAAGGGTCAAGGCTACCGCAAAAACCAGGACCGAATCTTTCTCGACACGAAATACGGCTATGGCATTAGCTCCGACTGGAGTCTGTTTGCTTCGCTGAACCTGCTCACGCAGTTTGCGCCGGGGTACGAGTACGATAAAGACGCCGCTGGGAACGACCGGGCGCGCTTCGTGTCTTCTTGGTTTGCGCCGGCGTTTATCACTTCCGCTTACGGCTTCGAGTACCACCCCGCTACCTATTTCAAGCTGCGGCTAGCACCGTTTTCGCCGCGTATCACCATCGTCAACGACCCCGAACGATTCGTGGCGACGGTGGGCGAGAATCCCTATGGCGTGAGGCCGACTAGGCAAGTGCGCTACGAGATACTGGCGGCGCAGGTCTTGTCGGAATTAGATAAAGAAATCATGCAGAACGTCAACCTAAAAGCTCGCTACGTACTGTTTGCGAACTACGAAACGCTGGCATTTCGTAAAATAGACCACCGACTGGAGCTAGCCTTTACGGCTAAAGTCAACCGTTACGTGAACGTGGCTCTTACCGGCATAGGCCTGTACGACTACGACCAAGACCGAAAGATTCAGGCCAGCCAAGCGCTGTCGGTGGGCTTCCTCTATACTTTCCAAAACCACCCCGACGAAAAGAAATAAGCTAAAAAGGATAAAGAAAAGCGGCGTGCTCAGGTGCTTTTTACCTGGGCACGCCGCTGTGTTTCGTAGGGTATCGAAGCCCATAATGGGCCGGCTTCAAGGCATCGAAATGGTTCCGGTTTTGCCAGCGAAGCGTTGCAGGCTGAATTTGACGTCGGGGATATCTTTCTTGAAGCCGCATGGCAGTCTTGTCAAATGTGCAAGACGGTAAGATCGGAGCTGCTATTGCTAGTTGGCCGGGGCGAGCCGATAACTACTGATTTACTATGCTATGGCATTCGTGTAGGAGGGCGTATGCACCCAGCAACCGCCCGACTGGTGCGTTGGGCGGCTGCTGGGTGTCAGGCTAATCTAGCGGTAGCTGCGGTTGTGGCGGTCATCGTAATCGTTAGAGCCGCGGCCTTGGCCTTGATTGCGGTCGTCCTGGTCGTCGCGGTTGTCGTGGCCGCGGTTGGTGCGGTTACGGCTGTTGTCGTCGTAGAGCGAGCTGGAGTAGTCATTGCCGTAGCCAAACTCGCGGCGGCTGTTGCGCTGGTCCCGGTCGCCGCGACGATCATCCCGCTCTTGGTAACGCCGGTCGTCGCCTTGACGTCGGCGGTTTTGGTCTTCTTGATCGTAGCTGCCCTGGTACGGGTCGTGGCCGCGGTCAGAGTAGCCCCGTGAGTATTGGTCGCGGCCGCGGGAAGCTTCATGGCCGTGCACGCGGGCATCGTCGCGGTCATGGTCGCGCGGAGTGATGCCACCGGGGCGCTGGTGCTGGTAGTTGATGTAGCCCGGCGCGCTGTCGTCGCGGTAGGTAGCGTACTGGCGACGGTCGTTGTCGTCGGGGTAACCCCGAAACTGAGCGTTGTCGCGGCGGTAATACTCAAACTCGCCGGTTTGGGAGCGGCCACCACGGTTGCTGGCGTCGGCACCGGAATTGCCACGGTTGTCATTGTAGCTGCGGCGGTCCTGCTGGCCGTAGCGGTCCTCCTCGCGCGACTGGTGCGAACCGGGCCGGTGCTGGTTCAGGGCGCCGTGGCCGTCGTTTTGGCCGTAAGCCCCAATGCGGTCGGAAGCTGCGTACGTAGGGTGGCTTCGCTCACTGGGCTTGCTGCGCCCGTAGGTGCGCTCTTCGTACGATTCGTTAGTGTCGTCGCGGCGAATGTCGTGATGGTGCCGGTATTGGTTGCGGCCGCCTTCTTCGAAGTCGTCGGTGCGGAGTTTTTCGCGGTTGGGCATGGGAATATGGATTTTGGTTGATCCATTCTTTTACCCTGCTCCAAAGCCGTTTGTTACAGCTATCTGCAAGCTCGACAGCGCTTTAACTGAGTTGTGCCGGCATGGGTTGCGGTTCCAGGGCCAGTTGAATTTCAGCCGTAAACCGGGCGCGAAAAAGAGCATCGGCCGCCAGCTCAGGATGCTCTTGCAGGAAGGCATCGGCCAACAAATCAGCAATTTCATCGGCGGGCAACAGCTCCCACAGCACCGCCGGAAAACGCCGGGTCCAGCGTTCGGCGCCAGTAGCCCGGCAGCTCAGCGCTACCACCAAGTAGCCGGGCGCGGATTCGATGCAAACGGTAACGATGGAAGACGTCATGCGGCAGCAAATGAGCCACCAAGTAAGCAATTATATGGGAAGGTTGAGGGGCACGGTTTGAGCCCCGGCTTGGGGTAGCCGAAACAAAAAGCCCCCCGCGAAACGCGGAGGGTTTTCCTTCACTAACCAAACCAAAAATTATTAGGCCGTAGCCAGTTGTCGTTGTTGCGGCTCCAAGTCGTCAGATGGCGGGCCGTATTTGCTATGCTCGGCGCGGTAGGCGCGTTCGAAAATCAGAGGGAAGATGAACAGTGTGAGCAGAGTACCCGTGATAAGCCCGCCGATTACCACAATGGCCAGTGGCTTAGAGGTTTCGGACCCGATGCCGGTGCTCAGCGCTGCCGGTAATAGCCCAATGGTGGCCATAAGGGCCGTCATGACCACTGGCCGGATTCGGGTTTTCACTCCGTTGTAAAGGCTGTCGTCGAGGCTTGCCTTTTTCAACATGTTCTGCTTGAAAACCGAGATAAGAATCACGCCATTCTGAATACAGATACCAAACAAGGCGATGAAGCCAATGCCCGCCGAGATGCTGAAGTTGGTGTGCGTGATAAGCAGCGAGGCAATGCCGCCGATGATGGCAAAGGGAACGTTCAGCAGCACCAGCCCGGCGTCTTTTAGGTTGCCAAACAAGATGAAGAGGATGAAGAAGATCAGGCCGAGTGAGACGGGTACCACCTGCATGAGGCGCTGGGTGGCCCGGCGCTGGTTTTCAAAGTCCCCGGTCCACCTCATGGAGTAGCCCTTGGGCAGCGTTACTGCCTGCTCCACCTTTTTCTGGGCCTCTTCAATGGTCGAACCCATGTCACGGCCGCGTATTGAGAATTTCACGGCGGCGAAACGCTTGTTATCGTCGCGGTAGATAAGCGACGGACCGGTTACGGGTGACACGTGCGAGATTTCCGAAATAGGAATCGTTTTGCCCGCTTGCGTGGGCACCATCAGGCGGCTGATCTGGGCTGGCGTTTGGCGGTAGGGCGCTTCGTAGCGTACACGCACCGGGAATTTCCGCTCGCCCTCATACAGTTGGGTAGCTTGTTTGCCGCCCACGGCCATTTCCAGCACGGCGTTGGCGTCGGCTTTGCTCACACCGTAGCTGGCCATGCGCTGCTCATCCAGCTCCACGTGCAGCTCGGGCTGCCCGATGTTCCGCAGCAGGCCCAGATCGTCGATACCGGCTACGCTTTTTAGTACATTGTATACTTCTCGGGCCTTGCCCTCCATCAGCCCCAGATCAGTCCCGTAGATCTTTACCGCAATCGAGCCTTTTACGCCGGAAGCAGCCTCCTCCACGTTGTCCATGATGGGTTGGGAGAAGTTGAACACCACGCCCGGGTAGCGCGCCAACTTACGCTTCATGTCCTCGATGAGGGCCTCGCGGTAAGCGGCCTTCTTCATCTTGTTTTGAACTTCCTTGGTGTGCTTTATCTGCACCAGAAACTCATTGTTGTAAAAGCCCGTGGGGTCGGTGCCATCGTTGGGGCGGCCGGTTTGGCTGACCACGTCCGATACCTCGGGATAAGAAAGAAACACCCGGCGCATGTCGTTGCTGAGCTTGTTGGATTCGTCCAGCCCAATGCTCAAGGGCAGCTGCGCCCGCACGTAGATAGAGCCTTCGTTCAGCTCGGGCAGAAATTCGGAGCCTAGCAACTTAAAAGCACCTAAGCCTACCGCCACCACTATCGTCGCTACCAGAAGGCTCAGGGTTTTGTGACCATAAGTAAGCCGAAACATGCGTAAGGCGCCGCGGTTGATGCCGCGCACAAAGAAGTTCTCTTTTTCCACCACGTTTTTGCGCAGCAGAATACTGGTGAGCACCGGTACCAGCGTGAGGGTGAAGATGAGCGCGCCAAGCAGGGCGAAGCCCAGCGTCCAGGCCAGGGGCGAAAACATCTTGCCTTCCACCTTCTCGAAAGCGAAAATGGGCAGCAGAGCGGTGATGATGATGGCTTTGGAGAAGAAGATAGCCTTGCCCATCTCCCGGCCGGTCTTCTTGATGAGCCCCAGCTTGGCGACGTTGTTGAAGCGCTCCATGCCCATCTTATGAGCTTTGTGGTCGAGGGCCACGAAGAGGCCTTCCACCATCACCACGGCGCCGTCGATGATGATACCGAAGTCTATCGCCCCCATCGACAAGAGGTTGGCCGACATGCCCTTCAGGCGCAAGCAAATGAAGGCGAAGAGCAGGGCCAGCGGGATAATTACCGACACGATAACCGTGGTGCGCCAGTCGGCCATGAACAGAAACACAATCACTGTCACCAGCACAATGCCCTCGAGCAGGTTGTGAATCACCGTTTCGGTGGAGAAGTCGATGAGTTGCTGCCGGTCGTAGAAGGTCTTGATTTGCACACCGCGGGGCAGAATCTTTTCGTTAAGCTCCCGCACTTTCTCCTGCAGGCGGGCAATGACCTCCGAGGGGTTTTCGCCCTTGCGCATCACCACAATGCCTTCCACCTTGTCGTCCTCGAGGCCGCGACCCACCTTGCCTAGGCGGGGTAGGGCCGACTCTTGGACCCGGGCCACGTTCTGAATCAGAATGGGAGCCCCGTTCACGTTCTTGATGACGGTGTTGTTGATATCGGCAATGTTGTTTAGCAGGCCGATGCCGCGCACCACGAAATTTTGCTGACCGCTGTTGATGACGTCGCCGCCCACGTTGATATTAGACCGTTGGATGGCTTCGTACACTTCCAGCGGCGTAATGGCGTAAGTCTGCAGCCGGGTGGGGTCCACGCTGATTTCGTAGCTCTTCACCTCGCCGCCGAAGCTGTTCACATCGGCCACGCCGGGCACGGCCTTAAGGTTGCGCTCCACCACCCAATCCTGAATGGTTTTAAGCTCCCGCACGGTTTGCGTCTTGCTTTCCAGCGTGTAGCGGTAGATTTCGCCGGTAGGCCCGTAAGGAGGCTGCACCTCCGGGTCGATGCTATCCGGCAGGTCCACGGCCATCAGGAGGTTGTTTACCTGCTGACGGGCAAAGAAGTCTTCCACGCCATCGTCGAAAATGACCTTCACCACCGATAAGCCGAAAAGTGAAGTGGAGCGCACGCTCGACTTCTTCTGCACCGGGTTCAGTGCTATTTCGATGGGCGCCGTGACAAACTTCTCGATTTCTTCAGCGGAGCGTCCGGGCCACTGGGTAATGATGGTGATTTCCGTGTTGGTGACGTCCGGAAACGCCTCAATGGGCGTGTTGCGGTAGCTGACTACGCCGGCCACAATGGTCACCGCCGTCATCAGAAACACAAACCCGCGGTTTTTCAGAGAAAAGGCAATGATGCCTTGGATGAACTTATTCATGCTTTTCCGGCTGGCAAAGGCAGTGGGCGGGGTGTTTTAGCACCGGAGCAGGTTCGGTCGGCGACGAGGCTGGCAACGCAGCTTCGGCCGTGGCGGGCGCGGGGCTGGCAAGGCGCAAGCCCCATTCGGCCAGCGTAAAGGGGGCGGCCATTGCGGTGCTCAGGCGCAGTCCCCAGGCGTCCAAGTCTGAGCTAGTCATTCAACTCGTTGTAGACAAGCAACTGATTTTTGCTGATGATAACCTCGCCCTCCTTCACGCCCGACTCCACGTAGCTCGTGCCGGATACCGACTTGAGCACCTTCACCTCGCGCGTGTCCACGTGTTTCCGGTCGCGGTACACCATCAGGAAGTGGCGGTCCTTGTCGAAAAGGATGGCCTCGGCGGGCACCGCCAGCATGCGGCGGTTCTCGGTGTTGAGCACCTTTACCTGCGCGTACATCTGCGGCTTGAGCAGAAAATCGGGGTTCTTGAGCCGCACCCGCACTTTCATCACTTTCGCGTCGGGGTCGAGCACATTGAACACCTTGTCGATGTGGCCCTGGAAGTGCTTGTCGGGGTAGGCAAGGGTGGTCACGTCGGCGGTGTATCCCTCCTTGACCTTCGATATGTCCGATTCGAACACGTTGGCCATGATCCACACATCGTCCAGGTTGGCGATGGTGAAGAAGTGGTCCACGTTCTCGTTGGTATACTGCATGCTTTCGGTCACGTTTTTCTCCGTGATGAAGCCCGAGATGGGCGCCCGCACAGCGTATTTGCCATCAGCCGTCACGCCGTACACGCCCATCTGCTTGCGCGACTTGCCCACGTTGCTCTCGGCTTTCTGCAGCTCCTTCCGGGCCAGTACCACCTCGCGCTCCGAGGCTAAACCTGCCTGAAACTGATCCTCGGTGACGGCCAAGTTCTTGCGCGCAATGTCCAGGTCGGTTCCGGCGGTGCTGCTCTGGTTTTGCAGGTCGGCTATTTCGCCCGAACGCACGATGGCCAGCACCTGTCCCTTCTGCACGTAGTCGCCGAGCTCTACACGCAAGTCTTCCACCACACCGCCTACCAGTGGAAATACCTTGGCGGTACGGTCGCCGTTGGACAAGATCTGGCCCGAAAGCGTGAGTTCGGCGCGCACCGGCTGAGCGTGCACCGTGTCCAGCTTGATTTCGCGCAGCATGGTATCGGAAAGCGTGAAGCCTTCCTGAGATGCGGGCGCCGTGGCCCCGGAGTGGGTGCAGGCCGAGAAGCCCGTGAGCACACCGAGCAGCGCGACAGGGGAGAGGCAGGAAGCAAAGCGGTTCATGGTAGAGAAGTAGGTTGACACGGATGTCAATGGCGAAAAGCTGGTTTACTGGGCGGGTGTAAGCACCGGGCGGCCCACGGCGTAGTTCAGCTGCTCGTAGGCCCGGATGCGGTTGTTGGTGCGCTCGTTGCGCTGCAGCAGGTTTTCCTTGTAGCTCTCGTAGTAATCCAGAAACTCCGCGATGGTGATGTTGCGGCGGGCGTAGCTCTGCTCGATGCCCTCGATAAGGCGGTCGAAGTCGTTGACGCCCCGGTCAGTGCCCTCAGCCAGCTGCTCAGCCTGCCGGGCCAGTTCGTAAGCCTGCTGTACCTCGGCGCGCACCTGCAGCTGCTGTTGCTGGAGCTGCAGCTTGCTGCCTTCCAGCTGGGCTTGGGCGGTGCGCACGTTGCCCTGGTTGCGGTTGAAGATGGGCACGGCCACGCCCAGCGTCACGGCATTGTAGTTCTGGATGTAGGAGCCGGCGCGGTCATACACGTAGCCCAAGGCCAAATCGGGCGCAGCAAGGGCACGTTGCAGCCGTAGGTTCTCCTGCTGCTGCTGTTGATGGGCCTGGCGGGCGCGTACATCGGCCCGGAAAGCCTGAGCCGAGTCGGCCAGGGTGCTGATTTCTGGCGCCTGGCGCAGCGACAAGGCCCGGATGGCAGTTACTGACACCCGCGGCTGGTAGTAGGCAGCTGCGTTATCGGCCCGCAGCAGCACGTGCAGGTCGGTTTGGTCCTGGGCAATGTCGCGCAGCAGGTTTTGCCGTTCGGTTTCGAGGTCGAAAAGAAAGGCCTTCAGGCGCACCACGTCCTTTAGGGCAATGTTGCCCTTCTGGTGTTGCACTTCGTACAGGCCGACGGTGCGGCGGAAGGCCGCAATCTGCTGATCGTACACCCGCAACGACTGCTGCTTGAAGTACAGGTCGTAGAAAGTGGTGCGCAGCTGAAAGCGTAGTGTACGCAGCAGGTCCTGAAGCGTAAACTGCTCGGCCAGTGCCGCTTGTTGCGCCACGCGGGCGGCCGCTTTGCGCCGACCTGCAATGGCAAATAGCTGCTGCACCTGCACGATGCTCTGGCCGGTTTTGGTTACGTCGAAACGCTTGCCGGTCTGCGGGTTGTAGGTGTTCTGCTCCAGTGAAATCACCGGGTTGTCCCACAGCCGAGCCTGCAGAATCTGGGCTTCAGCCGCCGATACATTGTAGCGCTGGGCCAGCAACGTAAAGTTCTGATCGATGAACTGGCGCTCGGCCTGAGCTAACTCGAGCTGGACGGTATCGACCGGAGCGGCGGCGCGGGCCGTAGTGACCATCAGCAGCAGGCCCGCAGCTAATGAAAAGATGCGGAAAGGAGCGAAATGCATGCGTCGGAGAAATAGACGCTACAAGTCTAAGCCTACGCTATTAGGAGCGAATTAGAGTTGGATTAGAACACGATTAGAATCGGAAGTATTCTCAAAAAAGGCCCTTCGCAGCTGAAAAACAGGCTTGGGTTTGACTTCCTGTTATTGGCAAGAATCAATAAATGAAAAGTGCTATTGACTTGTCTGGTTGAATATTATCTCGGCCTGCGTGCCCCCGCCCGGTCTTGGCCGGAGCTCCAGACCACCGCCGTGCCGTTGCACGATGTTGCGGGCCAGTGGTAAGCCCACGCCGTGGCCAACTACATTGCGCGCATTATCACCGCGGAAAAACGGCTGAAACAGCCGGGCGTAATCCTTCTCTGTGATGCCAATGCCACGGTCGAGTACCCGCAGGTGCATGGCCCCTAATTCGTAATCAAACTGCAGTTGGACTGGCTCCTCGAGAGGCGAGTATTTCAAGGCATTCTCCACAAGATTGCTGATGGCTCGCAGCAGTAGCGGCCGGCTGCCGCGCACCACCAGCTGTTCAGCCTCGGCTGGCAGCTGACCCATGTGTACCTGCACCCGGGGGCGCTGGTCGGCGGGGAGGGCGTCGCGCACTTCCCATAGCAGCTCATCCACGCGCACTTCCTCCGCACTTGGTACATCCATGGTATCGGTTTGGGCGAGTTCCAGCAAGTTGTTAACCAGCACCCGAAACTGTTGAAGCTCCGTCAGCACCGAGGCCAGGGCCTCTCGGTACGCCGGGGCATCCCGCTCGCGGGCCATCAGTACTTGCAGCTCACCGATGGTGGCCGTGAGCGGTGTCCGTAGCTCGTGGGAAGCATTGCGCACGAAAGTGCCCTGGCTTTCAAAACGGTCTTCGAGCCGCTCCAGCATGCGGTTGAAGGTGCGGGCCAGGCGGGCTATTTCGTCGGGTTTGTCGGTGGTGCCTTCCTGCAGGCGCAGGTGCAGGTCGCGGGCCGTAATACGGTCCACATTGTCGTTGAGGTCGGCGATGGGAGCGAGGGCGCGACCGGCAAAGAATCGGCCGGCGGCGTACGTGATAATCAGCCCGATAACAAATAACGTAGCCAGCGAATACGCCATGTACCTCATACGGGCCTTGCCGAAGCCATTTTCAGCTGCCGCCACGATGATATAATCGCCTTGGTTGTCGCTGTAAAATAGGCCCACGGCCTGGCGAGAGCCGATGGTGAAAAACACCTCCTTCTCAGCCAGAATCTGAGCCAGAATCTTTTCTGACAACTGTATGCGGCGGTCTTCCTGCAAAAATCGGGGCTGCAGCCGGGCGTCGTAAACCTGCAGCACTTCGGTGGGCAAAGTCTGCAGGAAACGCTTTTCGAAGTCCCGAAAGGCACTGGCTCGCATTTCGTCGCGCTCCAGAAATATATAGCCAGTAATGTTGGCCCGGTCGCGCAGGCGCAGGTTGAATTGATCGTGCGTGTACTGCGCATGCAGCACCAGCGTGGCCGACAAGGTGCCCAGCAGAATGATAGCTACCAAGCCTAGGAACTGCCACGTGAGGCGGTTGCGAATGGTCAAGACGAAGGAGGCTGTGTGGATTCAAAAACACCAAGCCCGAGCCGCGAGAAGAAAAGCCGCAGGCAGGCGCGAGTAACTAAAGCTCGGAATTTCGGCCCAAAGGATGGCCTGTGCAGCGCTTATTTCAGGGCTCTTCCCGCATCACATAGCCCATGCCCACCACCGTGTGAATGAGCTTTTGATCGAAAGGCTTATCGACTTTGTTGCGCAAGTAGTTGACGTAGACGTCGATAATGTTTGAACCCGAGTCGAATGATTCTTCCCACGTATGCTCCGCAATTTCGGCCCGGCTCAGTACCCGGCCTTTGTTGCGTAAGAGCAGTTCCAACAGGTTGAATTCCCGCGCCGTAAGTTTCACGGGCTTCCCGGCTCGGCTTACGGTTTTGGCAGCGGTATCCATCGCCAGATCGGCCAGTTCCAGCGTGGCGCCTTTGGTTACTTGGCTGCGGCGCCGGGTTAGGGCACGTACCCGGGCCAGCAGTTCCGGAAAGTCAAACGGCTTGACTAGGTAATCGTCGGCGCCGGCATCAAAGCCCTCGAGCTTGTCGGTAGTGGTGCCCAAAGCAGTGAGCATCAGTACTGGAATGTGCTGATCGTGCGTCCTGATGGCCTTAAGTACCTCAAAGCCGCTCATGCCCGGCAAAATGACGTCGAGAATAATCAAATCATAGGCGTTTGCCAAAGCTAGTCGCCGCCCAAAGTTGCCATCGTAGGCAACTTCTACTTCGAAATGCTCTTCTTCCAACCCTTTGCGTATGAAAGCCGACACCTTCGGCTCGTCTTCGACGAGGAGAATTTTCATAAAGGAAATGAAGCGGGCTGAAGAAGCGTGATTGACTAAGCTCGGTGTGTTTTCTGGGCAAACAGCTCCTTAGCCGATGCACAAAATTGGCAAAGCTGTGGTTTATGGTGGCTCAACGAGTTCTGTCTGCTGACCGCCGAAGAGCTTGCCAACTGGTGTTGAATCCTGTCAAGGCCATTTCCATTTACGACGCGCCGTTGTGGCAGGCTTGCCGGTGATGCTTAGGGGGCATAGTGCCAAAGCTGCCGTAAAAGTGGCGTGCCAACAGTTTGGCTCGCTCGTTGTTAAAACTTTGCAAGCAACACGACCTTTCCTGCTTGCTTGATCCACAAGAAAAGGCCAGCACTAACGGCTAGCCTTTTCCACGCTATTGCAACTTCAGACGTAGCGTGACCGTTTAGTCGTCCTCGTAGTCCAATCCTAACAGCTGGTTTAGTGCCTGCTGCAACTCAGACGCCGCGTGCATCTGGCCGGCACGGCGCGCCACGGTGAGGCCCGAACGGAATATTTGTTCGGCTTCAGCAGCCTGCCCCAGTTCCTGCTGGAGCTTACCGGCGTGGTAATACGTTCCCACGTAGTCGGGGTGCACGGTGAGCAGCTGCTGGTAGTAGTGCCAAGCCTTTTCCCGGTCGCCAGCCGAGCGGTATTCCGTGGCAATGGCGTAAACCGTAAACGGGTCGTTAGGGTCTTCTTCGTAGAAGGCCAGCAGTTGTTGGAGGCGGCTAGGCGAGGTTTCCATCGGCAGGATTTTCCAGTATCTTCGGCCCGAAATTAGGGGCTTTCCCACATCTTTTGACCTATAAGCAGACCTGATGAAGTTCCTCGTTTGCATCAGCAACGTTCCCGACACGACAACTAAAATCACTTTCACGCCTGACAACAAAGAGTTGAACAAGGCGGGAGTGCAGTTCGTGATTAACCCGTGGGACGAATATGCGCTGACCCGCGCCATTGAGCTCAAAGAACAACTCGGCGGCACCGTAACGGTTCTGAACGTTGGCGAAGCCGACACCGAACCCAATATTCGCAAGGCACTAGCCATTGGCGCCGACGACGCCATCCGCGTCAACGCCAAGCCGACCGACGCTTTCTTCGTGGCGCAGCAAATCGCGGCCGTGGCCAAAGACGGCGGCTACGACCTCATTCTGATGGGCAAGGAAAGCATTGATTACAATGGTTTCCAAGTACACGGCATGGTGGGCGAACTGCTCGGCATTCCAACGGTGGCACCGGCCATGAAGCTGGATGTGAACGGCAACACCGCTACGCTGGAGCGCGAAATCGAAGGCGGCAAAGAAATCGTAGAGGTGCAGACGCCCTTCGTCGTTTCGTGCCAGGAGCCCATGTGCGAGCCCCGCATCCCGAACATGCGCGGCATCATGACGGCCCGCACCAAGCCTTTGAAAGTGGTGGAAGCCGCTGGCCAGGGTGCTGCTACAGAAGTTACGGAGTACGCTCTGCCGCCCAAAAAGCAAGGCGTGAAGCTTATCCCGGCCGAAAGTGCCGGCGACCTGATCAAGCTGCTCCGCAACGAAGCCAAGGTAATCTAACTCAGAACCGAGATTGTAGAGCTTAGAACTTAGCGCTTTGTCGCTAGTTCTTATTAAGCAGCTGAATAAGCCGGTTTTATCCTCCTTTCAGCTCCGAGCTCTTACTTCTAACCTCTCCGAAAATGTCCGTACTCGTAGTAGTAGAATGCGATAAAGGCGAAGTAAAAAAGTCTTCGCTGGAAGTGGCCTCTTACGGGGCACAAGTAGCTCAGGCCATGGGCACCACCGCCACGGCTATTGCCGTTGGCGAAGGCTCGGAGGCCAGCCTGGCTCAGCTAGGCGAGCAAGGCATCAGCAAAGTGCTGTATGACAACGATGCCCGCCTGAAAGATTTTGTAAACGGTGCTTACACCAAGCTCATCGCCGCGGCAGCTGAGCAGGAACAAGCTCAGGTGATTGTACTAGCCAACTCCAACGTAGGTACTTCGGTAGGCTCGCGCCTAGCCGTGCGCCTGCAGGCTTCGTTGGCCACCAACGTAGTGGATTTGCCCCGCATCGAGGGTGGCAAGTTCATTGTGAAGCGCGGTGCTTACTCCGGCAAAGCCTTCTCTGATGTAGTGCTGCTTAACGACCGGAAGATCATCGCGCTGAAGAAGAACAGCCTGGAAGCCACCGCCAATGGCGGTCAGACCGCTCAGGTACAATCTTTCTCAGCTCAGCTGACCGATCAGGACTTTGCCGACGCGCCGAAGCAGGTAATCATGCAGGAGCAAACCGGCGGTGTGCCCCTGCCCGAAGCTGATAAGGTCGTATCTGGTGGCCGAGGCATGAAAGGCCCCGAAAACTGGCACCTCATCGAGGAGCTGGCTAAGGCACTGGGCGCGGCTACGGCCTGCTCAAAGCCGGTGTCGGACGTAGATTGGCGCCCTCACCACGAGCACGTAGGCCAGACGGGCATCACCGTATCGCCGAACCTGTACATCGCCTGCGGTATCTCGGGTGCCATTCAGCACCTGGCCGGGGTTAACTCGTCGAAGGTAATCGTGGTCATCAACAAAGACCCGGAAGCGCCTTTCTTCAAAGCGGCCGACTACGGCATCGTGGGCGACGTATTCGAAGTACTGCCCAAGCTGACCCAAGCCGTCAAGGAATTGGGCTAAGGACCAACGGAAGCAGGGTCTTAGAAATCGGTTTGTTTGCAAACTGATTTTTAAGACCCTGCTTCTTTTCTTTCATTTTCGTGCCACTAGCTTGAAGCCTTTGCTTTCTTTGCACGTAGTACGACTAGTTTGAGTCCTCCAAAACCAACACGCAGGTCCGCGTAAGCTTAGTCCCCCCTGACCCTTGAAAAAAATCCAGCTCGAAATACTGGGCTTGTCATCCAGCCAGTCGCAGTCAGGCTCGTTTGCCCTGATTTTGGGCGAGCGGCATGGGAATCGGCGCCTGCCCATCATCATCGGCATGTTCGAAGCCCAGAGCATTGCTATTCAAATCGAGAAGATAAATCCGAATCGGCCCTTGACACACGACTTGTTCAAGTCGTTTGCCGAGCAGGTGCACGTCACCATTCTGGAAGTGCTCATCTCTGATCTGAAAGAAGGCGTTTTCTATTCCAAAATCATCTGCTCGGACGGGGCTACCACGTTTGAGCTTGATTCGCGGCCTTCCGATGCCATTGCCATTGGTCTGCGTTTTGGCGTGCCGATTTATACAGTGGAAAGCGTCATGAGCGAAGCCGGCATCATTCTTTCCGACCTTGATGAAGGTGCGGAAGCCGATGATGAAGATGATGAAGACGAGGACGAAGATACCCCGCGCACCAAGCCTGAGGCCACCGAGCCCCGGGACCCCAGTGGGCAAGTTTCGCTCGATGAGCTAACGAAAATGCTGGCTCAAGCCCTGGAGCGTGAAGACTACGAGAAAGCCGCCAAAATCCGCGACGAACTCAACAAGCGCAACAACAAAGAGTAGAAGTTCAGGCTGGGTCTCGTACGCTTAAACGAGGTTACCACTAACTTACTTGACACTACGGCCCGTTTCCAATGCTTTGGGAACGGGCCGTTCTGTTTTGAGCTGGGCTGGAATGGACCGAACCTCGGTTTTGGTTACTTGCGAGGAAGCTACCGGTCGTGACTCCACGTACCGATGGTCAAAGAAACGGCCTAGGCCAAGTGTAAATAGCACGATGCCATAAAGTGCATGTTCCAGCCACACTAGGCGCAGGGAGCGGGTGCGGGCGTACGTTTGGGCGAAAAACCATCCTCCGATAAAGGTCAGCAGTACGGCCACCCAGTTTTGGTACACGAGGTGGAGCAAGGCAAACATGGCAGCGCTAACCCATACGCGTAGCTGCTTGGAAGGAAAAAGGCAGCGGTAGCGACTGAAGAAGAAGGCCCGGTAAATCAGTTCCTGTGGATATACTGACAATAAGGGATACAGCAGCAGAAGCAGCAGCCACGTCCATGGCTGTTGGCGGGGCAAATCGAGCCAATACTCGGGGTAGCGCAGTAGCACTAGCCCAGCCAGTAGCAGTAGGCAAGGCAGGAAACGACGCAGTAACCGACGAAGCTGTTTTTTTTCGCGTCGCACATTGGTAGGGCGCCAAAAAGCCAACTGACCGAATTTGCGGTGCCGCAGCAGCCACCACGTCGCGGCTACCGTGACGAGTAGGAGCAGGGCAGCCAGTACCGTGGGCTGCCACCAGATAACCAAGGCAATAGGCGCCAATACAAACAGTACGGTCCATTCAATCCAGAGAAGCAGCGTACTGGGCGCGGCTGAAAGAGCACTCATCAATGTAGGACTATGGACAGCGCCGCCGCGTCGGGCGTACCGGCGAGGTTCTGCCCCTACGTGGCCGTAATTCAGTAGACTTGTACCATTGCTTACGTAGCCTTTTGCCCCACGTTCTATGCCTACTTCCGAAAACTCCGCTCCCGACTACGACCTGCGTTACCCCATCGGCCACTACACCTTGCCCGAGCAACCGCTTACGACTGAAGAGCGGCATGGCTATATTCAGCAACTGATGGCGCTGCCTACGGAGCTGCGCCAGGCACTGGATGGCCTTAATGCCTTGCAGTTTGATGCTGCTTACCGACCCGGCGGCTGGACGGTACGTCAGGTGCTGCATCATCTGCCCGATTCGCACCTGAATTCCTATACGCGCTTCCGCTTGGCCCTCACCGAGGATAACCCCACCATCAAGCCCTAC
Organism: Hymenobacter sp. FMD4; assembly: GCF_058932745.1. Lineage (NCBI taxonomy): Bacteria > Pseudomonadati > Bacteroidota > Cytophagia > Cytophagales > Hymenobacteraceae > Hymenobacter > Hymenobacter sp. FMD4. The sequence continues at coordinate 91,666 of NZ_JBZYWH010000003.1, forward strand.
GAAGAAGCCGCCTGGGCCGAACTGCCCGACATTGCCATCGTCCCGCCCGATGTGTCGCTTATTCTGCTCGACGCCCTGCACGCCCGCTGGGTGGTGCTGCTAAGCCAGCTTACCGACGAGCAGTGGCAGCGTACCTTCTTTCACCCCGGCATGCAGCAGGCTTTCCGGTTGGATCAGGCGTTGGTGATGTATGCCTGGCATGGGCGTCACCACGTGGCCCAAATTACCAGCCTACGCCAGCGCATGGGCTGGTAATTTGAGTAGTTCCCAACGCAACAGGGCCCGCGGCTGTAGTAGCTGCGGGCCCTGTTGCGTTGGAAGCCAGCGTAAAAACTATTCGCTTCCCGAAATCGGTTCGCCGATTGACGTATCAATCGTACCGCCTTCCTGTTCCACTTTTTTGGCTGCCCGCACCAGGCTGCTGCTGAAGATAAATTCTTTCAGCTCGGGCACCTGGGCGTTCAGGATTTCGTCTTTGGTGCCGTCCCAGAGCTTCTGTCCCTTGTGCAAGTACACGATATGGTCGCCGATTTCAACTACGGAGTTCATGTCGTGGGTGATGATAACGGTGGTGATGTTATACTCGTGGGTGATTTCGTAAATGAGTTCGTCGATCTTGATGCTAGTCAGCGGATCAAGGCCGGAGTTGGGCTCGTCGCAAAAGAGGTAGGTACAGTTCGGCGCAATGGCGCGCGCAATGCCCACGCGCTTTTTCATGCCACCCGATATTTCGGAAGGCATTTTGGGGCCGGCATTTTCCAAGCCTACGCGCTTTAAGCAGAACTCCACCCGGTCGCGGCGTTCCTCACGGGTCATTTCGGGCGTGAGCATACGCAGTGGGAATTCCACGTTCTCGAACACGTTCAGGCTGTCGAACAGCGCCGAAGCCTGAAACAGCATTCCGATCTGCTTCCGGATTTCCTGCCGGATTTCAATCTTGTTGTTGGTGAAGATGGTGCCATCGAAAGTGATGGAGCCGATATCGGGCTTCAGCAGCCCTACAATGCACTTGAGAAGCACCGATTTGCCGGTGCCGGAGCCGCCTAAAACCAGATTGCACTTTCCGGTTTCAAACACGCAGTTGATGCCCTTGAGCACCGGCGCATCGCCGAAGGACTTATGAATATTGTGGATTTCAATCATGGCACAAGTGGAGAAATTGTGAATTTGTGAGGTGATGAAAGCCGCATCGATGCGGGCCCATGTCGGAATTCACCACTTCACAATTTCGCCTTTACAAAAGGGTGTATGCCAGCACGAAGTCGCCTACCAAGATGGCAATGATGGAGTGGGTTACTGCAGTGGTGCTGCTGGCGCCCACTTCCAAAGCTCCACCTTCGGTGAAGTAGCCGCGGTAGGAGGAGATGGCCGACACAAGGAAGGCAAACACCACCGACTTGATAAGGGCAAACAGGATGTTGTAGGGCACAAAGTCAGAACGGATGCCCTCAATGTATTCTTGCCCCGTCATGGCGTTGGAAAGCGTACCTGCGAGGTAGCCACCCAAAATAGAAAGTACCATGGCCAGAATCACCAGCAGCGGAAAGGTGATGATGGCACCCAGGATGCGTGGCAGGACCAAGTAGTTGGCTGAATTGATGCCCATAACTTCCAACGCATCAACCTGCTCGGTGATGCGCATGGTGCCGAGCCCGCCCGCAATGCTGGAGCCTACTTTGCCGGCCAACACAATACTGGTGATGGTAGGGGCGAGTTCCAGAATGGTCATTTCGCGCACCATAAAGCCAATAGTAGAATTGGGGATGAGCGGGTTCGTCAGATTATAAGCAATTTGCACGCAGGTTACGGCCCCGATAAAAGCCGCCACAATGCTGACGATAAACACCGAATCGGTACCGATGAGCACGGCTTCATCGATGGTACGATTCCAGAGCACCCGAGGGCGCTCGGAGCGGACTAACATGCTCTGCATGAACAGCAGGAACTGGCCGAAAACTTGGACCATAGAATAGGTTGTCGAGAGAGAAAACAAGGCGGGGCCAGCGGCGGACAGACCCTCACCGGCACACATACGTACGAACCGGCAAACAATCTTACGGCTTATGAAGAAAACAATCGTGGTAACGGGCGGCACAAAAGGAATTGGCCGGGCTATTTTGGAGCGTTTTGCGCAAGACGACTTTCAACTAGTAACCTGTGCCCGCTCCGCCGACGACCTGGAAGCGATGCGCAAGGCCTTAGCAGAACAGCATCCACAAGTGGCGTTTCAGGCCTTGCCCGCTGATTTGAGCAAGCCCAACGAGTGCCGCCGCTTCGTTGATTTCGTGCTTGGGCTGGAGTGCCCCGTAGATGTGCTCGTGAACAATACCGGTTCCTTTATTCCCGGACGCCTGCAGGATGATGCTGCCGACGGCTCCACGCTGCGCGACATGCTGGCCGTAAATCTGCTTAGCGCCTACGACGTGACTCGGGGCTTGTTACCCCAGATTATTGAACAGCCGGCGGCCCATATTTTCAACATGTGCTCCACGGCTAGCATAACGGCCTATCCAAATGGCGGGGCTTACGGCGTGGCCAAATTTGCTTTGTACGGCTTCACCAAGAACCTGCGCGAGGAGCTAAAGCACACCAATGTGCGCGTAACTGCCGTGATTCCCGGCGCTACGCTCACAGCCAGCTGGGAAGGAGTGGAGCTACCCGCTGCTCGCTTTATGAAACCCGAAGACGTAGCCGAAGCCGTGTACGGCACTTGGCACCTGTCGCCGCAGACGGTAGTGGAAGAAATATTGCTTCGGCCGCAGCTGGGCGACATTTAGCTACTGCCGGTTGCGCTAAGGCAAAACGGCCCGCCGGCGCAGATACGTTACGTAGAAGAAATCCAGCAGCATGGCCCAAAAGGCCACGGTAACCAGCGCGGCCAAATAACGCGTGCCCGGCCAGTAAAAAGCCAGCCAAAATAAAGTGAAGGCTATGGCCGCTAGCCAGATCAGCTTCAGCCAGTCTAGTAGCTTTTTGGATGATTTGCGCACAAACCACACGGCATACGAGCCGCCCAGCAGCACCCCTGCCACCGCCAGCAGCAGGGTGCTGCCGGGCCAGTGCATTACACGGAACAGCACACCCGCGTTGGTGAGCAGCAAAGCTGCCAACACTGGTAAACTAAACAGCAGGCTGCGTCGCAGGCGGCTATGCATGAACAGTAACACGATTCCAACAGCACCAAGCGCCGGCAGCACCAGCTGGATGGGCTGGGATACAAACAGGTCGAAATCCATAACGGGCAGTGATTAGCAGCGGCCGCAGCGGCGCGCTACTCAGCTACGGCCCGACCCCTTCCGCCTATACGGATATCCCGCACGGCGGGTGCGCCGCTGTAATACAAGGTGCCAGCTCCATCCACGTCGGCTCCCAGAAAGTCGCTGACCCACACACGAGCATTGCCGTCGCCGAGGCGGTCCAGATGGAGATAGGCTTGCTCAGCCCGCATTTCCTGCGCGTATAGGCTGCCTAGGTCACCCACTACTGCCCGAAATTCTTTGGTGCGGCCGGAGAGGCGCATGTCACCCAGTTCGTACTGATCTACGCTGAGGTACTTACTGTCGACGTTGAACTCAATATCACCGGCGCGGGAGAGGTGCAGAAAGATCGTGTCTTGCCGAAATACGCCTTCGGTACGCAGGGTTTTCTCACCGATGTGGAAGACATCGGTAATGCGTGGCACGTGCAACGTTACCTGCCGCGGTACTTTGTAGCTACGCACCCAGTTGCAGCGGCTGCTGTTCCGGATGGTGAGCGTACCGTCTTCTACCTCCAGTTTCAGATCCTCCTGCAGGTTTCGGCCGGTACGCACTTCGGCATACGTCTCAGAGTCCTGCACGATGGTCACTTCCACATTATCGTAGAGGTAGAGCACGTGAAAGGGGGCTAGTTCGCGCCGCTCGGTTTCTACTTTGCCGCTGCTCTTAAAGCAATCCAGCTCTTGGTCTTTGCGGCAGCCAAGTAATGACAAGGCGCTGGCCAACAGCAGGACGTGGGCTGCGTATGCCCTTAGCTGCGGCCGTCGATTAGTTTGCGCGCCGTTAAAAAACCGGTTCATCAACACGTTTTCCACCAAGAAGCTATGGATCTGAACGGCAAGGTAGCCATTGTCACGGGCGTCAGCAAAGGAATCGGGCTAGCCACGGCCCAGTTGCTCATCGAACATGGAGCAATTGTAGCCGGGTGGGGCCGGCGCGCGCCCGAACAATTCAAGCACGAACGGTTTCAGTTTTTCGAGTGTGATGTTCGGGATGAAGTATCGGTGAAAGAAGCCTTTATCAACACCCAGCGCGAGCTAGGAAAAGAAGTGCATGTGCTCGTCAACAACGCTGGTCTGGGCATTGCGGGCGCCGTGGATGGCTTTAGCTCCGACGACTGGCACACCATGTTCGACACCAACGTGCACGGGCTGTTCTATTGCACCAAAGCCGTGTTGCCACAGATGCGCCGGCAGCAGCTTGGGCACATCATCAATATCTCATCCATTGCGGGCCTAAACGGCGTCGAAATGATGGCTGGCTACTGTGCCACTAAGTATGCTGTGCGCGGTTTTTCGCATTCTTTGTTCAAGGAAGTGCGCCAGCACGGTATCAAGGTTACCTGCATTTACCCCGGCTCCACGCAGACTAACTTCTTCGACGACATCCCCGGTACCAATGCCAACGAGCATATGATGCAGCCGCAGGATATAGCCAGCTCCATTCTGCACGCCATCCAGACGCCGTTCAACTACCACGTCGTTGACATCGAAATGCGGCCTTTGCAGCCCAAGAAAGGCTAAACGTCGATGCTGTGGATTTGGCTCACTTCCGTGCCGCTGCTGTGGTACACGCTCCGGCAGTGGCGGCTGGCCCGCCCGGCACGAAGGCGGGTGAAGGCACTGTTTGTGCTGCTGGCAGCGGCGTGGATGGTGCTACTGGGATTATGGGTAATCGTGCCGCTGGTGGCATCATGGATAGGGGAGGCTACCCTGCACCAGAAGTAACTCCCGAAAAGCTCGTGCATGCAATGCGCAACTAACGCCGTATTTTCGCCCCCTCTATGGTTGAAATCCAACATTTAACCAAGCTCTACGGCCCACAGGCCGCCGTCAACGACATCAGCTTCACGGCTGGTCGGGGCGAAATTCTGGGCTTCCTGGGCCCGAACGGCGCCGGCAAATCGACCACCATGAAAATAGCTACCGGCTACCTGCCGCCCAGCAGCGGCTCGGTGCGCGTGGCTGATTTCGACGTAGTGGATCATCCCCTGGAAGTACGCCGGCGCGTGGGCTACCTGCCTGAGCACAACCCGCTCTACCTCGATATGTACGTGCACGAATACCTTGATTTTATCGGGCGGGTGCATGGGTTGTCGGGTGGCACGCTGCGGCAGCGGGTAAAGGAGCTGGTCGGGCGTGTGGGCCTTACACGGGAGCAAAACAAGCAAATCGGGGCGCTTTCCAAAGGTTACCGCCAGCGCGTAGGACTGGCGCAGGCGTTGGTGCACGATCCGCAGGTGCTCATCCTCGACGAGCCTACCACTGGCCTTGACCCGAACCAGATCGGCGAAATCCGCACGCTCATCCGCGAGCTGGGGCAGGACAAAACGGTCATCTTCAGTACTCACATCCTGCCAGAGGTGCAGGCTCTCTGCGACCGGGTGGTAATCATCAGCCGCGGGCAGCTCGTAGCCGATTCACCGGTGCGTGAACTGGGTGCGTTGGCTAAAGGAGAGACGATTGTTCGGGCCGAGTTTGAAGGTCAGATCGATCCGGCGCCGCTGCGGCAGCTGCCCGGCGTGAAGTCGGTGGAGCAGGGTGCAGGTGGCGTTTGGCTGATTCGCACCGAGGCCAAAGGCGACCAGCGCCGTGCCATTTCGCAGTTGGCAGCTCAGCAAGGCTGGCTGCTGCTGGGGCTAAGGCAGGAAGAACAGTCTCTGGAGCAAGTGTTTCAGCAGCTGACGACGTCCAAAAAAGCAGAGAAATAAGAACGTCATGCTGAGCTTGTCGAAGCATCTCTACCGCTTCTCCGGTAAAGGTGCTTCGACAAGCTCAGCATGACGGCCTCAATTGATACGCGCAAGCAACAAATCAGCGGTTCATGTTCGCCGTCCTTCGCAAAGAATTTAACGCCTTCCTGAACTCGCCGGTAGCCTACGTGGTGCTGGGCGTTTTTTTGGTAGCCGCAGGCCTGTTCGTATGGGTCTTCCCCGACAGCTCGGTGCTCGACTACGGTTTTGCCGACCTGCAGACGCTGTTTAACCTCGCGCCGTGGATTTTCCTGTTCCTGATTCCGGCCATCACCATGCGCACGTTTGCGGAGGAGAAAAAGGCCGGCACCATCGAGTTGCTGCTCACCCGCCCGCTCACCGACGGACAGTTGGTGGGAGGGAAGTATCTGGCGTGTCTGCTGCTGGCCTTGCTGGCGTTGGTGCCCACGCTGCTCTACTACTATTCCGTGTACCAGCTGGGTAGCCCGGTCGGCAACATTGATTCTGCGGCTTTTGCCGGCTCGCTCATCGGCCTGGCTTTGCTGGCGGCGGTGTTTGCCGCCATTGGTGTGCTGGCCTCGGCCCTCACCCGCGACCAGATTATTGCTTTCCTCGTGGCGGTGGTCGGCTGCTTTCTGGTGTATTCCGGCTTCGATTCACTGGCCTCGCTTTTTGAAGGCGGCTTGGCTTACTACATCAGCCAACTGGGTATTGCGGCACACTACCGCGACCTGAGCAAAGGGCTCGTCGACTCGCGCGACCTGCTGTATTTCTTTTCCGTGGTAGCGGGCATGTTGCTCGCCACCCGCCTCGTGCTCCAAAGCCGCAACTGGTAATCCGGACCTCCTGACGCATGGAAACTACTCCCGCCGCCACGCCCGCCCCCGTTGCTCCCGCCGCTGCCCCTGCCTCGCGCAAGCAGCGCGATTTGCTGCGCTTTGGCCTCGTCATTCTCGGCCTCATCGTCCTGAACTTTGTTGCCCAGCAGTTCTTTTTTCGCCTTGATCTGACCGAAGACAAGCGCTACAGCATGTCGCCGGCTACCAAGCAGCTGCTCTCGACCATGCCCGAACCAGTAACGGTGACGGTGTACCTGGCCGGCGACTTTCCGCCCGCCTTCCGGCGGCTGTCGCAGGCTACCCGCGAGACGCTGGATGAAATGCAGATTCACGCTGGTTCCAAGCTGCGCTACGTGTTCGTCGACCCCTCGGCGGCTAGCTCCGAAGCCGACCGCAACAAGGAGTACCAGCGCCTGATCCAGAAAGGCCTGCGCCCCACTAACCTTGGCGCCAACGAGCAAGGCAAGCGGGTAGAGAAAATAATCTTCCCCTGGGCCACGATTACCGTGGGTAATCGTGAGGAAAATGTGCTGCTGCTGCGCGGCAACCAAGCCGCCCCGCCCGATGTGCGCCTCAACCAAAGCATCGAAGGGCTGGAGTACGAGCTGGCCAGCACCATTCGCCGGCTAGAGCCCACCAAGCGCCAGCTCATCGGCATCGTGGAAGGGCATAATGAACCCGACAACCTGCGCATCGCTGACCTGATCGGCACGCTGCAGCGCGACCACAACGTGTACCGCATCGACCTGAACAAGGTCACCGACCAGAACATGAAAGCCCTGTCGGCGGTCATCGTGGCAAAGCCTGAACGGGCCTACACGGAGGACGAGAAGTATAAGCTGGACAAGTTCATCACCGAAGGCGGTCGGGCACTGTTTTTTGTGGATGCCATGCGCGTCAATCTTGACAGCGCCAACCGCGGCGGCATGCTCTCATTTCCCGTCGATCTGAACCTGACGGACCTGCTGTTCACCTACGGCGCCCGCGTCAACGGTGACCTGATTCTGGATATCAACTCGGGTCTGATTCCGCTCGTGACCGGCGTCACTGGCAACAAGCCCACGGTTGAGCCTATGCCCTGGCAGTTTTATCCCATCGTGAACAGCTTCAGCCCGCACCCGATTACGCGCAACCTCGATGCGGTGTACCTGAAATTTGTCAGCACCATCGATACAGTGAAGGCCCAGGGCATCCGCAAAACGCCGCTGATGTTTACCTCGCGCTACACCCGCGTGCTGCCCGCCCCGGTACCCATCAACCTGAACGATGCGCGTTTGCCACCAGACCCCAAGCTCTACACCAGCGGCCCCCGGCCTGTAGGCTACCTGCTAGAGGGACAGTTCCGCTCGTTATTTGCCAACCGCACCAAGCCCGGCACCAACCAGTTTCAACCCGCCCAAAGCCCGCAGGCCCGGCCCAGCAAGGTTCTGGTCATTTCCGATGGGGACTTTATCCGCAACGACGTCGATCCGAAAACCAACCGCCCCCTGCGCTTGGGCTACGACCGCCTCGCCACCACCGAGTTTGCCAACCGTGAACTGGTGCAGAACGCCGTCGATTATTTGTTGGATGAAACTGGCCTGATAGCCGTGCGCGGCAAGCAAATCACGCTGCGCCCGCTCGATAAGGTGAAGATCAACGCCGAAAAGCGCCAGTGGCAACTGTTGAACATCGGCGTTCCGTTGGTACTGCTGGCCGCATTTGGGCTGGTACGTGCTTGGATGCGGAAACGCAAGTACGCGTCGTTCACTGTAGAATAGTAACATGAAAAAGCCCCTCATACGAGGGGCTTTTCCTTTTATATGGGTGCGATTAGGGGGAGGGTAGTCGTCATTATGACCCTGACTTCTGAGCCTCTGCTTTCTTGCGAGCATAAAGTTTAATAATGCTGGGAAGCTGCTCGTACAGCCCGATATTGATAGGGTTGGCAACATATTGACGCACTTCTTCCACGTCTTGGATCAGCGGCAGCAGGATTCCTCGAACGGTTTCCACGTTAGTACCTTGGATTAAGGGTTGAAAGGCTTTATCGCTAGTTCGGCGTAACAGGTAATACGATGTATAGTCAGTGCCACCTCCGGCCATGGTCATTTCACCGGAAGCATAAGTACGCATATGGGTGGGACTATCACTCCCTGACACGTATTGGTAAAGGTCTAGCCCTTCGCCTTGGGCACATACTTTAACAAATGCTTCCGCCACACGTTGCGGGCCATACAGGTTGAAGTCACTAAGCACCACAAATGAGTCGCGCCCTGCGACAAAATACTTGACCTGAGATGGTTCGTAGGTTTCAGTTTTGCCGGATGCATCCAAACGTACCTTTACTTTCGAACCTTCTTTGCAAGCAATTTTGCCCAACTGTACAGGGCCATCGAGTAACTGAATTCTGCCGGGCTTGAATTGTTGTGCAGAACTGGGCACTGATAGGAAGAGACCCAGCAAACCGAATATACTAATGGGGATGCCGACGCGTAGGCGCATAATACAGGAATAGGAGAGTGACGTGGAAAAGAGCTTCTTGCAGGTCAAAACCACTAACTATCCACCGAGATAAATAGCTGGGATGTTGAGGCCTCAAAGATAAGCGGCCAACGGGTGGCACCCAGAGGCCTCAGTTAGCAAAACGTTGCTCATTCAGCTTGCATGGCTAACACCGGGGCGGGGGTACTGTCTGATATGCACAAGTTTAGCGCGACGCGATTTGTGCGTAGCCATAATGTAGAAGTGGCGCCTAGGCCACCACCCTGGAAGAATGGCCGTGCCACCTTATTCAAACGGCCGAGCTGCTCTCCCTAAACCGCGCATAATTCCCCAGCAGCGCCTGGATATTCTCCGCCCCCACGGGATTAGCCGAGTGCACGTTGAAGCGCTTTACCAATATCTCCTGCTCCACCAACCACTTGGCGCAGTCGTAGCCGCTTTTTCGCTCGCAGTTGTAGGCTTCGTCCCAACCCAGGTCGTGGTCGAAGGAGATTTCCTCTGGCATGCCTAGCTGCTCGATGGTGGCCACAAACTCCTCGAAGCTGCGCACAACCACCCAGCCGCTACTGCGGGGCGTACGCAAGTCGTCGAGGTAAAGCTTGTAAGGAAGTGACATGTGGAAGGAGCTTAGAAGCTTCTAAGGTACGGTCGGTGGCTATTGGGCTACTGGTCCAACAAACTCCTTCAGCACTTGGCCTTCCTTTCGAGTTCTGCAATACGGCCCCTACCGCACCTGTTGTGAGTCGGAACGGAATTGTAATGGAGTGCCAAGCACGCGTCGTTCGCCTTTAAAGCGGGTGGGCATAAAGCGCAATCCAGCCTCTTGGTAAAGCTTTTTGCTCCTGCCAAGACGCTGAATTTTGAAAGAGGGCTTGCAGGTTATAAGCGAATAGGCTCGGTGCGCACAAAAGTGCTTAGCATAGCGTGCATCGATTCGTTGCTGTTTTCCGAATAGGTTCGCAAATAGTCAGGACTCAACGGATTTAGGTAACCAGTCAGGTGCTGATAATCGTCGGGATTGATAGCAATGAAGCCCATTGACCAATCCGAGAAGTTGCGTTCCTCAATGGCACCGTCAGCTAGCTTGGTGACGTTTTTGTGCCGACAATCCTGCTTGATGCGGGCAAAGATGTACTGCACTTCGTCGGTAGAGCCTTCGAGTACTTGCAGGATGTCGCCATCACTATAAAGGAGTACTCCGGTGAGGCCGTGTCTGGAGTTCCAGTCGCGGGATTGGGCGAGCAATGCTTGCAGTTCCTGTTCGCTTAGTGGATGGGTCACCGAACTCTGGTACACCAAATGGTAGAGAGAGGAGCGAATCATTGAAGAAGGAAAGAGAAGGAAAAAAGCACGCGGCAACGCTTATACGAGTATAGAAAAAAAAGTATACAGTTGATTAAATAAATTCTATGCTTGGCCGTTGCCGGTGTTTAACTGGTGGAAAGGTCAAATGCTTCTTGCTGAGCTAAGCCAGGGAAAGCCATGCTTCGTAACAACGGAACTGCTTTTTTGGAAGCCTGCTCAATCCTACGAGGTCAGCAGGTGCCACCTTGAAACACGTAGCTGCGTAGAAAAGGGCTTTTTGCGACGCTAGAAACTCCCGCCCGGCTTCCTATCTTTGCTTTCTACAGAAAGCCCTACTTCCCAACCCGTCTTTATGAAGTTCATCGTTTCGTCTTCGGCGCTGCTCAAGCAGCTCCAGAGCATCAACGGCGTCGTCACGAACAATCCCGTGGTGCCCATTCTCGAGAACTTTCTCTTCGAAATTGAGAACGGGAAACTGACCATCACGGCTTCCGATCTGGAAACCAGCATGATTACGGAGCTGCCAGTGGAAGCCCGCGAAAGCGGCCGCATTGCCGCTCCGGCCCGCATCCTGCTCGATACACTTAAGAACCTGCCCGATCAGCCCGTCACCTTCACTATCGACGAGGAAACGTACGGCATCGAAATCAGCTCGGCCAACGGCCGCTACAAGCTCGCCGGCGAAAACGCTACCGACTTTCCCCGCGTGCCGGTGGTGAAAGGTTCGGCTCCGGTCGAGATTCCATCTTCGTCGCTGCAGCGTGCTATCAACAAGACCATCTTCGCGGTGAGCACCGACGAGCTGCGCCCCGCCATGACCGGTATTCTGGTGCAGCTGGCTGATAACCAAGCGACCTTCGTGGCTACCGACGGGCACCGCCTGCTGCGCTACCGCCGTCAGGACGTAGCCGCCGGCCAAACCGCTAACCTGATCATCCCGCGCAAAGCCTTCAATCTGCTGAAAGGCGCGTTGCCATCTGAGGCCACGCCGGTACGCATGGAGTTCAACCAGTCGAACGCCTTCTTCTCGTTTAACCAGATGCGCCTCGTGTGCCGCCTCATCGATGAGCGGTACCCCGACTATGAGAACGTAATTCCGGTATCGAACCCGAACAAGCTCATCATCGACCGCGGTCAGCTGCTGAATTCGGTGAAGCGCATCGCCATCTATTCCAACAAGACCACGCACCAGGTGCGCTTGCGCTTGGCTGGTTCCGAACTGACCATTTCGGCTGAAGACCTGGACTTCTCCAACGAAGCCAACGAGAAGCTGCCGTGCCAGTACGACGGCGAAGACATGGAAATTGGCTTCAACGCCCGCTTCCTGATCGAGATGCTCTCTAACATCGACTCGGAGGAAATCACGCTGGAACTGAGCACCCCCAATCGGGCTGGTCTACTGATGCCCACGCTGGCCGAGGACAACGAGAACATCCTTATGCTGGTAATGCCAGTGATGCTCAATAACTACGTCTAAATTGCCTGATGGCTAAAGGGTTAAATGGCTGGTCGTTCACGCGGCCGGCCATTTCGCTTATTTATCCATCGACTTTTGGGTTGGACGGACCTGAAGGGTCAGCCATCCAGCCAGTCAACCACTTGACCATTCAAACCGATGAAAAAATCCGAAATCCGCTTCAGCATCGCCCTCGATGATCAAAAAATTCCCGAGGCTATCAGCTGGAGCGCAACCGATGCCGGCGCCGATATCCACTTCGCCAAGGCCATGAACATCAGCATTTGGGACCGGGAACAAACCGGCACCATGAAGATTGACCTGTGGACTAAGGACATGCCCGTAGACGAGATGAAGCGCTTTTACGTGGACATGATTGGCTCTTTGGCCGAGAGCATAGTGGCCGCTACCAACGATGAATTCATGGGCGCGAAGCTTCGCGCCGTGGGGCGGGAACTAGCCCAGCACGTGGAACAGGAAGAAAAAAACCAAAAGTAAGCTGCCACTAAGGCTAACGTACAAAAAAGCCTGCCCAGCAATTGCTAGGCAGGCTTTTTTATGTTGAATATGCCAGGCTATCGGGTACCCGATGAAGGCTTGTTATCCTCTTTGGTCTGAGTGATGGTAGCGCCTTTGGAACTAGCCGGCAGCGGGTTCTGCACCGACTTTACGAGCATGATGTTGGAGGCTTGCGCGGCGTAGTCCTTATCGAACTTATAATAAGCCGTGCGCCGGCCGTAATAGTCGCTGTACTGATCGGTGGTCAGGATGGTACGCAGTTCCTGGTCACGCTCGCGGCACACCCCTACGCATTGTTCATCGATGAGCTTATCGTTGCCAGCGTACTGGCTTTCGATGGCGGCCATTTTGGCCACTTTGTCCTCATTGATGGAGCGCAGTCGGGTCGTCTGAAAGTTATTCAAGCGCAACTCTCTGGCCATCTGATCGGAAAGCCGAGCAGCGCGTTGTTGAACTACAGGGTTCTTCTTATCAACGGAAGCTTGTTGCTTGGCGGCTGGTTGTTGTGCGTAAGCACCCAGGGCCACTCCCGTCGCCAGCACAGCCGTTGCAATTTTCTTTTTCATTGTCATGGCAAGTATCGTTGAGGGCCGAAGCCACTGAAACAAAATCGAAGTTGCTGAAGCAACCAACGTGCTATGTTAACGAAAAAGTATGCCAAGCAGTTCGACTAAATTAGCTGAAGGCAAGAAGCGAGCAAGTGGCTGCTGGTAGACGAAAAAGCCTACTCAAATCTCGAGCTTTCAGCCAATTAGAATTTATTCATCCACATCATCGATTCCACTGGCTTGTCGGTGCGGGCGTTGTACTTCGCGTTGGGCTTGCGGTTGTAGTAGTTCTGAATGGCACCTTCCACTGTGAAGTAGATGAGCTGTCCGATGGGCATTCCGCGGTAGATGCGCACGGGTTGGGTAACGGAAATTTCCAGCGTCCAGGTGTTAGAGAAGCCTACATCGCCTTTGCCAGCAGTGGCGTGAATATCAATGCCCAAGCGACCCACGGAGCTTTTGCCTTCCAGAAAGGGCACGTGGGCGTGGGTCTCGGTGTATTCTTCCGTCACGCCGAGATATAGAGTCTCAGGAGTCAGCACGAAGCCCTCCTCGGGTATTTCAAACACGTCGATTTCGTTGTGTTTGCGGGCGTCGAGGATATGGTCGCGGTAGGTGGCCAGGTAGCGGCCCAAGTGCACGTCGTAGGAATTGGTGCCGAGGCAGGCGCGGTTGTACGGCTCTATTACGATGGTGCCGCGTTCCATCTCGGCAAGAATTTGCTCGTCGGTGAGAATCATGAAAAAAAGCTAAGGGCCGCCGGAGGGCGGCCCGTTGGGGAGCATTAAAAGGAGTTAGACTTCTTCTTCGTCGTCTTCGTAGCGGTCGGCGGGCAGGGCCGCAGTGGCGCGTCGTTTGGGAGCCGGCGTTATTTCTTCCTCCTCGCTGATTTCCGCTTCGGCGGTTAAAGCTTCTATCTGAGCGCGCAGGCTGGGAATGACGGACATCGTTAGGTAAAGCACCAACAGCAGCGAAAAAACCGAAGAAAATACCGTGACATAGTCGACCCAGTCGTGGCGCGGGGCACTGTATTCACCAATGGGGCGCGGCCGCAAGCTACCGGATGGTGAAGCGGTTATGACTTCGGTCTGCGGTTCGGGGTCTTCCAACGGCTTGGCGATGGGCTCTTCAGCTTGGGCGTCTACGTCGGCGGGCGGCACATTGGCAGCATCAGCCAGCAACTCCTCAGGCTGGGGGTCTTCCGAAGCATTAAACTGCGCGCTGGCCTGCTTGATGTAGCGCTGCAGCGAGCGAATCAGGGCCACGCGTTCGTCGCGCGGCAGTACCCGAATAAAGAACTCGAAGTTGCGGTCAACGAGTATACCGCTCAACTGCTTATCGAACTCAACCAGATCGGTACGGCCCTGGCCGTATCGATTTTTGTAGCGTTCGGCCACGCCGTTGTAGTTGTGAAAGAGCGTTTTGATATCGTCGCGGCCAGAAAAGTCGTCGAACTCTTTGCGGGCTTTGGCCGTGCGCAAAGTCACGGGGAACTTGCGGCGAGTAAACGTCTTGTCATAGACGGTTTCCATGGTGCGAAAATTGATTTCGTCCACGGCACGGTCGAAGAGCTGCTTGTTTTGCGCGGCGGTCTTTTGGGGCTGAGCAAGCAAACCCAACGGCACAACCAACAGCACAATCAACAGGCTCCAAAACCCAAAACGGTAGCGGTAAGGCATAACGGGCAGGCAAACAGTTTGGACAAAGGTAAACCGCTGATTCTATTGATGACACTGATTTCGTGGATTGATTGCGGGCTCGGTTGGTTTCAAAAGTCAAAGCCGCTGCGAAAGTTGAGCTATTCCAAGATGAATGAGGGCTAATAGGTATAGAAGCAGAACGCCCGACTCATCTGAGCCGGGCGTTTTGTGAAGATTCGAAGACTGGCACTTTACAGGCTGTGGGCCTCGCGCATTGATTCGCGGCAGGCGCTGAGGTACAAATCAACCAAATCGGCGGTAACAGCCGTGCTAACAAACAAGGCCTCGTACTGCGACGGAGCAAGATAGATGCCGCGGTTGAGCATGGCGCGGAAGTAACGGCCGAAAGCCTCCAAGTCCGAGGTCTTGGCCGATGCCAGGTCCGTAACGGGCTGCTGGGTGAAGAACACGCTCCACATCGAACCGACGCGATTGACGGTGTAATTCAGGCCTAACTCGGCGGCAATTTCATAAGTGCCTTCGGCGAGGCGGGCGCTGGTTTGTTCGAGCTGCTCGTATACTTCAGGGTGCTCGTTCAGGTAGCGCAGCTGGGCCATACCGGCCGCAGTGGCAACGGGGTTGCCAGATAGCGTACCGGCTTGGTACACCTTGCCTGCGGGGGCCACGTTGTCCATGATGTCGGCCCGACCGCCGTAAGCGCCTACGGGCATACCACCACCAATGATTTTACCTAGCGTAGTCATGTCGGGCGTGATGCCGTAGAGCTCCTGCGCACCGCCGCGAGCAAGGCGGAAGCCAGTCATCACCTCATCAAAAATGAGTACGATGCCGTGCTGGGTGCACAACTCGCGCAGGCCTTGGAGGAAGCCTTCAGCTGGCGGCACCAGACCAATGTTGCCTACTACAGGCTCCAGAATAATGGCCGCAATCTGCTTTGGGTTGGCTTCGATGGCTTGACGTACGGCGTCGAGGTTGTTGAAAGGCACCGTGAGCGTGTCCTTAGCTACACCTTCGGTGACGCCGGGCGAGTCAGGCGTGCCAAGGGTAAGGGCACCTGAGCCGGCCGAAATCAGGAACGAGTCGCCGTGGCCGTGGTAGCAGCCCTCAAACTTCAGCACTTTGTCGCGGCCGGTATAGCCGCGCGCCACCCGAATAGCCGACATCGTGGCCTCGGTGCCTGAATTCACCAGCCGTACCTTTTCGATGCTGGGTACCATCTGACAGATCAGCTCGGCCATCTCCACCTCGCGGCGGGTAGGAGCCCCAAACGAAAGGGAATCGGGCAAAGCCTTCTGTACTGCCTCCAACACGATCTGCGGGGCATGACCCAGGATCATGGGCCCCCAGGAGTTGATAAAGTCCAAATAACGGTTGCCGTCCACGTCGGTCAGCCAGGCACCCTCCGCCGATTTCATGAACACGGGGTGGCCGCCCACGGCGCGAAAGGCGCGAACGGGCGAGTTTACACCGCCGGGAATCAAGTCTTTGGCGCGAGTGAATAGCTGGTCGCTGGTGGCGAGGTTGAGGTCAGTTACAGAAGTCTGTTGCATGTTTTTGTAACAATGGAAGGGGGCATTTTGTCCCGGCAGAACGTGGCAAAGATAGCCCTCAGATGGCGGCAGATTGCGTTAGCTGTACCATGGCTGGCTATTTAGGCCGATGCTTAAAAGCCTTTCGGCAGGTCAATGCCTTTGATGGTGCGGAACAGGCTAAGGGCATTTTGATCGGTGAGCGAACCAACATAGTCCGTCAGCAAAATGATTTGCTCGTAGGCCGACAGTCCGGCTTGCCGCTCAATGGCACGGAACTGCGGCGGCACCAGATCGAGCAGCTTGCTGGAGCGTGAACTAGCCGCCGGATCGAAGGTAGCGTGCAGGAAGGCGTCGAGCAGGCCGGCCAGCACTTCGAAGCCGGCTGCTTCGATCTGCAGCACCGGGCGGCTGCGGTACAGGTTGGTTACGGAGAGCTTCTGGACTTCCTGCAGTGCCTGCCAGCAGCTCAGCTCTTTGATCAGGCAGGCATCGTACTCACCCAGGAGCATGGCAGGAGCATGTTCTGCGAATAGCTGGGCGGTTTCGGCCACCAGCTTTCCGATCAGGCGGGCCCGTAAGTAACCGAGTTCCTCGCGCCAGTCGTACCACTGCACGCTACGGGGGCGGTCGGCGGGGTCGGCGAGCATCTCTCGTAGCAACCCCAGGCCCAACTCTTGCGGAATCAGGCCCAGCTTGAGTGCGTCTTCAAAATCAATAATACGGTAGCAAATATCGTCGGCGGCTTCTACCAAAAATGCCAGAGGGTGGCGGTGGTAAAAGCCGCTCTCGTCAGCCTTGGGCAGCAGGCCCAGATCATGCGCAACGTGCCGGAAGCGGGCTGCTTCGGTTTGGAAGTGGCCGTACTTTTTCTCGCTGGCGCCGCCCGTTTTAAGGCTTTCCTCCACCACCGAAGGACGTGGATACTTGGTAAAGGCACCGAGTACCGCGTAGGTAAGGCCCAGGCCAGCCGAGCCGGAGCTATGAGCCGCGTAGGTATGCGTAAGGACGCGGAAGCCGGCTGCATTGCCTTCGAAACGTTGCAGATCGGCGCGCTGGGCGCTGGTGAGCATGCGCACAAACGGTTCGGCGGTGGGACTGGCGAAATAAGCCGAAATAGCGTCCTCGCCGGAGTGCCCAAACGGCGGATTGCCGATGTCGTGGGCCAGGCAGGCCGCCGCCACGATGTCGCCGCAATCGGCATCGAAATAGGGGAGCTGCGCAGTCAGGTCCTCGTCCTGCTCCATTAGCAAGCGCCCGCCTAAGCGGCCCAGGGAGCGACCTACACAAGCCGTTTCGAGGGAGTGCGTAAGGCGGGTGTGCACGAAGTCGGTTTCGGGCAGCGGCATTACCTGGGTTTTGCGCTGCAGGCGGCGAAACGCGGAGCTGAACACCACGCGGTCGTAATCAGCCACAAAAGCGCCGCGCACGGGCGCCGCATCGGAGACGACGTGCAGCTGAGGTTGCTCGGGGTAGCGGCGGCGCGAGAGCAGTCGCGGCCAAGTCATGGGGGTGGGGGAGGAGGCGAGCTTCATGCAGCGGGCAAGATAAGGAAGCAGAGTCTTACCCCATGGGGAACAACTTATTCTGCTACCTGCAGCCGGCCCAAGGCGCGTAATGTTAGGTAACCCAGCAGCAAAAAGGCTCCAAAAAGCAGCGTCATGCCCCAAGCCCGTGGGTGTGCCGTGGGATGCAGTAACCGGTCGGCAATATCGTAAGCGAGGCTGAAGGGATTGGTGACGATGTCCCAGCTGTTCCAGCGCAAAAACCGGCCGAGGTAAATGCCAAAGGCACTCAGCCACAGCGCCACCACGCTAAATATCCAGCCTCCACCGCTGCCCAGACGCTCTTGCACAAAGCGTTGCATGTCAAACAAAGAAGCATATCCGAGCATTAAGCCGGTCCAGCCGGCGCTCAGGATCATGGCTAGGTCGTACCACAACGGCACGCCGGCGTACTTGCCGAGGTGCAGCAGATCGGTCAGGATGTAGGGTGCATTAGGAAAGAACAGCAGCCACAGCATACCGACCGGCAGCAGCAGGCGCTGGCGCCGGACCGGGGTCATAAGGCTCAGCATCAGCGAAAGGCCTAGCGGGATACCAGCCAAAAACAGATTCCACAGCAGAAACACGAACGTAATCTGGTGCGTCCAGAAGACACGAAACACCACCAACACTGTGCTCAGGGCTAGGGAGGCACCCAGCACTAGCACAAGGCTGAAACGTTGGCGCAGGGCCTCGGGAGTGGCGGCAGGTAAGCTTAGCATAGCAGAGGTAAATAGAGCGAAGCGGCTTAACGCACACGGACTGGACCTTCGTATATAATTAGCTGGATAAAGGCCGCGCAAAGCAGCAGCTGTATGCGCCTTTCGGACAAGCAAAGGCTGAATTTTACGGCGGCTATGCATCGACAATCCTTATAATAGTGGAGTGCTACCTACGCTCATTAACTGACAGCGGAGGTAAAACGAAGCGCCGCCAACCTGAAGGTTGGCGGCGCTCGGTAGAACGTACATCTTGGTTGCCCAAAGGCCAGGGCGCTTAATCCGCGTTAGGCGCGCTGCCAGCCGCGAAGCGCAGGCCGGCCAGCGTCTGAGCATATTTGGCTTGCAGCTCCGCCAGCTTGGTACGAGCCGATAGCAACGACGCGTCACGGGAGTTGAGCAGGAAAACGGAGCTTTCGCCGTTTTCGAACCGAATTTGCTCGCCGTTGCGCAAGCGTTCAGCGTTTTGCACCACTTGCTCCTGCACGCGCAGCTGCTCGCTGAGGGCGCGTTGGTCGTTGGCGGTAGCGCGTACGGCCGTGGCAATGTCGCGCGAGGTCTGATCCAAGCCGAGGTTGGTTTCCCGAATCTTGAGTTGCGTGACCTGTAGCTTTCCGCGCTCCTGGCGCAGGAAAAGCGGGTAGGCAAAGCTTACGCCCAGCTTGTAGTTATTGGAGTACAGCGGATCGGGGCCGTAGCCGGTTTCGGCATTGAAGGGCTGGCCGGTCAAGAGTAGGTTGTAGTCAACAGAAAGCTTGGGTAGCAGCTTGTTTTGGTACAGCCGGCGCTCCACGCCCAGCTGCTCCAACTTGGCGCGGGCCTTGAGCAGATCGGGGTGCTGCTGACGGGCCTGCTCCACCAATTGCTCCAGCGGTACGGACGGGGCAGCCGTCCAGGCCGAGGCGGCGGGCAGGGGCTGCGGGCGCACCGTGGTGGGCAACTCGCGGGGGCGTTGCTGCTCGTCCCAGAGGAAGTTGCTAAGGATGAGCGTGGCGTTTTGCCACTCCACTTCGCCTTGAATAAGCTGGGCGCGGCGGTTTTGCAACTCTGTCAGGGCTTCCACTGAATCGATGGCGGCCAGGTCACCAAGGCGTACCCGCTCACGTACGGCGCGGTACCGGATGTCGG
This sequence comes from Hymenobacter sp. FMD4, assembly GCF_058932745.1. Lineage (NCBI taxonomy): Bacteria > Pseudomonadati > Bacteroidota > Cytophagia > Cytophagales > Hymenobacteraceae > Hymenobacter > Hymenobacter sp. FMD4. The sequence goes on from NZ_JBZYWH010000003.1 coordinate 111,368, forward strand.
CCAGTTCAAAATTACCCTGCAGCAGGCGCCGCCGTTCATAGGCCAGCGTCCAGTTCCAGTATTCTTTCACGGCCGAGAGCAGCAGTTTGTTTAGTGCCGCGATGCGCTCGGCTTCCGCTAGCGTCACCATGGCCTGAGCCGAGCGCACAGCGGCGCGGCGCTCATCCATCAGCAAGCCCTGGCCCAGCGGTAGCGAAAGACCTACATAGGTAAGGCCGGCGCCCGGCGTAGCATCTTGCTCGCTGATGCGCGGCCCTACGTTACGCTCGTAGCCGAGACGTACATCGGGGCCGTACCACGTAGGTACACGCAACGTATTGTCCCAGAGGTTCCAGTAATCCTTGCCTCCGAATTCCTTGCGGTAAAACTTGCTGGTAGCTAGCGGATCGAACATGCCGCGCGCCTGCCGTACTTCCTGGCGGGCACGTTCGGGCTGAATGGCAGCCTGCCGGGCCACCGGGTGCTGCTCGCCCACGATGGTGAGCAAGTCGCCGAGGGAGAATGTGGGTACTGAATCCTGTGGGGCGCGGTAAGCCTCCGACACCGGCGGCTGCGCGGTGGCCACCAACGGCGCGGCCCAGCTGCCTCCCAGCAGGAAGCAGCCCAGCAGCGTCGTCAGCCAGTAGCGGCGGGTGGTGGTCATAGTTCGGTTTCGTCGGAGCTTTCTTTGGAGCCCTTGTCCTTGCCTTTGCTGCCTTTGTCATCCTTGCCGGTGGCCATGCCGCCTTCATAGCCCACAAAGTCGGGCGGGAAGCCGTTGAGCTGCCGCCAGAGTTCGTACCAAATGGGCACATCGTCCAGCAAGGCCCAGCCATATACGCCCGAGCCCACGCGCAAAGGTTTGGGCCAGGGCTCGGCGTCTGGATCGGGGGTGACCAAGATGCGGTAGCGTCCTTGGCTATCCAGGTTGTCGATGACGGCGACGCGGCCGCCGAAGGTGCCGAAGCTGGAGCCGGGCCAGCCGGAAAACACCAGCGCCGGCCAGCCATCGAACTGCAGGCGCACCTTGCGGCCCACCTCCAGCAGCGGAATGTCCATGGGCTGTACATACAGCTCGGCGGCCAGCTGGGGCTTGGAGGGCATCACCGTCACGATGGCCTCGCCTTCTTTGATCATTTCGCCGATACCAGCTTTCAGGGCGCGCACCACGTAGCCGTCTTGCGGAGCCGTAATGCGGTAAAAGCCCGAACGAATGCTCAGGTTAGCATATTCGTTACGCATCTTGGCAATCTGTCCCTCAGTGTCAAACTGATAGGACAAAGTGGAGCGCCGGTCCGATTCGCTTTTGGCCAGCTTGTCCTGGTATTCAGCCCCGAGCGAAGCCAGCTCCAGGCGGGAGTTGATCAGCTCTTGGCGGCTGCCACCCAACTTGTTTTCCACCGATTGGAGTTTGGCCGTCACCTCCTGAAACTTCAGGCGGCGCTGCTCCAGCTCGGTCAGCGACTTCAGGCCCTGGTCGTACAGCTTCTGCTGACGATCCAGCTGCGCCTGCGCAATGGCGAAGTCAGCCCGCACGGCCACCAACTCAGCGGAGTCGGAGCGCACCTTGAGCTGCGACTGGCGCACCTTGTTGCGGGCCTTGTCGAGGCTCACGCGCAGCCCGGTGCGCAGCGCATCCTGCTGGTCACCGAGGGCGGCAGCTTTGGCTTCGTTTTCGCGCAAAGACGACTGCTTGGCCTCCAGCTGCTCCTGCGTACGGGCCAGTAATTCGGGGTCGAAGTACTTTTCTTTTACTTCGACGATGTCGACCAGTGTATCGCCTTTCTTCACGAGCTGGCCCTCCTGTACGCGCCACCGCTCAATGCGGCCGCCAATGGTGGTCGGCACGGTTTGAGGGCGGTCTTGCGGACGCAGCGTGGTGAGGGTACCGCTGGAACGGATGTTCTGCGTCCAGGGGAGAAAGCCCGCTACCAGAACAATCAAGCCGATACCTGCGCCCCATCGGGCGAGGTTATGGGCCGCGCGGGGCGTTTGTACCTGCGCAAAAGAGCGAAAACGTCCTATGTTAGGGTGCGTTTCGGAAAGGGGATGCTCAGCGAAGGGCATGATGGAATCTAATTGAGGTGCTCAGGGAGCAAAGAGCCGGGAATCACGAGGGAGGCAGGCCAGAATTAAGCGTTGGATACCTACCACACGTTCATCTGCGGTTCGTTTTAGTGAGAGAGAAAGCGGCGCAGCTCGGGATGTTGCGATATTTCGTTGTAAGCGCCATCGGCTACGATGCGCCCGTCGCGCAGTAAGGCCGTGCGCGGGCAATGGGCCAGCAGGTACGAATCATTGGAGGCAAAGATGGCCGTCCAGGGCTGTTCAGGCGCCATGAGGCGGTCGAGGATGCGCAGACGCTCGGCGGGTTCTACGTTGTGCAGGAAATGGTCGATCAATAGCAGGCGTGGGCGGCGGACGATGGCGCGGGCCAGCAACAGCTTCTGCGATATGTGGTCGGGGATGGGGATACCGGCCCCCAGCATGGTGGCCAGGCCCAACGGGCGGGAATAGAAGTAGTCGCGCAAGCCCACCAGCTCCAGCACCCACGCCACATCGGCCGGGGTGATGTCGGGCTGATCGAGGGTCAGGTTTTCGAGCACTGTGCCGGAAAACAAGTGCTGGTGCGAAATATTCTCCCCAACTACTTCAGCCAGAGCCGATGGCGACAAGTCGCGCAAAGCCACGCCATCGAAAGTGACAATGCCTTTGTAATCACTCAGCAGGCCCGCCAGCACGCGCATGAGCGAAGTCTTGCCGGAACCATCGAAGCCAGCCAGCCCGAGGTGCTCCCCAGCAGCTAGCCGCAGCGATACGCCCGCAAGTGCCGGCTGGCGGCCTTCGGGGTAGTGGTAATGCACATCGCGCAGTTCTACTACCAAGCCCTGCGTCGATTCGGGGAGCGACAGGCCCACGTTGGGCCGGTCTTCCTCTACGGGCAGATCCAGCACGTGGCCGATTTTGTCGATGGAAGTAAGGGCGTCGTAGAACACGTCTAGTTTTACGAGCACTTTTTCCACTGCCCCGATAGTCAGGATGATGATGATTTCGGAAGCGACGAATTGACCAATGTTGATTTGGCGGCTCACCAGCAGCCAGCAGCCGATGATGAGGAGGGCCGCCGTAATCAGCGTTTTGAACGCTACGAAACCGTAATACTGCGTCAGCAATACCCTAAAGTGCTCCTTACGGGCGCTCAGGTAGCCTTCCACTAGCTCATCGGTGCGGCCTAACACCAGCGGGCGGCGCGGGGCCAGGCGGAACGTGTGCACCGTGCGGGCTACGTCCTCCAGCCATGCTACCACCCGGTACTTGTATTTCGATTCGGTGAGGCTGGTGCTCAGTCCGCGCTTGCCGGTGGCCCGCAGCAGCAAGGCTAGCAGACCTACCAGCAACAAGCCGAATACAATAAAGACGGGGTGGTAAAACGAAAGCAGAATCAGGCCGAACAGAATCTGCAGACCAGCAGCCGAAAACTCAATCAGCAGCGTAGCCAGGCCTTTTTGCAGGGTAGGCGTGTCGAGCAGTCGGTTCATCAGCTCGGGCAGGTATTCACCTTTCAAAGCTTCGGTGCGCACGCGCGGCAGTCGCACGGCAAAGTCAAAGGCAATACGGGCAAATAATCTCTGCTGCACAAACTCGACCAGATACACCTGCATCACCTGCAGGGCGCCCACTAGCAAAGTGCCTACTACAATAAATGCAATCAGCACGATGAGGGAAGTGCTTACGGCACCGCTCGAAATAAAGCCGATAACGCTCTGCACACCCAAAGGCAACGACAGGTTGATCAGGCCAGCCAGCGCGGCATACGTATATAAATAGGTGATGTCGCGGCGCTCGGCTCCGAGTAAGCGCCACAGGCGTTGGCCGGGGCGAAGCGAATCAGTGGAGGGGGCGTCAGCCATGAAAAAAAGCTAAGCGGTTGTCTGAGGTGGAGGTAATGGGTAGAAGAGGGCAGGAGTCAGCCTCAACCGCTGACTTAGATCCATCCGTTCACTTGGCAAGTGCCGCAAAGGCCAATTGCTCGAGGTAGAGCATAACACTATTCTCTGCCGAAGTTCCATCGGTTGTATCCGTAAGGGAAGGAAGATGTTGAGCAAAGAACAGCTGCTTACGGGCGCCTTCAAGTAAGGTACTCACCAAGGCATGGGGGTAGGCATAATCGGGGTTGATTTCCTGCACCACGGCTACAATGTCGGCGGCCAGATGTTTGTATTCGCGGTAAAAACCTTCGCGGTTAACCGCGTCTACTTCCCGCGTCAAATACGTTTTCGAAGCTTCAGCTACCACGATACGGTAAAGTGCGGCTTCATCCAGCTCAATGGTGGCAGCATTGTCGCGGTGGGCCCGCGTGATGATGCTCAAGATCAGCCGCAGCCGTCCTGCCGGATCGGCTACGTTGTGAGTATGGAAGCGAATCTGGTAGCGCAGCCACGCCCAATGCCACGAAACGAGGTATACCAGCAGCCGGTGCTTGTTTTCGAAGTAGCGGTATAGCGAAGCTTCCGTAGAGCCGATTTGTAGAGCCAATTTCTTGAAGGTGAACTGCTCAAAGCCGATTTCGTCAATGAGGCGGACGCTCTCCCCAACGATTTTGCGGCCGAGGTCAGTTTCCTGAGGGTCGCGAAGGTATAGCTTGCTGTTGAGCTCAGGACGGAGGGTGGTAAGCATGAGTTGAAACCAGTGGAGGGGTGAGGCTATCCAAGCACATCAGGTACGGCAGCCAAACGAAGAGACGGAGAAAAGTCACGTAAGCCGCTTGCAACCGTTGGTGGAGGGCTGTGCGCGCCCTAGCCAGTTTTCCATCCGGGTACAAAGGGAAGTGGCCAAGCTTAACTTAAGATTAAGGCGAGCTTAAAGCTTCATTAAAACCCAATCTTCCTTAGCTCAGAAAAAGCCGCCCCGCCCGTCGAACACATGCAACTTATCGGGTTGGTTGATCTGCAAACCGCCGTTAGAAAGCTTTGTTGCAGGGAAAACTTATCCTGTTGCGGCACCTGATGGTTGCTACCTACAGGCCAAAAAGCGGCAGCGCCAGTGATAGGAGCAGTAAGTCTCGTACTGTAATGGTGGCTGGGAACAAATGAAGCTGATTCGACAACAGCAGTTTCCATAACGGGTGCAGCATTAAGTACTGCGCAAATATATACATGCTTCCTAATAAGATAGTTTTACTATCATGTAAAAAAGTTGCTGAATAAGCTCATGTATCGCTGCCTGGGCTATCTGCGTACCTTTGCCCGTCGGGCTGCTGTGCAGTAGCTCGTTTGTTCCGATAGTTGACCTGTTTGCTTTATGTGGTCTTTCCTTGCGTGTTTGCTTGTGGCTTCATCGTTGCGCGTGCTGCCAGCGCTGGCTCAGCAGCCCACCACGACCCGGCCAGTTCCCACCAAACCTGCGGCACCGGCCCCAGCGGCTACCGTGCCCAAGTTAGCAACCACTCCAACCAAGGCCACTGATAAAACGGCGACGACACCCGCTACTAAAGCGGCAACTCCCGCTACCACTACTACCACTAAGCCGGCTACCAGCGTTACCACCAAACCAGCCGCAACGCCCACGACTACCAGTACCGCCAGCCCGGCTGCGCCCAAACCAGCCAAGGCTGCTACGCCCCTGCCCGCAAACCTTGGTTCGCAAGACCCAGACACGCGCTACCGCAACGGTAAGACTCTGATTGAGCAAAGCCGGCACGAACTGGCTATGGAAGAACTCTTGCCGCTTACGGCACCGGCTGCCAAGTTTGCCCGCGCCCCGGAGGCTGCTTATCTCTACGCGGTAGCCGCTAGCCGAGCCCGCAAATGGGCCGAGGCTGAACAGATGCTTAACCTGCTTCGCAACGAGTACCCGCAATGGGCTGGCCTGAGCGACGCATTCTTTTTGCAGGCGCAGGTTTCATTTGAGCAAGGCGAGCCTGACAATGCCTTGCGCGTGCTAGGTCAGATTCCGGCCGGGCAGCTACGCGCTCAGCAGCGAGCTATGAAGGCCACTTACCTGTCCCGCTTGCGCGACAAGGCACTCTGGCAAAACCTCGTGCGGCGCCATCCGCAAGACACGGCAGTAGCTCAGGCCTACGCCGAGCAGCTGGTGTTCGGCGGCCTGTATACCGAAGCCGACCGCCCCCAACTGGATCAGCTAGTACAAGAGTTCAGCCTCGATCGTACCCGCTACACCCCGCGCCCGCGCCCTCAGAAGAAAAGCAGTTACAACGTAGCCGTGCTGTTACCCTTCGAATTCAACGACCCGAGTTGGGAAACCCGTCGCCGGCTGCAGTTTGTGAACGATCTGTACGCCGGCATGAAGCTCGCTCAGGACTCACTGCAGCGCGAAGGCCGTAGCCTCAACCTTTTCGCTTACGATACGGGCGCCGATACGCTGCAGCTCAAGCAAGTGCTGCAGTTGCCGGAACTAGCATCTATGGACATGATAATCGGGCCGGTTTACAAATCAGGTGCGAAGATTCTGGCCCGCTACGCGCAGCAAAACCAGATTGTGGCCGTTAACCCACTGTCGGAGGACGGGGCTTTGGTGCAAGACAACGCCTGGTACTACCTATTTGAGCCGAGCATTACTACGAAGGCGCGTATGGCGGCCGATTATGCCTTCCGCAGCTTCGGAACGGCCCGTCCGGCTGTTGTCTTCTACGAAAACACCCGCGACGAAAGCACTTTTGCCGAGGCCTACAAAGCGGCCTTTGAGGCACTGGGCGGCAAGGTTCTGGCCGTTCGCAGCATCGACTCTGACAACTCCGATGCACTGAACGCCGGTTTCGGGGGAGTGGACCTTAAAAATGCGGGCCACCTGGTAGTAGCCTCTACTCACCGCAAAGCCGGGCCCTACGTGCTGGGGCTAATGCAAACGCAAGGCCTAACGGTGCCGCTGCTTACGCATGCCGCCTGGCTAGACAACTCCAGCCTCAGCCTGGGGCAGCTCGACCGTCGCGACGTTTATTTCATCCACGCCAAATACCTTGACGAAAGCCTGCCCGGTGCGCGGCGCTTCCGGCAGCTGTATACCCAGCGACTGAATCTACCACCTTCGGTAATTGCCGCGTCGGGCTTTGAGCTGCTTTACTACTTCGGTAATCAACTGCACCTGCATGGCCCGGCCTTCCAGCAAGGACTGGGTAGCTCAGGAGCCGTTTCAGGTTTCCTGTTCCAAGGCATCGGCTACCCAAATCAAGCCCGCGACAACCAATATGTTCCCATTACCAAGCTAGAACGCCTGGAAGTAGAAGTACAAAACCCCGTGGGCTTGCGCTGAAACTAGGTTTGTCAATCCAAGCTGTAGGCTTCATAGTAGTTAAAAAGCAGTGCCGCGGTCAACAGCCGCGGCACTGCTTTTATGCAATCGGTTTTGGCGCGTATAATCATGCGAAAATGATACAGCTTTGTTATTTAAATTAATTCTAAATAAATATTGACGCCAATGACCAGTGCCTATATCTTTGCTTCCCTACCAGCAATGGAGCAAGCATGGCACAAGTACTTCACCACAATGCGTTCGGCTACACAGCGCGCTGCCCTCGGGCGGTGGGTTTCATGCATCTATACTTTGGGAATGTAGGAATGGCCCTTACCCCGGCTGAACTGACAGAGTTCAGGCAGCGCGTCGCGGAGGCCTACCGTCAATACGCTACCGGACCAGTGCGCGACCCGGAGGCTCGCTGCATTGCCATACCTACCCCTGCCACGCGCATGGCTTTCGTGTTCACATTTGTTGAGCTTACGGAACTGGTGGAATTGCTCGATTGCACCGCGCTATTTCTAGAAGCCGAGGAACTGCTGCAGGGGTAGTAGAAGCGTTTTGAAGTGCAGTATGGTCTTGATACTTAGGTTAACGGCTCGATCCAAGCAACAAAAAGCCGCTCCGGTTTTCCGGAGCGGCTTTTTACTTCTGCTGCATGTCTTGCTGCGGCCCTTACTCCCACTCAATCGTTGCCGGCGGCTTAGAGCTGATGTCGTACACCACGCGGTTGATGCCGCGCACTTGGTTGATGATGCGGTTCGATACCTCGGCCAGGAACTCGTAGGGGAGGTGCGCCCAGTCGGCGGTCATACCGTCCACGCTGGTTACCGCGCGCAGGGCTACCACTTGCTCGTAAGTCCGCTCGTCGCCCATTACCCCTACGCTCTGGATAGGTAGCAGGATGGAGCCGGCTTGCCATACCTTTTCATAAAGGCCCGTGCGGTGCAGGGCGTCAATGAAAATAGCATCGGCCTCCTGCAGCAGGCGCACCTTCTCAGGCGTGATGTCGCCGAGGATGCGGATGCCCAGACCGGGGCCGGGGAAGGGGTGACGGTGCAGGATGTGGTGGGGCAGGCCCAAAGCGTCGCCTACTTCGCGCACCTCATCTTTGAAGAGCATGCGCAACGGCTCTACCACTTTCAGGTTCATGTGCTCCGGCAGGCCGCCCACGTTGTGGTGGCTCTTGATGGTCACGGCCGGGCCCTTCACCGATACCGACTCGATTACGTCGGGATAAATTGTGCCTTGCGCCAGCCATCGGGCGCCCTCTACCTTGTGCGCTTCGCGGTCAAATACTTCAATAAAAGTGCGACCAATTGCCTTGCGCTTCTGTTCAGGGTCGGAGAGGCCTGCTAGCGCGGCGTAGAACTCCTGGGAGGCATCTACGCCGGTCACGTTAAGCCCGAGGCCTTGGTAGGAGTGGAGCACACTCTCAAATTCTTCCTTGCGCAGCAGGCCGTTGTTGACGAAGATGCCGTGCAGCCGCGTGCCAATGGCCCGGTGCAGCAGCAGCGCCGCCACCGACGAATCTACTCCGCCCGACAAGCCAAGAATTACTTGGTCATCGGGGCCAATGATTTGCTGCAGCGCCGCCACCGAGCCGTCCACGAAGTGCTCAGGCGTCCAGTCCTGGGCGCACTGGCAGATTTCTACCACGAAATTGCGCAGCAACTGCTTGCCTTCAGTGGAGTGAGTTACCTCCGGATGAAACTGAATACCGTACGTCGGTTGGCCTTCGATGTGGAACGCGGCCACAGCTACTTCTGGCGTGCTGGCAATAATGTCATAACCAGCGGGCAGCACCTTGATGGTGTCGCCGTGTGACATCCATACCTGCGAATCGAGGTTCAGGTCGCGCATCAGTGGGTGGTGCCGCTCGATGTGGCTGAGGCGGGCGCGGCCGTACTCGCGAATGGTTGCAGGCAGCACCTCGCCACCGCCTTGGTAGGCCAGCAACTGGGCGCCGTAGCACACGCCCAGCACCGGCACCCGGCCCAGGTACTGGCTCAGGTCGGGGTTGGGAGCTTCCGGGTCGCGCACCGAACAGGGCGAACCCGAAAGCACAACGCCCCGGATATCCTCAGTGAGGTCCGGGGCGTGCGTGAAGGGGTGGATTTCGCAGAAGACGTTCAGCTCGCGGATGCGCCGCGCTATCAGCTGCGTGTACTGCGACCCGAAATCAAGGATCAAAATCTGTTGAGGCATGGGCAAAGGTAGGGCGCCAAAGCGAACCTATCCAACCCCCGGAAGCAGTTGGCGAGCTATTTCTGCTCGTCTACATGCCATCAACTGCTCAGTTTGGTAGCCCTTGCGGGGGCAAGTAGGATGCGGCAAAGAGCCTTCTGTAATTTATTGATAAACATGTATTCATGTGATTTTCGGCTTGTCTGGCGCGCGGATAATTTGTTTTTTTACTGGATACCCCGAACTCCGTTTACCTCAGAATAGCTTGAAAAAACTTTTACTCCTGCTGCTCTTGAGCAGCTCGGCCGCTTACGCTCAAAATTCGGCACCGCACTCCGCCTGGCAGGGCGGTATACTCATGGGGCACGACCTGTTCCGCGTTACCAATCACCGCCCCAGCTACCGGGTGGGGCAGTACCGGGTGGTACCTCGTCTGACTACACCTTCGCAAGGCTTCCGCATCGGCTTTTGGGCGCGGCACAACTTCGGTGCCGACCGTAAATGGTTGCTGCAGCCAGAGTTTTCCTACTCACGCAATCAAAGCTGGCACTTTATCAACAACACGGCTCCTATTAACAGCGCCGCAAACGGCCCCACCGCGCAACAAGACTTTTCAGTACTGGCCAACGCGCAAGATTGGCAACGCCTTAACCTGGCCTTGCCTGTTGGCTATCGACTAAATCGGTGGCTGCTAGTACTGGGTGGACCGGTGCTTTCCAATCGTATACCTACTGGCTACGAACGGCAGGAACAAGCTTACACGCGGCGCATCATCGGCAGCATCAGCCAAAGCATGCGCCGAACTGGTTTAGCATTTCAGGCCGGAGCCGGAATGGAGCTCGGGCGGGTGACCCTCACGGCGCGGTACGAGCGCAGCCTGTTGAACGTCGCCTCTGAAATCGAACTGGATGGGCAGGAGTACCCCTTCGCGCATTACGCCACCCAACTCAGTTTTGGTATGGCCTTGCGGCTGGCGCCCGGGCGCTAGTATCTAGACGTGCCTGTGGGTTTTCGATTTTACGCATCCGATCAAAAGGGTATTTGATAATCCTGTGTAGCTTGAACCTCACCCAACTCATTGCCCATGCTCAAGTCTTTACTGTTCTTAGCCACAGTCGGTCTTTCCCTACCCGTTGCTACCCACGCCCAAGTAGTCAACATAAACATGGGAACTTCCATTTCGGCCCTGTCGCCCATCAATCATGCTGAGCCTTTTTCGGTTTCGGAAATGATTTATCTCCAAACGCAGATCAACCAAGCCGGCAGCATTACCCGGTTGGGCTTCGACAAATCGAGCGGCACGGAGTTGTTGGACCTCGACAACGTTCTAATCTACCTCAAGACAACGCCGAATACAGCGTTTAGCGCCGGTGCCGTCGACTCTACGGGCTATCAGCGAGTGTTTAAAGGCAAGTTCACCAACGCTACCCCTGCAGGATACCAGGAAGTGGCCTTGAATCAACCCTTTTCCTACAACAACACGGAAAACTTGTCGGTGATGGTGGTGCGCATTAACGGCACTACCAATAACGTGCTGGCTTCGCGGGCGCGTTGGGCCTATGGCACCTCCACCGGCCGCAACAGTGTCCGCCGTGGGTATGGAGCCGCCGCCCCCACCAGCTTGGCCACCACTAATTTTTTGCCCAATATCCGCTTGGTATTCGGTACTGCTACGGGCGTGCGCGACCGGCAACTAGCCATTACGCCGCTGTATCCCAACCCGGCGGTCGACATCCTGAACGTGCCCGCCGAGCAATTTACTGCCATTCGGATTGCCGATCTGAGTGGCCGCACGGTATATCAAGCGCCGGCTAGTAAGCCAAACGGCGGCAAAATCGCCGTGCCAGTAAGCAATCTGGCGGCTGGGGTATATGTATTAACGCAAACGACAGCCGACGGAAGTGCTATCAGCCAGCGTTTTGTGCGCGAATAGCACCCGAGAAGCGGCTTTTGTATGGGTTTTTATGCGCTGAAGCTTGTTTCAGTCCGAAACCCTGTTGTATCTTTGCAACGGCGAATCAGTACGACCAGCTCCCGCTGAACTCCCCCAGGACCGGAAGGTAGCAAGGGTAGGTGGTTGAAGCGGTGCGATACTGGTTCGCTTTTTTTTGTCCAAGCCCCAGGTTTCCGGTGCGGTAAAAGGTTAGTCACCTTCCCCGCCAAACGGTTAGCTTTGGGGCAGTTTTCGTTTCTAGCATTTTCTTCGGATGAAGTTTTTCATTGATACCGCTAACCTGAAGGACATTCAGGAAGCCGTGGAGCTCGGCGTGCTCGACGGTGTAACCACCAATCCCTCGCTGATGGCCAAAGAAGGCATCGGCGGCCACGACAACGTGATGGCCCACTACAAGCGCATCTGCGAAATGGTGGACGGCGACGTGTCGGCCGAGGTGATCGGCGTGACGTACGAGGAAATTGTGCGCGAAGGCGAGGCTCTGGCCGAACTACATCCCAACATCGTGGTGAAAGTGCCCATGATCCGGGAAGGCATAAAGGCTATCAAGCACTTCTCCGAAAACGGCATCAAAACCAACTGCACACTGATTTTCTCGGCTGGCCAGGCCCTGCTCGCTGCCAAGGCGGGTGCCACATACGTGTCGCCGTTCGTCGGCCGACTAGACGACATCGGACACGACGGGCTGCAACTGATCGAGCAGATTGTGCAGATCTTCGGCAACTACGGCTACCCCACGCAGGTGCTCGCCGCTTCGCTACGCCACGTGCCGCACTTGGTGCAGTGCGCCGAAATCGGAGCCGACGTGGTGACCTGCCCGCTCAATGTAATTACGGGCCTGCTGAATCACCCGCTGACGGACAAAGGCTTGGCTACCTTCTTGGCCGACCACAAGCGCGTAAACGCGTAGTGCGTTAGACCTGATAATTGGGGCATGAGACGTTAGACAACTGGCCGCTAAGCCGGTTGTCAATGTCTCACGTCTCAGGACTTAGAACTAACTCTATGTACATCATCAAAGTCAAAGGCAAAGCCAAGATTCCGGACTACATACAGCTCCGCGACAACGACTTTGTGCTAATTGCCTACTTCCGCGCCGATCGGCCGTTGAAGGACCTGCACCGTTACGGGCTGGAAGGCAAAGAAACCGAATTGGCTGCGGTGATTTCGGAGCTGGAATTCGGCAAGCTGCAGGCGCTGACTATCTAGGCCCCCTCTGGCTGTTTGTTTTCAACAAACGCCAGCTGCGTGCTTTGTGGCCTGAAAACAAGCTTTGTAGATATAACTCATTACCCCACAGGCTTCCACCTCTGCCATGAATACCCCGGCCGTCATTGAGCTGCGCGACGCTTACATCATGCAGGATGTCAACACCATTCTGCAGAAGGTATCGTTTGAGTTGGGCAAAGGGGAATTTGCATATCTAGTGGGGCGAACGGGCTCGGGCAAGACTTCCTTGCTAAAGACGCTCTATGCCGATCTGCCGCTGGTGGAAGGTATGGGCTCGGTGGTGGGTTTTCCGTTGCGCAAGCTGGCGCCTGAGAAAGTGCCTTACCTGCGCCGCAAGCTGGGCATCGTGTTTCAGGACTTTCAGCTGCTCTATGACCGTACGGTGGCGCAGAACCTGCTATTTGTGCTGCAGGCCACGGGCTGGCGCGAAAAGGCCAAAATGAAACAACGCGTGCAGGACGTACTCGTACGCGTCGGCCTGAGTGGCGTGGCCGGTAAGATGCCGCACCAGCTTTCGGGCGGAGAGCAGCAGCGCGTGGTAATCGCGCGCGCCTTACTCAACGAGCCCCTTCTATTGCTGGCTGATGAACCTACCGGCAACCTCGACCCAGACGTGACCGATGGCATCATGCGCCTGTTCCTGGAAATTAACAATGCCGGAACGGCCGTGCTGATGGCTACGCACAACTACGAAATCATTCGCCGCTATCCTAAGCGCGTGTTTCGTTGCGAACAAGGGCAGCTGGTGCAGGGCCTGACGGTAGCTTCGTAGAAGAGCATGCCGGGATTATCAATCCTGATTCCCGTTTACAACTGGCCGGTAAGTAAGCTGGTGCACGACCTGTTGGCGCAGCTTCCGGCTTGGTCCGGCCCCGTTGAAATTCTGCTGCTCGATGATGGCTCAACCCCTTTTTATCGGGAACAAAATCAGTTGCTCGCAGGCCTAACCGGGGTTTGCTACCGCGAACTTCCCCATAATGTAGGCCGCGCAGCCATGCGTAATCAGCTGGTAGCACAAGCGCAGCATGAATGGCTGCTGCTGCTCGACAACGACAGCTCCTTGCCCGATACCCAGTTTCTGGCCCGCTACGCTGCTGCCGCGACCCAAGCGCCCGTGCTGGTAGGTGGTACTTGCTATAGCGCCGCCGCACCCACCAACTCCGCGCTGCAACTCCGCTGGCACTATGGTACCCAACGCGAGGCCCGGCCGGCGGCGGTGCGTCAGCAGTCGCCCTACGCCCAGCTGACCATTAATAACCTGCTGATTCGGCGCGAGGTGTTCCAGCGTTTCGGCCTTGATGAAAGCCTGACTCGTTACGGGCACGAGGATACCAAATTTGGTTGGCGGCTGCGCGAGGAACAGATTCTAGTGCAGCACCTCGACAACCCCGTGCAGCACGATGGGCTGGAGCCCGCGCCAGTATTCCTGCAAAAGTCGCACGATGCCGTTCGCAACCTGCTCGACTTATACCTCGCCGAAGGATTGGGCTCCGACTCCCGGCTGCTCCGTACCGCGCTGCGGCTGCGGCGGATGAGACTCGCATCAGTAGCACGCCCAGTGCTGCGACAGGCCGAACCGTGGCTGCAGCACCGACTCGAGGGCGCAGCGCCCGATATCCGGGCTTTAGACCTGTTGAAGCTAAGTTGGCTGCTGCAGGCATGGCACACGAAAAACAATTCCTCAGAATAGAGCACAAAAAGACCGGTACCCCTGGGGCGCCGGTCTTTTTGCAAATAGGTGAGTAAAAGGCAGGTAAGCGGTTAGTCGTTGTCGGTGTTTTTTACTTCCGACTTCACTTCTTTGTAAGCATCCTTGGTAGCGCTGCCTACTTTTTTGCCGACGTCAACTGCGCCGCGGCCGATATCTTTGCCGGTTTCTTTCACGCCGCTGCCTACCTCTTTAGCGTCGCTGCCAGCGTTGCGGGCCGATTCACCTACGCGTACGCCAGCGCCTTTGGCGGCTGCTTCTTCGCGGTTACCCGTCACTACGTCAGCGCCCTGCGATACGCGGGACTCAGCCTTGTCGTAGGACTTAAAGGCAGCGTACTTGGCTTTCTCCTTAGAAATTTCAAGCTTGTCCGAGCCGCTTACGTTGTCTTTTACCTGCTCGTACTTCTGATCCAGTGCCCGCCATTCTTCGTTGATCAGGCGCCAATCGACTACTTGGTATTGATTCTCATTCTGCTTCACCATGTTCACGAAGTTCTCGTAGGTCTGGCGGGCATTGGAGGCGGTCAGGTTAGCGGCCGGGTTCATGGGCTTATAGATGCGGCCAGCCGGGCTGGAGGACGCATTCATGGAGCTGCTGCCCGTAGCCGAGCTGCCACCAGTGGTGGTGTTCATGGCTACATCAGTGCCACGGTTGCGGTATGCTTGCTCGCGACGGTCGTAGGCTGAGGTATAACGAGCTTTTAGCTGCTCGTATTCGGTGCGGCGGGCGTCGTCCCAGTTGGCCATGTCGGCGTCGGCGGCGGCTACTTTAGCATCGTAGTCACGACGGAGCTGGTCGGTTTCCTCGTTCCATTCGGCCTCCGTGGCGTCGCCCACTTGGTCGGCGCGGGTTTCAGTGTTGGCTACGAAGGTCTGGAAGTCGCTGTAAGCGTCGTTGGTTTCAGCTGCCGTTTCTTGGCGGTCGGCGCGGTTACAGCTGGTCTGGGTAAAGGCCATGCCCCCGCCGATCAACAGCAGGGCCAAAGCATGTATGGAAAGGGTTTTCTTAAACATAACAGTGGGAATTACAGTGGGGAAGGACGCTTGCTGTCGAGCAAGCTTGTATGAGCGACTTAACGAAACGCATACATAGCAGGTTACGAATGTGATGGGAGCAGAGGTGCGCCAAAAGCTATATTTTGGTATGGCAAGGCTCTATGGATGAGCTGGACGCTATCTTTAGCCTTTCTTTTTAGTTGTTGTGTTGCCTACTTCCGCTCCGCCAATCGTCCCTTCCACGCCCATTCGCCTGCTCGATCTACCGGCTCAGCATGCCGTCATTCAGGCCGAGCTTGACGCCGCGCTGCAGCGCGTAATGCAGGAGGGCGCCTTCATTCAAGGGCACGATGTGCACCTATTTGCGGAAGAGTTGGGTCACTACTTGGGCGGGGCCACCATCGTGCCTTGCGCCAACGGCACCGATGCACTACAACTCGCGCTGATGAGCCTTGAGCTAGAGCCTGGGGATGAGGTAATCGTGCCCGCCTTCACCTACGTAGCTACGGCCGAAGCTGCAGCTGTATTGGGCCTTAAGCCCGTACTGGCTGAAGTTCGTCCCGACACTTTTACACTGGACCCAGCGGCGGCAGAAGCCGCCATTACGCCGCGCACCCGGGCCATTATGGCCGTTCACCTGTACGGGCAATGTGCCGATCTTACGGCTCTTCGCGAGCTTTGCCAACGACGAGGCTTGGCATTAATAGAGGACAATGCCCAAGCCATCGGGGCTACCTGGACCTTTTCGGATGGCCGCACCGTACATGCCGGCGCGGTGGGCGAAGTAGGAACTACCTCCTTTTTTCCCTCCAAAAACCTTGGGGCCATGGGCGACGGAGGCGCCCTAATTGCTACCGATAAGACCCGCGCAACGCAGCTACAAGAGTTGGCGAATCACGGGCAGGCCCGTGGCCGCAAGTACGTGCACTACCGCGTAGGCCTTAACTCACGACTAGATACCCTGCAGGCCGCGCTGCTACGCGTGAAGCTGCGTCATATCGGAGCCTGGACAACTGCCCGTCAGCAAGTTGCTGCTGCATACGACCAAGCACTAGCAAATGTGCCCGGCCTGCGCATTCCGGCGCGGCAGCCGGGCAGTACGCACGTGTTTCACCAGTACACCATCACCCTGGACAGTGCTGCCCGCCGTGACCAGCTTCAGCAGCATTTGCAGGCGCACGGCATTCCGTCGGTGGTTTACTACCCGGTGCCGGTGCACCAGCAGCCAGCTTATGAGTACTTGGGATACCGCCAGGGAGAATTTCCGATTGCCGAACAACTGTGTCAAACGGTGCTTTCGTTGCCCATCCATCCGCTGCTGACAGCGGAGCAGGTGAAATATATAGCGGATGTCATTCGCTTATGGGCCTAAAGCCTGTTTCGGCCAAGGCACGCGAGTATGCGCCTGCCTTGGCACTGTTTTTTCTGAGCCCCGTAGAAGTCATCTACATCATCTTTCTTCCCATGTTCCGTTCCCGCCTTACCCTGGCCGCAGCCTTAGGCACCGTAGCTTGCCTGAGCACGGCCGCCATAACCAGGCCGCCGCAAGGCTTCAACATCTTCTCCATCGACCAAGATATTGCCTTGGGCGCGCAGGTAGCCCGGCAAACCGATTCGGTATACCAAGCCAAGGGCCAGTTGCTTTCCCGCTCCAGCAACCAGCGCGCTTACCAGCTACTCGATGGCGTGGTGAACCGCGTGCTCGACAATGGTAGTGTGCGCTACCGCAAGCAGTTCGTCTGGGATGTTAAAATCATCAAGGACGACAAGATGCAAAACGCCTTTGCTACGCCCGGTGGTCATATCTATGTATTCACGGGCCTCATTAAGTTTCTGGATAACGAAAGCCAACTGGCAGGGGTACTAGGCCACGAAATTGCTCATGCTGACCGCCGCCACAGCACCCAACTGCTGCAACGGCAGTATGGCATCAGTTTGCTGACCGGCGTGATACTGGGCAACAATCCTAATATGCTGGCTCAAATTGCCACTGGCCTCGGGCAGCTCAAGTTCAGCCGCAGCTTTGAGGAGGAAGCCGATAAGTATTCAGTAACCTACCTGAACGGCACGCGCTATTACGCCTGCGACGGAGCTGCCGGGTTCTTTATCAAGGCTGAAAAGCAAGGTGGGGGCGGCACACCCGAGTTCCTGAGCACGCACCCGAATCCCGGTTCGCGCGTGACCAGCATCCAGCGCAATGCCCAACAAGCTGGCTGCACCGGTCGCTCAGCCAGTAATGCCAGCTTCGAGGAATTGAAGCGGATCCTGTAGCCTGCCCATTATACTTAGTACCCGGCAGAGCCGGCTTTCTGCTGTCTTAGCACGAAGGCCGGCTCTGTTGCTGTCATTCGTCGTCACCAGGGGCGTGGGCAAACGCTGGTTTTTTCGGAGCTTGCGACAGTGTTTCCCTTAAGTGCCTCCGCTGCCGCTATGCCTCTTTCCGGGCCTTCTGCCGTTCGTTTTGCCGTTTGCGGTGTTGGCCATATTGGCCGTCGTCACGCAGCCTTGATCAGTCGTCACACCTCTGCTCAATTGGTAGCATTGATTGATTCACGCGAGGAGTTACGAGCTGGTTTAGCAGCTGAATTTCCTGGTGTTCCATTCTTTACTTCACTCGATGCCTTTCTGGCCGGCGGTCTGCCCGCCGATGTACTAACGGTGGCCACCCCCAATCACCTGCACGCTCCCCAGGCCATTCAGGGGTTGCGGCATGGGCTGCATGTCGTCATTGAAAAGCCCATTGCCTTGCGCAAGCGCGATGCGGAGGACATCATCCATGTGGCGCTGCAAACGGGCCGCATGGTGTTTGGAGTGATGCAGAACCGCTACTCGCCGCCTTCACAGTGGCTAAAGCAATTGGTAGACTCGGGCTGCCTCGGTCAGATCTACCTGGTACAAATCAACTGTTTCTGGAACCGCGACGCCCGCTACTACCGCGGTGGAAGCTCCTGGAAAGGCACCCGGGAGCAAGACGGAGGCACCCTATTTACTCAATTTAGTCATTTTGTCGACCTTCTCTACTGGGTCTTCGGCGATATTCAGAACATCCAGGCGCGCTTTTTCGACTTTAATCACGATGGTCTCACGGAGTTTGAAGACTCAGGCTTGGTCACGTTTGAGTTGGCCCGGGGTGGGGCGGGCACCCTGCAATACAGCACCAGCGTGTGGGACCGAAACCTAGAAAGCTCCCTCACAGTGGTTGCCGAACGTGGTAGCCTGCGCGTGGGTGGTCAGTACATGGACCGGGTGGAATACTGTCACATTCAGGATTATTGCCTGCCCGAACTGGCACCCACCAACCCGGCCAATGATTATGGGCTTTACCAAGGCAGTGCTGCCAACCACGTGCAAGTAATCGAGAACGTGGTGGACACTGTGCAAAAGCGTGGCTTTGCTACGACCAATGCGCTGGAGGGCATGAAAGTGGTAGAAATAATAGAGCGGATATATTCCTTGAAAAAAGCTTATAATTAAATGGATATCTAATGCGAAAAAAGCTGTGCCTGCAACGCGTATCGTTCCTGCTGTGCGCCTGCGTTCCATAATTTGGCTGCGAAAGCTGATTGCATGGAAGAAGTAGTATTTGCGTTCATATATAACTTTATTAATATAATATTTCTGACCTTGGAATATGTATTCGCACGAACAGCAGGTTTTTACCGAACTACGCGCTTGGCAGCAGCGCATGCAGCGGCCGCCAAGCGCCATGAACCGCTTTGCGCGGCATGTGCAAACGCGCCTAAATGCTTTGCTGCCCGAGCGGGTACACCAAGCTATTACAGTCACCATCAAGCAAATGGTACGCGCCGTACTGTTTGGCTCGATGCACACCACGCCGGGCCCTCTGCTCAACGCAGCGCTATTTGAGCGAGAAGCCGCTGTGCGCACCCGCATTCGGTACTACCGGCATGCAGCTACTGCTGAAGGAGCCGTAACCGGGGCAGGAGGCTTCCTGCTCGGGTTAGCCGACTTTCCCCTCCTGCTCAGCATCAAGCTCAAACTGCTGTTTGACATAGCCGCGCTATATGGCCACGATGGCCGCGACTACACCGAGCGCCTGTACCTGCTGCACATTTTTCAACTGGCTTTCAGCAGTCAGCGCACCCGCAATGAGGTGTATCGCCGCCTGGTCGATTGGGATAAGTATCGCCAAACGCTCCCGGCAGATGTGAATACTTTTGACTGGCGCACTTTCCAGCAGGAATACCGCGACTACATCGACTTGGCCAAGCTGGCGCAGCTAGTGCCGGTAATTGGGGCCGCGGTGGGGGCAGTGGCCAACTACCGACTGATCGAGCAGCTCGGCGAAACGGCCATGAACTGCTACCGCATGCGCGAAATGCCCATGACTTAATCTAGTGAAACAGTAAGGATAATGGAGTAATAGGCATTTGCCCAGAACATCACGGGTTAGCGGCCAGTTAGTTCGGCCTTACGGGCTTTTATCCAATCTACCATAGTCTGCTGGACCAAAGACGAGACAACGGGCTTTTGCTCTCCATTTAGCATCGGCCACTCTATCGGCGGGGCCTGGAACTGATGGTTGATGCCGTCGAGCCTGCGTGCCTCAACCCGTTTGTTGCCTTTTAGGCCTTTCTCCAACTGGGCCAGGTTGCTGATATTGACCTGAGTGTCATCAGTTCCGTGCAGTAGCAGAACGGCGCCTTTCACCGCCTCGAGTGAGGGTTGGGGGTTGAAAGTCAAGTAAGCACGATACCAGCCGCTGGTCATTTGGGTAGCCCAGTCCTGGGCCGTTGCGGCGGGTAGGCCGCGGTTAAACTGAGTCAGCATGTTGATCAGGATGGACTGCGCCTGTGGGTTATCGGGCGTTTGACGCACAATTTCCAGCATCGTGCGCTGTTGTTTGCCAATGACGTCGGCCCGTTTCCGTTCGTCGGCCCGCTGGCGCATCTGCTGCTGGGATACAAAGGTTTCAATCTGAGCAGCGTTGGCACCCTTCGTGCGCATTTCGCTGGCCTTCTGAATAATGAGCTGCTGCGCCTGCAAGTGGCGGCGCATCATGCTTTCCTGTACAGTATCTGCTTCGCCAGCGGCCAGAAACCCTGCTGGGCGCTGCGCCAATATCTCCTGGCCTACCGTTCCGGCCCCCGCTAAGCTGATAACGAAGGAAGGAGGCAAAGGCTGAGCAGCGGTCAGCAGCGCCACGTTGCCACCTTCGCCGTGGCCAATTAGTCCAAGCTGGGCAAAGTCAATAAGCGGACGGGTGCGGAGGAAATTCAGGGCAATTTGCGTGTCCTTAACGAGGTCCAGAGTAGTAGCCGTGCGCCAGTCGCCAGTAGATTGGCCTACACCACGGTCGTCGAGGCGTAGCACGGCTACGCCGCGGCGCGTGAGGTAGTCAGCCAAGGCGCCAAACAGCTTGTATTCGCCTTGGGTGGCGTCGCGGTCGTGCGGGCCCATATCGGAAAGTAGTACCACGGCCGGAAACGGGCCTTCCCCAGGCGGAATAGTAAGCGTGCCACTCAGACGTACCTCGTCTTTGGAATTGGCAAAGGACACTTCCTCCACCCGGTAAGGCGGCGGAAATTTGAAATTTTTGGGCGGGCTGGTTGGCAGGGGAGTGTATTGCAGGGTAAGCGCAGTTTTGTAGCCTTGCTGTTGCCAGGTGCCATTCAGCTGCTGGCCATCGGCCGAACGCTGGCAGGTATAGCTGCAGCCCAGTTCCGCTGAGGCAAACAAGATGGTGTCGCCGCGCAGCTCCATGCCCAGCATGGCCCGGCTAATGCGCTGCATGGGTACATCGAGCAGGCCAAACCGGCCGCCAGTAGCTAGTTCCGTAACAGTAATCGTTAGGGGAAGGCTGCCACCGGGTACAGTCAGCGAGCCTTTCCATTGCCCTTCCAATGAAGACTTGGGCGTCGTTTCGGGCTGGGCCCACAGGCGATGCGGCAGGGTAAGCAGCATCAGCCAGCTCCAAAAGAGCAGGGCAGTCTTGGTGTTCATAGTGAAAAGAAAGGTGGCACGCATGTGGGCGTGCCGGGCTAGGTATTGCCCACGGGCAATAGGTGCAAAAGAGCAGAGGCATGGAGCGGAACAGCTACCAAGAGGGTTTTAAATACCGTCGGAGGCTGGCAATCAAGCTGAAGGCTTGGGGAATGCGGTTAGGGCAGAAGCACTTGGTCGACCACGTGCACCACACCGTTGGTGCACTGCACATCGGGGATGAGCATGTTGGCGGGCGTGGTGTTGCCGGAGCCGCGCACGGTCAGTATCCCATTGTCGAAAGCTCCAAGCGTCAGGCTGCCGCCACCTGCGGTGGCTACAGTAGCATTAGCTGGAAGCTCAGACGTAAACTTGTCTGGCCCGGCCAAGGCGTGATTCAGCAATACTGCTTGCACGGTGGCTTCCGGAAGCTGGCGAATATCGGCGGGTGTGTAATTGCCGGGGCCGAGCAGCTGCGTGAGCAAGTTGCGAAAGGCTTGGTCGGAAGGGGCAAAGACTGTGAAAAAGTTGGAACCGGATAAGGCGGTTCGGACAGCGGGGCAGTAGTCAAGGGCCGCTACCAGAAACGTCAGCTCGGGCTTCACAAACACTTGCCCAACGCTCAGCGCCTGGGCCGACTGCACGATATTCACTCCGGTAGCCAGCAGGACTTTATCTACTACGTGCACAGTGCCATTGGAAGCGCGTACGTCCGTAGCCAAGATGCGCGACCCGTTGACGTAGCGGCTGCCGTCGCGCAGGATGATGCGCCGATTGGGGCCCAGCGCCGAGGGGGAAGCCGTACCGGCCTGCAAGTCGGTGCCTTGCAAGTTACCGCCGGTTACGTGGTAAAACAGCGTGCTGGTCAGGAAGGGGCGTTGCAGTGAAGCCAGATCAGCCGCACCATTCAAGCCTAGCCGAGCGAAGGCCGCATTGTTGGGCGCAAACACCGTGTAATTACCCGTTGGGTCGTTCGGGTTCTTGTTCGATAATATCTCCACTACGCCGCCACGGATAGCTGCGTCTTCCAGCACGCTGAAGTCACGGCCGGCTACGGCAATTCCGGCAATGGATGGATCAGCTTCGGACTTCTTGTTGCAGCTACTCAGGAAGAGGGAAGAAGTCAGCGCCAACGCTGCAAACCAAGTGGGTAACAGGTGTTTCATGCGGAATAGGTGAAGGATAGAGAAGAGCAGGCAGGGGCAAACCAACCTTGGCGCAATACAAACGAAGCGGAAAAGTAATCGGATTTATTGAGCCCGCAATCCGATGCGTAGGCGTCTGCCGTAGGTTCGGTTAGTGCAAGCTGAACAATTCAAGGGTGATTGTGTTTTGGCATATGCCCTGGATTGCCAATTTCCTCACGCTGAACTTACTACCTAGCCCATTTATGAAGCACACCTACTCGTTTTCTGTCTTGCTAGCTACGGTACTGCTGATGGTGCCTAAACTCCAAGCGCAAAGCTTGGTTGGCGGCTTTATGGCTGGTAAAGGCCACGGTGCGGTGGTATTTACCGGTACGGCCGAGCGGTACCGCAACGTATTTCTGGTGCCCGATAAAGTGGAAGGCGTGCCGGTGTTTCAGGAAATCAGGGTTTCCTCGGTGAGCGTGTACGCCAACTACGGCATCAGCGAAAAAATAGAAGCGGTAGTGAGCTTGCCCTTCATCAAGTCGGAAGGCAAAGGCAATAGCGAAGGCTTCACCAACAGCCGCAGTGGCCTGCAGGACATTTCGGCCCTGCTCAAGTTCAAAACTTACTCCACCGAAATCGGAAGCAGCGTGCTGGATTTGCTGGGCGCGGTGGGGGTGAGCACGCCCGCCAGTAATTACCAGTCCGACAAAGGATTGGAATACATTATTGCCATCGGCAACCGGGCTACCAAACTTACCACTGTGGGCATCGCACACCTCAAAACTCCTACCGGTGTGTTCCTGACCGGCCAGGCTGGCTATAGCCTGCGCAGCAGCCACGTGCCCAATGCATTTGTAGGGGATGTAAAAGTGGGCTACGCCGGCGTTAAGACGTACTTTGAAACGTGGGCTTCATTTCAGAAGTCTAGCTCCGGAGGTACTGATATTCTGCAGCCCGGCTTCGATGGACGCTTTACAGCTACGCGGGTTAACTACACCCGCATCGGGGCCAGCTTGTACCAGCCGCTGGCCAAGGGCTACGGCGTGGTATTCGGGGTGAGCCGCTACGTGGCAGGACGCAACGTCGGTCAGTCAACGGGACTTTCGGTCGGCGTGTCGTACAATTACTAAGCCGGCCGCAGCATCAGGTACCAGCCCTAGGGACGCCTTTACGAATGGGCGTCCCGAGGGCTGTTTTGCGTAGTAGCCTGGGACTCGCCGCTGAAAAGCTTGCAGATACAGATTCCCTAGACCTACCTTTGTGCCACCAATTCTTTACTGCTGAAGGATTGTTTTTATACAGAGGCGTGGAGAGAAAGGCTCTGCGAAGCGCCGGCAACCGCTCGGAACCTTCCGACACGGTGCCAACCGAAGGTCAGCGAAGTTTTTCCTGACTATATAAAAACAAGTTGCTGTGGGCTTTCCCAACCGAGTACCTGCTTTGATTTCCGGCTCTAATGCCGCCGTTCGTGTATCTGCCAGCGCCACTGCCGCGGCTACCGAAATGCACGTGCAGCATCGTTGCTGTTGTTGTTGAAGTGATTGTAGTCAACCTGTTCATTATTAATAGGTTGATTATTGCCCGCCAGCGGTTGTGCTAACGCCGCTTCGCCTGTGCCATGCGCAGCGCCTCCTGCTGTTTTTCTTCTTTTCTCGCTCGTAGCGCTGCCGCTACGCCGTGGGTAGTCTTACGCCTGGCTTACCGGCCGGCATGGGCTGTCCGCCGCCCTGCGCCGCCCGACGAGGCTTATCCGTTCGCGCTGGTTTCGGCCTGTGCCCTTCTTTCACTCATGCTCAAAAAATCACTGGAACTCCTGCGGCTGGAAGCCGCGGAGAGTGGCTCGCACACCCTGAAGCGTAGCTTGGGACCGTTCAATCTGATTGCCATCGGCATCGGGGTCATCATTGGCGCGGGTTTGTTTTCGCTCACGGGCATTGCTGCTGCCAACCACGCCGGGCCGGCCGTCACACTGTCGTTTGTAGTGGCCGCCATCGGCTGCGCTTTCTCGGCGCTGTGCTACGCCGAGTTTGCCTCCATGGTGCCCGTCGCCGGTTCGGCTTATACTTATTCCTACGCCACCATGGGCGAGCTATTTGCCTGGATTATCGGCTGGGACCTAGTACTGGAGTACTCGGTAGGGGCGGCCACGGTGGCCATCAGCTGGTCGCAGTACCTGGTGCGCTTTCTAGCTAAGTACGACCTGCACATTCCGGCGCAGCTGGTGATGTCGCCTTTCGAGACAAGTACTCTGGCCGACGGCTCTACTGTCTCGGGCTTTATCAACTTGCCGGCCATCCTCGTCGTGCTGGCCATCACGGCCATCATCATGCGGGGTACGCAGGGCTCGGCGGTGTTCAATGCCGTGGTGGTAGCGCTGAAGGTATCGGTGGTGCTGGTGTTTATCGCGTTGGGCTGGCGCTACATCGATCCGGCCAACTACCAGCCTTTCATTCCGGCCAATACCGGGGCGTTCGGGGAGTTTGGTTGGAGCGGTATTCTGCGCGGTGCCGGGGTGGTGTTTTTCGTGTTCATCGGTTTCGACATTGTGGCTACCATGGCCCAGGAGGCGAAAAATCCGCAGCGCAACATGCCCATCGGTATCATTGGCTCCCTGGTGGTGTGCACCGTGCTGTTCGTGGTGTTCGGCTACGTGATGACCGGCCTAGCCAACTACACGGAATTCAAGAACAGCGCCGCGCCGGTGGCCATTGCCATCGAAAAGACGCCCTACGCCTGGCTGTCGGGGGCAATCATCCTCGCTATTCTAATCGGCTACACCTCGGTTATTCTGGTTGATTTGTTGGGCCAGAGCCGCGTGTTCTTCTCCATGTCGCGCGACGGGCTGCTGCCGCGCGTGTTTTCGCAGGTACACCCGCGCTTCCAGACGCCACACAAGTCTAACTTGTTGCTGGGCGTATTTATCAGCCTGTTTGCCGGCCTGGTGCCCATCAACGTAGTCGGTGAGATGTGCAGCATCGGCACCTTGCTGGCCTTCGTAATGGTGTGCGTGGGCGTGCTGATTATGCGCAAGCGGGAGCCCAACGCGCCGCGCAGCTTCCGCACGCCGTGGGTGCCGGTGGTGCCCATTCTCGGCATCGTGACCTGCCTGGTGATGATGCTGTCCTTGCCCGCCGATACCTGGATTCGCTTGTTTGTTTGGCTGGGCATCGGCTTGGTTATCTATTTCGCCTACGGCAAAAAGCACAGCAAGCTGGGGCAGGGATTAGGGCAGCAGCCGGTAGTGGAGCCCACCGGCAATCAGGTGGCGTAACGCGTTCTGCCGAACTGATGTTCATGCAAAAGCCCCCGGCGCCGGCTGGGGGCTTTTCTTTTGCCGGATTATGTCGGGCGGCCGCTACCTTGCGGGCTACAATTGGTCAGCCAGCTATGGAGCAAGTCGATTTCCAGGAGAAACCCGCGCAGCCCGTTCAAAAGCCCCGGCGGCGTTTCTTTTATCCTACTTACGCCGAAAGCTGGGGCGTGCTGGGCTGGTACCTGCTCACAGTGATGGTAGTAGGGGTGCCGGCTTTCCTGCTGGCGAATTGGCTGTTTCAAGGGTACAAAGACGGCGTAACAATGATAGCCGCACAACTGGCGCAACTGGGCCTTATCCTGTTACTGATTCGAGCTAAAAAGTCGCGAGTGGTGCCTGCTAGTTGGCGAGGTCAGCATGATAGTCCGGCATTGTACGTAGTAGTAGCCGTGCTTACGGTGGCTATGCTGGCAGCCCGTTTGCCGTTGGATTGGCTGCACCTGCCCAAATGGGAACTGGAGAATTCCCTGCTGAAGCTCATCAAGCAGCCGGCCCTGGGTTTTGTGATGCTGTGCGTGCTGGCACCCGTGTTTGAAGAATGGCTGTTTAGGGGACTACTACTGCCGGGACTTATGCGGAACTACGGGCCCACGCGAGCTATTCTGCAAACCAGCCTGTTATTCGGCCTCATTCACTTCAACCCGGCGCAGTCGGTGGGAGCCGCAGTGCTGGGCATCTTGCTGGGCTGGCTCTACTACCGCACCCGCTCGTTGAGTGTCTGCATTGCCGTGCACGCCATCAACAACTTCATTGCTTGGGTAGCGCTGATGGCCGTGCGCAACGACCCGAAGCTGATGCAGCAACTCGAAGCAAGCGAAACCCCCAGCCTAGAACTTGCCTTTGCTGCAGTAGCAGGAGCCCTTATCGTAGCGGCTGCCGTGTGGTATATCTACAGGCTTTCCGAAGGCCGCTTGCTTAGCGCAAAGCAAGAAGACCTGCTGCCAGTGGCTTAATTACGTACGTCGATCCAGGAGTTTTCGGGCCCGGTGGCTGAGCGCGGTAGCCTCGGGCATAGCGCCGGTGAGCAGCACCAAGCCGGCGTAGACCATAGTCAGCACCGAAGAGCGCAGCAGCATGGTCATGAACACCGAATGCACAGGCGGTATCAGCCAAGCAGCTCCGCCGGCTACTGCCGCAATGCCAAGCAGCAGCGGAATGTGGCGGTCGAAGGGCTGCAGGCCGTAGCTGCGCCATACAAAGGCGGTACGGGCCACGTTGATGAGCATGAGGGCCAGCGTGGTGGCAATGGCGGCACCGGTAAGGCCAAACCGGGGAATAAGCAGCCAGTTGAGCAGCACCGTGAGGCCAGCCAATGAGGAATTGAAGATGAGGTCGTAGCGGTAGCGCGGCGAAGTCACCACGATCAGGCCATTGACGCCGGTAACGCCATCGAAAAGGCGGCCGGCCAAGAGGATCAGCACAGCCGCGGCGCCGGCAGCGTATTCGGGCTTCATCAGCGAGTAGATAAAGTCGAGGTTCAGACCGATACCGAGGGCGAGGTAGCAACCCAGCACTGTATTCAGGCGCGTAGTACGGCGGTAGAAGTCGCCCATGCCCGCGAGGTTTTGCTCTTTCCAGTAGTCGGCCAGTAGGGGGAAGGCTATTTTGTAGAGCGAGCGAAACGGAATGGTAAGAGCCGTGCTGATAAAGAAGGCTACCGTGTAGACACCCGCTGCGCCCAGGTTAAGCGTGGAGCCAACCATTAACCTGTCGATTGAACTGATGATGGTGCCCGAAATATTGGAAAGCAGCGCAAACGCGCCAAAGTTGAGCAATTCGCCTACCGGGCGCACACGCAGAACCGCCGTGGTGGGCCGTAAGTGTAGCTCCCCAATAACCGCTAAGTAAGCTGTAAGCAGCAGCGCAATGCCACTGTTTAGCCCGATGTATAACAGCACAAACTGGTGAAGCGTAAGGTAGCCAGCTGCATATACTAGGGCTGCTCCGGCTACTAAAAGGCGTAGCAGAATCTCCTGAACAAAGGAGGAAAAAGCGGTGTGATACAGACCTTTGAGGTAGGCGTCTTGAAGTGAGTATAGAAGTATAAATAAAGCTAATACGCTGCCCCATAGGTAGTACGGCCCGAGCAGAGCCGCATCCTTGGCATACTGCGCCATAATCAATGGCTTGCCGAACAAGTATAGCCCTGTCATGACCGCGAAGCCCAGCATAGGCAGGCCCAGCAGGAAGGGCAGGAACCCTTGGTGGCCAGCTTCCCGGTTGCGGAAATACGGGAAAAAGCGGATGCCCATGCTCGCAAAACCTACGGCCGAGAGTTGGGCGTAGATCGTGGCAATGGCAATTAGTACTTGCGTCAGGCCCAGCTGCTCGGACTCGAGGATTTTTGGCAGCACGAAGACCGTGTTGACAAAACCCAGCCCCAGGCCGATGTAGGAAATAATGGTATTGCGCAGCCCTTGCCGCTGGACGATGCCCAAATCAGTTGGTCGTTGTGAGTTGGCAGCCCACGCTGCTCAGCCGTGGTCAGGCCGACTGCGCGGCGAAACGAGCCAGAATATCCGGCCCGGTCACGAACGCGGCGTGGCGGCTGCGAAGGTAGCGCACAAGGGCGTGGAACTGCTTCGGACCGTTCACGTGATTGCGCCGCGAGAAATTCTCGTTGTGCCAGAGCAGCGTGCAGATTCCGCCAAACTTTTCGGTTTCAGCCATCATAGGCCGCACTGCCGGAATGATTTCTTCGGCTGCCAGTTGCAGGTAATTTGGGTGGTGCAGCGTGGCATCCATGAGGTTGAGCGGAATTTCCAGGAAACTATGGCAGCCGCCCGTGGCAAAATTGTAAGGCCAGAAGGGCAGGCAGTAGCTGTTGCGGAAACCAAAATGCTCCGCAAACCCTAACGTAGAATCGTATTGCACGCCGGCTTCTTCCAGCACTACGGGGGTATGCCGCGGCTCCCAACTGAGGTAATGGAAGCGGTTGCCGCGCACGGGTGGGGGTAGCTGCTCGATTTCACGCTGGAGCCCTGCCGCATCGGTGCTGGTGCCCAGACTGCCGTGTACTGCAATTTCGGCGCCGCTGGAGCGCAACCGCAGAATACGCTTCTGAAAGGCCGGCGTACGCAGGTCGTAGTCGGCATTGGGCGTACCATTGGCAGCGGGGGCGGAGTTGCCTAAAAGGAAAAAGGTAGAGGTTTCGCCATGAACAGCTACTTCACGCTGCACCGCCTCGAGGTTATCCCAAGCGTCACGGCCGCGCAGCTTGCGCGAGAACAAGCTGAGGAAGGTCCCCACCTTACCCCTCTGCAAAGCAGCCTTGCCTTCTGCTTTCCAGGCGCTGCGGCAGTTGTCGACGTCGTGCGTGACCCAAGCTGCAAACGGGGCGTTTTGAGTCCAGCGGTGCGGCTGCAGCGGCTTCCCCGTTACGTGTTCCACCGCATTGCGCAGGATATCAAAGTAGTAATTGACGACAGGCAGCGTCACAAACCCGTAGCGCTGCTGCACGCTGGCCACGAAGGGAAAGCGGCCATGCTGGTCGCGGGCGGTAGAATGATATTCCTGCCAGCCACTGAGCAGGTAGAAAGCGTTGGAAATGACATCTACGTGTACCGTGGCGCGGCCTGGCTCCAGCGTTAGCAACTCCGCCGTAATGTGGTCGGCACGAAAGAAAAACGGTATGTCGCGTTCGAGCCAGGAAAACCACACGGGTTCCGGCGCATAAGCCAAACCCTGCTCGAAAAAGCCATTGGCTTGTTCCGCTACTTGTACCGGCGCTTCCGGGTGCAGGCCCGCATAGCCGACAGCTACCTGCTCACCGGTGTAGGCCGAGGCAAAATGCCGCAGCACATACGCCAGACGAGCCTGCATTGCTTCTGGGCCACTGGCCGTCGGCGGTGTAAGCAACGGAGAAGCAGCTATTTCCATCGAGCCGAAAATAAGACGTTTGACTCGAGCATGAAAGCCGAGGCAGCAGGAAAGAATCCACTACGAGCCGTCTTCAGCCGCGGTTACTGCGTAGCCATTCGTCGAGACAGGCCAAGGCCAACGCTTGGCTGCTGCCTTCGTGGGGAGTACCCAGGGTGGCGCAGTAATAGGCTGCCCGTTGGTAGTGCGCGTGCGGTTTTTGCCGCGCATAAGCTTCTAGCAGCTCCCCCAGTTGCGGTAGCGAGTAGGCTCGGTCTACCAAGCCGTGGGCGGCGTAGCCGTAGTAGTCATCAGCCACGCCGTGGGTTCCGAAGCGGTAATACAGGCTGACGAGGTTGAGCAAAGTAGCTTCCAGATGGGTGGAGGTATCGGCCGCAATCAGCGCATCGTGGCGCTGCAGAAATTCAAACACCGATTCCTGCCGGGCGTCGGAAAACGCCAGCTGTGGAAAGCTCTGCTGCAACTCAGCAAAGCTGCGCAGGTCACTGGGGTGGGCGCGGAAGGTGAACGTGAGCTTGGGAAAAGTAGTCAGCAGGAACTCCACTGCGGCCAGAATTCCAACGGTGTCGTCCAGGGTATTGGTGGCAATGGCCACACGCTGTACCCGCGGCTGCTCGTTGCGCTGGCCGATAAAAGCATCGGCTTTGGGCATGCCCACTAGCTGCACCTGCCCCCGCACCGGGCCGCACAGGCGGTACTTATCCAGCGCATCCTGACCTTCCAGCAGGCTCAGATCGAAGCCCAGCGGCGGGAAGTTGGTACTGACGCTGGCGTGCTGCACGTAGGCCGTGGGCACGCCTTCGGCCTGGCAAGCGAGTAGCAAGGCGCGGGCATCATCGTTGTGGTCGTTGGCAAACACCACGGCTTTGGGGCGGTAATGGCGCAAGGCCCGCCGGTACACCTCGTAATAACCGATGGCGTTGAAAATCAAATCAAAAAAGCGCCATGCCCGGCGCCCTTCGGTGCGTAGTAGCCCAATGAATACTAGCGGGAACTGCCAGTAATAAAGCAGCTTTCGCCTTAGCGAGAGGCGGTTTACTTGCCGATTATAGCGCCCGATCTGCTTGGCCTGACCCGCCAGCAGCACGGCATCGGCCCGATGTTCCCGAATAAAGCGCAACGAGTCGTAGTTGTTCTGACTGACAACATACAGCCACACCGCCCCTCGCAACTGCTCCGGGTTGCGGATAGGCCGGAAGACATTGCCCACCAAGCGTAAGGCCGTGTAGCCCGCTACTTTGGCCAGGCGCTTGAGCGGGCTGGCAGGGGAGATGGATTCCAACAGCGGCTTCGGAAAGGCCTCGAAGTGGTCCGTAAACCGCACGTACAGCAAATCGCGCAACCGCTCGGTGCGGGTACGGGGCTGGGAGTGAACGGGTGGCGGCACTAGGTCAGGCAAACGAGGCGGAGGTAAGCAGCTTACGCAGCCGAAAGCCGGCGCTAAGCAATGTGACGAATCAGCATAAACGCCTCGGCAAAGGGCTGCCCGATAACGATGCCCCAGCGTTGGGCCTGAATGCGCAGTGCTTCCGGCGAGCGGGGGTGCGGGTACGGGCGCTTTTCAAACTCATATGCTTCCATGCCGGCAATTTTAGCTGCCAGCTCTTCTTCGGTCACGCTCAGGAAGACGTTCGGTAGGAAGGGATTGGGGTAATTAGCCGCCTGCCATTCGGTGCTAGATGGCGTTTCGCAGGCCAGTATCGTGCGCATGGGCTCGCCCGGCAGCGGGCGGCTGCCCGTCACCACCGCTTCGAAAGTGCGCCGGTGGTCGATGTTGGTGTCGCCGCCGTGGTGGGTGAAGATGATGTCAGGCTGAAAAGCTTCTTTTTCCTGCTCAAACACTTTCACCAGATCCAGCAAATCCACTGAATCGAAGCGGTTGTCGGCAAAGTCGTAGATGCCGGTGGAACTGTAGCCGATAGCCGCGGCAGCCCGTTCGATGTTGGCGCGATGAATGCGCAGTTCTTCGGCCCACTGCTGTGGGTCGCGCACGGCGGCGCGGGACGTAATGCCTTCGCCCAGAATCACGGCGCGGGCCGTGCAGCCGTGGCGGTGTACCAGGCGGTAAATGGTGGCGCCGAGGCCGAGTAATTCGTCATCGGGGTGAGCTACGACCACCAGGACTTTCTTGCCTTCAAAATCAAACGGCATCGGGCGAAACGGCTAGTAGGCGGCGGTATTCTTCGGGCAGCACCGAGGTGAAGGGCTTGCCGGTGTAAAACTTGATGCCCCGGCGACGCAGGAAGTCGCGAAAATCTTCTTCCACTTCCGTCAGCTCACCGTGGGTTTGCAGGGTGGTCAGGTCAAACAAGACAGCGTTACAGAAGATGCGCTGCTGCTCGGCGTCGTAGCGCAGGCGCACCGTCAGTTGCTTGTAATCGGCCAACTCCTGGTAATCGTGCAGCACTTGTTGCACCAGCGCATCGTTGCGCTCCGAATTGGTGCTGGGGTACAGGTTTTCGCGCAGAATCTTGACGGGAATACCCGCAGCCAGGCAGCCATCGGGTAGGTCCTTGTTTACCAAAGTATTGGTACCGATGACCACGTTGTTGCCGATGCGCCGGTTGGGTAGCACCGTCGACTTGGCCGGCAGCCACACTTTATTGCCAATGCTCACAGGGCCGAAATCAGCCGGAAAGCCTTCCAGAATAGGCAGGTAGGAGCCGTGCGTCCACACCGCCACATCTTCGCCGATGCCCACGTACTCGCCGATGCTGATGCGGTGGTTGACGTTGAGCGTGATGCGGGCACAAATCATCGAGTAAGAGCCCACCGACAGGTGCGCGTCGGGGCTGAACTTGCCACCGTGGCCTACCACCACGTTGGAGTCCCAGTACACGTATCGGCCCACTTCCACAGTGCGGCCCGTCACGTTGTTGGCATTGCCGAAGATGGTCAGCTCCCCGATTTGCAGGCGCTGACTAACCAAAAACACATTGTTGGCGCCGATGCTGACGTTGTCGCCGATGATGCACTCAGCGGCCCGAATGCTGGTGTTGGGGCCAATACGGAAGTTCTCCCCGATGCTCAGGCGGTCGGCAATGATGTAGCTGCCGTTATCGAATTTGCGGATTTCCATGGTCGGCACAATTTACAACAGGTCCCAGGTGAGGGCCGTGCCGCGGCGTATATCTTGGCGCACCGGGCGGCCCAGCACTTGCTCTAGCAAGTGAGGCGCCAGCCCATGACCGGGCCGGATTACGCGCACGTTTTCCCGAGTCAGCGTTTCACCGGCAGCCACGTCTTCCACCACGTAGATGGAGCGGCGGAAGCCGAGCGACTTCAGCTCAGCGTCGGTGGGGCCGTATTGCACGGTGCCCAGGGCAAGTTGGGCCTGCTGGCACTCTTGCACCAAGCGGGCCATTTCGTCGGGCTCCATCGAGAACGACGAATCGGGGCCGCCGTCGGCGCGGCGCAGCGTCAGATGCTTTTCGATGACGGTGGCGCCCAGTACCGTAGCTGCCACGGCCACGCCAGTACCCATGGTATGATCCGACAAGCCGACCTGGCAGCCAAACATGTCTCGAAGGTGTGAAATGGTTTGCAGGTTGGTATTGTGCGGTAAGGCCGGGTAAGTGCTAGTGCACTTCAGCAGGATTACTTGCTCGTTGCCTTCGGCGCGCACGGCCGCCACCATGCGCTCCAGATCGGCCACATCGGCCATACCAGTGGAGATGATGACGGGCTTGCCGGTGCGGGCCGCGTGGCGGATCAGCTCCGGCCAGTTGTTTTCGAAAGAGGCAATCTTGTAGGCCGGGCAGCCCACACTTTCCAGAAAATCAATGGCTTCGGTGCCAAAGGGCGAGCTGAAAGCTACCATGCCGCGCTCGGCGGCGCGGGCGAAAATGGGCGCGTGCCATTCGAAGGGCGTGTAGTTGGTGGTGTACAGCTCATAGAGCGACTGGCCTTCCCAATCTGGGTTGGCGCCGCGCACCAAGAAGTCGGGCTCCCGGCTGTTGAGCGTGAGCATGTCGGGCGTGCTGGTCTGAATCTTCAAACCCTGGCAGCCAGCATCGGCGGCCGCATCCACGATGGCCAGCGCCTTTTCCAGCGACTGGCTGTGGTTACCCGACATTTCAGCAATGATGAACGGCAAATGGCCGGGACCAATGCGGTGGTTGCCGATAACTATATCCTGCATAAAGAGAAAATCAAGCTTCCGACCCGAAGGTCAGCAAAAACACATCATAAGGCTGCTGGTGCAGCCATGCCGCCGGCTGACGCTGAAAGCCCAGCCGCTCAAACACGCGGGCCGACGCCAGATTGTGTGGCTTCACTTGCCCCAGCACTGACCAAGCGCCGGGTTGATCGGCGCGAAGCTGCTGCAACGCAAGCTGGAGCACAGCGGTGCCCAAGCCCTGGCCCCGCCACGCCGGCGCCACGGAATAATCAATTACTCCGGGCGTAGCGCTGCCTTTGGACTCAAATTCAATGCGCACCTGCCCGACTGGCGTTCCGCTGTGTTCGAGCACATAAAGGTAGGCATTGGCATCGGCCAGCCGGCGCGCAAACCAGCCTTCGTGCGTTTCCCAGGCAATGGGCTCGGTGTGCACCGCGTTTTGGCGCACGGCAGGGTCGTTGGCCCAGGTGAAATACAGCTGCGCATCGGCTGCAGTAGCGCGCCGGATGGACAAGGTACCAGCCGCATCGGTAGCTGATAGGTTGGCAACTAGTTGCGCGAAGGCATTGCGGAGCCGCTCCGGCGCTTGCCCGTCGAAGTGCTGGTGCTGGGCCCGGCGCAACCGCTCGGCTACCCGTTCGGCTTCGGGCGAGGTCAGCACATTGGCCGAACTGTGGTATGGCAGGGCAAGGCCTTGCTCGCGCAGAAAGCGGTCGATGCCGGCTTGATTTTCGGCCAGCGGCTGCGTAAACAGCAAGCCGCCACCGGCGGCGCAGTATTCGTAGCTGACGGTGCTGGGGGCGCACACGGCCGTGCCGCACTGCTGCATCAGCGCACACATGTCGTCGGCCGACAGGTTGCGGTGCAGGGTTAGGCGCGGGTACTCGGCAGCCCAGAGCTGCAGCGTATCCCACCCCGCGTACGCGCTGCCTACCACAGCATGCACCTCCAGCTTTATATCCAGTAGTAGCAAGGCTTCGGCCACGCGCTGCGTTTGCTGCGACGGGTCAGCGCCACCCAGGCAGATAAGCACGCGTCCGGTAGGGGCCGGCTGGCGCTCAGAGCCTGCAGCGGCTACAAAGGCCGGGCGGAGCGGGGCATATGCCGGGCCGGCAAGCAGTCGGGCCCCGGGCTGGCGCAAATCGTAATCAGCTGCCTGGACACCGCCGGCAGGATTAATAACCAAATCAGCCAGCAACGGAAAAGCATGCAGATCATCCAAGCACACTAAGTGCGCGACGTGCGGCCGCAGCGCTTCGTGGTAAGTGAATTCGAAGCCGTAGCCGTCGAGCACTACCACGTCGCCGGCTTGCAATACGTTTTGGGTTAGCCAAGCTGGTTCGCCTGCGGCGGGTTGGGGCGTCATCTCGATGACTTCGTCACAAACCGCTGACAATTGCTGCAATAGTTCAGCGGAAGGCTCCTGGATTACAAAGGTGCAGCGAAACTGCGGGCGCAGAATATCGGCCATTGCCAACAGCCGCATGATGTGACCCAGCCCGATGCGAGGGTTGCCATCGGCCCGTAATACCACGCGGGGCCTGTTACTCACAGATTGGCTCATACCTGAATCTGATGATTATCACGGTTGATCTGGGCCAGCCAGGGGTGGCGCGTCAGCAATTCTTGCACCTCAGCCAGACCGAAATCGGCTGGCAAAACAGTGAATAGCAAATGCAGCATGGCGTAGTCGCTGGGGTAGTCGAGCGTCAGGCGGGCCTGCTGCAGCTCAGGGGCGGCATCCAGCGGCAGGGTCTGCAGCCGGAACAGCTCCGGGTGGCGGCGCAGGTAGGGCGTGACGTGTTCCCGCTCTTCAGGCTGCCGTGCCTCGGCATGGGCTTGGGCTAGCGCGCGGCGCGAAATCACTTCAAAATTGGTGCCCAGCGGCAAACCAATGGTGAGGGTATAGTCGGCGCCGGAGTGGAGGTGCTGCTGCACGGCTAGGTCCAGATGGTGTGGATCGATGGCCGGATTGTCGCCCGTCAGGCGTACGACGGTGTCGAGCCGATGAGTTGTTGCGGCTTCATAAAACCGGCCCAGTACGTCGGCCTCGTCGCCCCGAAACACGGCTACGCCTAGTGCTTGGCTAGCAGCGGCTACAGCATCGTCGGGTGGCAGGGTAGAGGTGGCCACTATGACCTGGTGCACCGCCGTAGCCCGCTTGGCGCGGCGCAGCACCTGCTGCAGCACGGTAGCGGTGGTACCGAGGGGCAAGGGCATCAGCGCTTTGCCAGGCAGCCGGGTAGAGCCCATTCTGACTTGCACCAAGGCACCTACGCGCCCAGCTGGAGTTATCGAATCGTCCATCCGCCGTCTACTACCAGGTTGTGACCCGTCACAAAATCAGATGCCGCGGAGCTCAGGAAAATGAATGCCCCGGCCAAGTCGGCGGGCCGCCCAATGCGGCCTAGGGGGATGCGCTGCTCAAGTTCCTGCATAAACCCTTCGTGTTGCTGGACTCCTTCGCTCGGAAAAGCTCCGGGCGTTACGCAGTTAACCTGAATATTCTCGCGCCCGAGGTAAGAGGCGAAGTAACGAGTGAGCTGGACCACGCCGGCCTTGGCCGCGCCGTAGTGGGGCGGGTTGGTGAACTGCGGAAAGTCTTGGTAGACCGGAAAATCGGGCGCTACCACGCCATACATGGAGGCCACATTGATGATTTTGCCGCCGCCACGCTCGCGCAGGTAGGGAAGCGCTTCGCGGATGCAGCGGTAGGTGCTGCCCAAGGAGCCGTCTAGACCGAAAGCAAACTCTTCATCGGTCAGTTGATCGGGCCGGCTGCCGCGGCTGTAGAAGGCATTGTTGATGAGTACTGCAGGCAGGCCATACGTTTCGCGGCATACTTGCAAGGCTTGTTGTACTGATTCGGTGCTGGCTACGTCGCACGCCACGAAGTGAATGTGGCTTTCGTCGGCCTCCGCGAATGTGGCGTCGAATACAGCTTCATTACGGCCCAGCACCACTACCGTAGCGCCGTGCACGGCCAGGCCGCGGGCAATGGCCTGGCCGAGGTAACCGTAGCCGCCGGTGAGCAAGATCAATTGACCACGCAGCGAGAACAGCTCGTTGAATGCTATCGGAGTAGTACTATTCATTCTGGGTTGGAAGATTGCACGGGGGCAAGAAGCTGGTCAAGCCCTGACGCGGTGCAAAGGTTGAAAATTCAGCTTAACCTACTGGCACTCGATAATGCTGTATTTACCTTTGACTGAATTACGCTTGCCAAAAGATGGCGGGCGGATAGCCAAAAGTATTTCTACCAACTCAAACAGTGTTCTTAGATGCCAAAATTCTACTCGCGGGCTACGCTTTGGCTTAGCTTGCTTATCAGCTTGACTAGCTTCGGGCTGCAGGCCCAGCGTTATGATAACGTATGGTACTTCGGTAATCAGGCCGGTTTATCGTTTGCAAATGGAACCCCCGTGCCCCTCACTGATGGTGCATTGAGCTCCTATGAGGGGTGTGCCACCATTTCCAATGCGGCTGGTGACCTGCAGTTTTACAGCAATGGGGAGAACATCTGGAACCGCAACCATCAGCTGATGCCCAATGGGGCTGCCCTGGGCGGGCACACCTCCGCCTCACAAGGGGTCACCATTGTGCCAGATCCGGGCAATGCTTCTCGGTATTACGTGTTTATTGTCGATGCTATCGATAATAACCTGGTTTTTGGTCTGCGCTACTCAGTTGTAGACATGGCCTTGCAAAACGGCTTGGGCGACGTTACGGCTACTCGCAACGTCCGGCTGGCTACTCCCACGGCTACTGGTAAAGTAACTGAGAAGCTCACCGTCGCGCGTCACGCCAATGGCCGTGACTACTGGGTAGTGGTACACGGCTGGCAAAACAATCAGTTTTACAGCTTCCACTTATCGGCTACAGGCATCGATGCTATCCCGGTAATCAGTGCCGTTGGACCAGTGCATCAGGGTGGGGGCAGTTTCTTTGGCGCCGGAAACGCTGTCGGCTGCATGCGCATATCGCCTGATGGTGCTTGGTTGGCGTTGGGCCAACGAGACTCTCAGTTCGAACTGTACAACTTCGACGCGGCCACCGGCACGGTATCTAACTACGTCTCGTTGGGTTTCTACGGCTACAACTATGGCATAGCCTTTTCACCAAACAGCTCGAAGCTTTATTGCTCTTCGAGCCCCTTTGGTAGTGTCGATCAGTACAATTTGCTGGCTGGCACCGGTGCACAAATTCGGGCCTCACGCGTTGCTATAGCCTTTGGCAGCGTTAGCACCTTACAACTAGGGCCAGATGGGAAAATATACGGCGCTCTACTTAATACCGCAGCGCTGAGCGTCATTGCAAACCCCAATGCCACCGGAGCCGCCTGCAACTTTATTGCGCAAGGTGTAACACTTAATGGCCGCCTAAGCCAAAACGGTCTACCTAATTTTTCCAACGCATTTGTGCAGCCTGTCAACGAATGGACCGGCGCTGTGAGCACCGTATACACCGACGCCGCCAACTGGAGCGCTAACGTAGTGCCCGGCGGCAACGATGACGTGACCATTCCGGCCGCAGCCGTGCGTATGCCTGTCCTGAGCGGTCGGGCCGCTGCGGCTAGCTTTGTAGTGGCCAGCGGTGCTTCCATGATCATTGACAGCGGCGGTGAACTGACGTTGAATAGCACGCTGACCAATAACGGCTCCTTCACCGGAGCAGGATCCTTGCGCAGCAACGCTTCAACGGCAACAACACAGGTAACCGGCGCCAATGCGATTCAGATTGGTAGCCTGACAGTAGGCGGCAACGCAACGCTCGAACTGCGCGTGCCGACAACTGTGACCCGTATGTTGACGCTGAACAACAACCTTACAATGGGCGGCAACGGGTCGCTGACGCTGGCTTCCGACGCTGCTGGCACGGCCATGGTGGTGAACAACGGCGCAGCGGTGGTGCAGGGCTCGGTAACGGTGCAACGCTACATCGAAGGTGGTCTCAACGCTGGCTTGGGCTACCGCCACGTGGCAGCTCCTGTGAGCGGCACCACCTTGGCGGATCTGGCTACGGCAGCATTCAGTCCGGTGTTTAATACCACTTACAACACCAGCACTACACCCGGCATGGTAACCCCGTTCCCGACGGTGTACGGCTATGATCAGTCGCGCGTGGCTACCAGCCCGGCCACGGGAATGAGCAGCTTCGATAAAGGTTGGTTTTCACCCGCTGCGGGTACCGATGCCATGTCGCAAGGGCAAGGGTACACGGTGAACCTGGCGGGCGGCCAAACCCTGGATTTTGTGGGCAGCCTAGGCAATGGAACCATGACCGTTACCGGCTTGGGGCGTGGAGTGCTGACCGATGCAGGTTGGCACCTGGTGGGAAATCCCTACCCGGCACCTTTGAGTTGGAGCCAACTCTTCGCAAGTGCCACTGGTCTCGACGACGCTGTTTACGTCTTCAAATCGGCTGGGCAATACACCGGCAACTATGCCAGCTTCGTGAACGGCGTGGGCACCAACGGCGGTAGCAATACCATCCCGATGGGGCAGGGCTTTTTTGTGCGCACCAGTGCAGCCGGCACCAGCGGCCGCCTCACCTTCAGCAATGCCGCTCGCCTGACCACGTACGCCAACCCGGCCTTTCAGCGGACCCAGGAAACCCGCCCGCTGGTGAAGCTAGAACTGCGTGGCCAATCTGGCGCTGATCAGGTGGTAGTATACTTTGCTCAAAACGCAACTGCTGGCTTTGATGCGCAGCTCGACGCCTATAAGCTGACCGCCGGTAGCGTGCCCACGCTGGGTTTGCTCGTTGGTAATGACCGGCTGGCCATCAATGCCTTGTCATTTTTGTCGACCGCTGCCGTTAGTATTCCACTGG
This sequence comes from Hymenobacter sp. FMD4, assembly GCF_058932745.1. Classification (NCBI taxonomy): domain Bacteria; kingdom Pseudomonadati; phylum Bacteroidota; class Cytophagia; order Cytophagales; family Hymenobacteraceae; genus Hymenobacter; species Hymenobacter sp. FMD4. The sequence continues at coordinate 150,895 of NZ_JBZYWH010000003.1, forward strand.
CTGTTCAGGTACCGCAATCCGGTACTTATTCGCTTCAGGCAGCCGAATTGCTCAACCTGCCGTTGGGCGTAGCAGTGGAACTGCACGATGCCCAAACCGGAGTTGTGGTAAATCTGCGTACGCAATCGACGTACAGCTTCACCATTGATGCCAGCCAGCATAGCAACCGCTTCACGTTGGTGCTGAACCCGACTCGTCCGACAGCTCAGGCTACCCCTCAGCTCAGCGCCCAGGTGCAGGTGTTCCCAAACCCAGCCAATGATCAGCTGTGGTTGCGCCTGCCCGCGACCAAGCACGCTGTGGAGGTAGCACTTCACAACGCGCTGGGTCAGCAAGTGCTGCGCCGCGTGTTGCCGGCCACTCGCGGTGCTGAAGCAGTTGAGTTTTCGCTTACCAAGCTCACAAAAGGCGTATACTCGTTGCGCATTCACCTGCCGGAGGGCGTGGTAACCAAGCGGGTAGTGATTGAGTAGCCAAACTCACGCAACACCTGATGCGCAAACGGGCGCGGCACCTTTAAGTGTCGCGCCTGTTTGTCTTTGGTGCCGAGCCAGGGTAGCAGTTAGGTTATTAACTGACTAACGTGCAGGCCAGTTGTAGGGTAAGATGAATGTTTCAGTAGCCTCTGCCAACTTCTGTAACTGGGGCTGCAGCGCGGTGAAAGCGGCAACATAGTGGCGGGCTTCAAGATTGGCGCGCAGATTTTCCGCTGAATCTACCCCAATAACTACGCGACCCACGCCTGGAGCCGCGGCCACAAACAGTAACAAAGCCGCTTCTAGTGGGAAGCCACTGGCATTCACGATTTCCCGTAGGTGTTGGAGCTTAGGCCGTAGCGGCTCGAAAAAAGGCGGGAGCGTGTCAAGCGGTCTAAGAAGCAAGCCTTGCAGAAAGGCCGAGCGCACGTGCACCTCAGTACCCTGGGCCGCCAGTTGCGGCATCAGCCGGCTGAAGCGCTGATCCAAGACGTTAAATGGAATCTGCACCGCGTCTGCTGCCATCCCTTCTGCCAATAGCCACTCGGCTTGCCACGGGTGATACAGCGAAATGCCAATGCCCTGCGTTAGCCCGTCAGCCTTGGCCGCAAGTAGGCCCTCCCAAGCCTCTGGTTGCCGTTTCAGCGCCCCAAAATCGTGAAATAAGACTCCGTGTACTGCTGGCTGTTGTAGTCGCAGTAAAGAAGCCTGTATGGCTTGGTATACCGATGCCGGGTCAGATGCTCCTACTTTGGTTACCAGCCGAAATGCATGAGCGTGGCTGCTCAGCCATTGGCCCAGGCGGGCTTCGCTGTCGCCGTAAGCCGTGGCCGTGTCGAGTAGGCTGATACCGGCTTTGGCAGCTTCCGCCAGAATACCGTCAACCGTCTCGTCGCTGGGGCGGCCTTGGGTATTGTTGATGCCGTAGGCCAGACCAAACTGTACGGTTCCCAGCGCCAGTTTGGCTACGAACTCTTCTGCGGTCATTGCGCCAAAAATTCCGTCACCGTATCGACCACGTATCGTTGCTCCTCATCGGTGAGGCTGGGGAACATAGGCAGGCTCAGGCAACGCGCGTAGTAAGCCTCAGCGTTTGGAAAATCACCAGTTTTCCAACCCAGCTGCTGATAATAGGGCATGGTGTGCACCGGGATGTAATGCACCTGTGCGAAGATCTGACGGGTGCGCAGGAAGTCGTACAGGCCGCGGCGGTCCGCTACTTTGATGACGTACAGGTGGTAAGCATGCCCTGCCGAGCCGGCCAGCGGCGTCACCCCAGCCACTTCAGCGAAAGCAGCATCGTACTGCGCTGCCAACTGACGCCGCCGCATGAGGCCTTCATCGGCCCGTTGCAGCTGTGTAATGCCCAAAGCGCAAAGCATATCGGGCATGCGGTAGTTGTAGCCGAGTTCCTGCATCTCGTAGTACCAGCCTCCTTCGTCGGGGCGGGTTAGACAGGCCGGGTCGCGGGTGATGCCGTGGGTACGAAGCAACAAAAGCTGCTCGTACAAGTCGCGGCGGTTGGTGGTAATCATGCCGCCTTCGCCCGTAGCAATGTGCTTAACCGGGTGAAAGGAGAAAATGGCCAGATCGGCCAGCTGCCCGCTGCCGCAACGTTGCTCTTGTCCTTGGCTATCGGCAAAAAAGCCCCCCGGCGCATGGCAGGCATCCTCGATAATCCACAGCCCAAACTCATCAGCCAGCTGCCGGGCTTCTTCCAGATCAACTGGCAGGCCGGCAAAATCCACCGGCACCAGCCCGTGAAAATGGCCTTTTGGGTGCTGCTCCAATAGCTGGCGCACCGCCTTTAGGTCGATGAGCGCCGTGGCGGGGTCGATGTCGACGAAATGCACCTCGCCGCCGCAGTAGCGAATGCAGTTGGCCGAGGCGGCAAAAGTGATGGGCGTGGTGATGACGCGCTGTCCTGGCTGCACGCCCAGCGCCAATGCGCAGAGGTGCAGGGCCGCCGTGCCGTTGCTTACCGCCACAGCGTGTTCCACCCCGATGTACTTCGCAAACGCCTGCTCAAACTCGGCCACCTTCGGGCCTTGCGTCAGGAAGTCCGATTGCAGCGTTTCGATAACGGCTTGCACGTCGGCGTCGGTGATGTGCTGGCGGCCGTAGGGGATGGGGCGGAAAGTCTGGGTATTCATGTTAGATCAAAGATAAGGCTCCGGGGCAAGCAACAAGTCAGCGACGGAAAGCCGGAAAAGTAATCGACGGCAACAGCGCTCCAGCAAGAGGAGCGGCGTTGCCGTCGATGTAACTGTGGCGGGCTTTATGCCTGAAATGCGGGGTCGACGTGCAGACGGATTTCTTCACGCAGCTGCTCGGCATCCAGCCACTCAGTGTTATTGGCCGAATCGTAGTGGAAGCCCAGCGGCACGCGCTTGCCGTTGAAATGCGCAATAAACTTATCCACGCTCCACGGCGGGGTAGAGGGCAGAATCACGTAATACTTCTCCAGCTCCACGGTGCTCAGCGCATCCGTTTCGGTAATCATTTCCTCGTGCAGCTTTTCGCCGGGGCGGATGCCCACGATTTCCTGCTGACACTCCGGGCCAATGGCCGTGGCCAGCTCGGTGATTTTGTAGGAGGGAATCTTTGGTACAAAGATTTCGCCGCCCCAGGAATGCTCCAGCGCATACAGCACTAGGTCAACACCTTCCTCCAGGGAAATGTTGAAGCGTGTCATGTCGGGGTGCGTGATGGGCAGTACACCTTTCTGCCGCTGCTGCAGAAAAAAGGGCACCACGGAGCCGCGCGAACCGATTACATTGCCGTAACGCACCACTGAGAAGCGCAAATCGCGTGAGCCTTTCATGTTGTTGGCCGCTACGAAAAGCTTGTCAGAGCACAGCTTGGTGGCACCGTACAGGTTGATGGGAGCCGCCGCTTTGTCGGTGCTCAGGGCCACCACATCCTTCACGCCGCAGTCCAGGGCGGCGTTAATCACATTTTCGGCCCCGAAGATGTTGGTCTTGATGCACTCCATCGGGTTGTACTCAGCAGCAGGCACCTGCTTGAGAGCCGCGGCGTGCACGATGATGTCGATGCCTTCGCAGGCGCGCTTCATGCGCTCCGGGTCGCGCACATCGCCGATAAAGTAGCGCATCGCCGGGTACTTCTCCTGCGGGAAGTGCTGGGCCATTTCATACTGTTTCAACTCGTCGCGCGAGAACACCACCAAGCGCTTCACATCGGGGTAGCGTTCCAAGACAAGCTGCACGAATTGTTTGCCGAACGAGCCGGTGCCGCCGGTCAGCAGGATAGACTTATGGTTGAGGTCGAGGGCCATGCAAGGGTAAATGTAGCTTGCTACGCAGTGGTGGCAAGAAGGCAAAAGTAGGCAATCGGGGCGGGGTTTGCGTAGTTTTGCCGGGCCGTACCCGCGTCGCTTCGTGTCCTGAGCACTGCAAAGGAGCTTACCACGCCAGCACAACGCGCGTCCGGGTAACTTCAACCCAGCGTGCTGAGCCCTTGGTTCACGCCTTCCTTCGGTTTGTACACTTTCGATGACAGCTTCGCAGAAATCATTCCCTGACTCCATCAAGCTCATCATCTGGGACCTGGATGATACGTTCTGGCGTGGAACGCTGTCAGAAGGAGAGATAGAAGCTATTGCTGAAAATGAAGCACTGGTGCGCGCCACAGTGGCCCGGGGTATTATTCACACCATTGTCAGCAAAAACGACCTGGCGCCGGCCGAGGCCAAACTTACCGAGCTAGGCATGCGCGACTTGTTTGTGTTTCTGCGGGTGAGCTGGCAGCCCAAGGGCCCTGTAATCCAACAGCTGCTGCAGGATATGCAGCTTCGGGCACCCAACGCATTGTTTCTGGATGATAACCCCATCAACCGGGCCGAAGCGCTGCACTACAACCCGCAGCTGCAAGTAGCCGACCCCGCGGAACTGCCTGAGCTGACGGCCCACCTCTCATCGCTGGGCAAGCCTGACCCCACGTATGCCCGCCTGGAGCAGTATCGTTTGCTGGAGCGGCAACAACAGGCCCGCGCCGAGTATCAAGGCGACAATCTTGCTTTTCTGCGCGCCGCCAACGTGCGTGTAGAACTGCGCGAAGGCCCCGAAGCCATGCGGCCCGATTTGCCCCGCATCGACGAACTGATCAATCGTTCGAATCAGCTTAACTACACCAAGCAGCGCTTGGCTGTGCCAGAGCTGGAAGCCCAGCTGCCGCAGCCCCACTTGCGCTGGGGCAGCGTGCGCGTGCGCGACCAGTTCGGCGACTACGGCCTGGTGGGGGTGTATTGCCTGAATACGCTAACTAATGTGCTGGAACAGTTTACTTTCAGCTGCCGCATTCTGCACCTCGGCGTGGAGCAGTGGACCTATGCGCACCTGGGTTTTCCGCTGTTGCAAGTGCAAGGGGACGTAGCTACGCCGCTCAACCCGGTAGAGCAACCGGATTGGATTACTCACGAAACCGCTGCCCCAATAGCGGTACTGCCTTCGGCCGCACCTGATAAGCCTCGGCTGCGCATCCTGCTCAAGGGCGGCTGCGACCTGGGCCAGCTCACGCCCTACCTGCAGACCTATCAGGTAGACGTGGTGGAAGATTTTAACTACGTCAACGAGCATCAGATACCCGTCCACACCGAGCACACGGAACTGTTACGCCTGAGTCGTACACTGCCTACGGCCGAGCAACAGCGTTTGGCGGCTTCGTTACCATTTCTGGACGCCGATGCATTCCAGCCCCGGCTGTGGACCGAGCAATACGATGCCGTGGTATATAGCCCGCTGATGGACTATACCCAGGACTTGTATCAGGAGAAAGTCACAGGTTTGCTCATCCCGTTCGGTGGCTATCATGATCTGACGGCCGCCGACCCAGTGGCACAGGCCCAACGCTACGCGCAGCGAAAGTTCAGAGGCATGGGTGAGGCTTTCCTGCGACGCTTTCAGCAGGACTTTATTTACACCGGCCCGCTTACACCGGACCGTTTCCTGCAGAATCTGACTTGGCTGCGCCAGCAGTTGGCCGCCACCGTGCCGTTGCTGTTGCTCACCGGAGCTGAAGTGGAAGTACCTGAATCCTCCGAAACCGGAGCGGCAGAGCGGCACCGGCTGATGAATGCGGCGCTTGCCGAATTCGCGGCCCGTACGCCGAATTGCTTCCTAGTAGATGTGCGCGACATTGTGCGCAGCCGCGCCGATGTGACCAATAACCTGCGGCACTACCAGCGCCCACACTATAAAGCCATTGCGGAAAAGCTGGCCGCCCAACTAGCCCAGTGGCAAGGCCGTGCGCTTAGCCGCTCCACGCTGGGTCAGCTGCGAGCTTCGGTCTTGGATGCACTGCCCAAACCGGTGCGCAAAGTGTGGGACCGGTTGTTGAGCTAATGGAATCAGCGCTGCTTAGCTACTGGCTGTGCTCTATAGTTGTCCAAATTAGTCGGCCGGTCAAATTTGAAGAAGACAAACGGTTCTACAGGATCGGGTTGGCGCAACAGTCGACCTTTGTCACTGAATAAGTTGAAGTCGATTTCTAAGTATTGCCCATGCGTAGATCCTCTTAAAGGATAAGCCCTTCCGTTCAAAAAGACATCTAAGTTTATGGCGCCGACCTTTAATGATGTATTAGGTTGATAAATCATAGCGCCAAACCGACCCTTAAAATCCCGCATTTCTGTAGCCGTCAGCTTATGTACGCCGGAACTGTTTCGGATAATCACCGAATCGATGGCCTCCACTGCAACGAACTCTTGCAGGCGCTGCTTTTTGGGCTGGCAAGCCGAAGAGCAAAATGACAGAACAAAGAAAAAGTAGGCAGCGCTCCGGAGGGCGTTCCTAGGTGGAAATACCATAACCCGTCACGATTTTACTTAGCTGGCACAATCAACCCCGCCAGCCGTTTGGTAAGCGCGCGGCGCGAGTAGCGCGCGTGGCTGAAGGCCGGCAAGTCCAAATTGGGGTTCTGCTGCCAGGCCGTTACCAACTGCTCCAACTGCTCGCGCATGTCGGTACGGTCGTCGTAGGCGAAGGTGTGGCCGGCGTGGGCTTCATCCAGGATATGCGCCGCGTCGCAGGCTGTGGGGCCGATGCACAGAATAGGCTTGTTAGCGGCCATGTATTCGAACACCTTACCCGGCAGAATGCCCAGGTTGTGCGGTACATCAGGAATGGCTAGCAGCAGCACGGTGCTGCGCAGCATGTAGCCCACGGCTTCGTCGTGCGGCACGAATTCCACCAGTTCGGTATGGTGCTGCAAGCCTGCTTCATCGATTTGACGTTCTACTTCTTTGCCCACGCGCCCTACAAAGCGCAGCCGCAGCGGCACTTGCGGATGCCGTGCGATGCATGCCGCCAATTCCTGCAGAAACGGCCCGATGTGGTACTGCCCCGTGATGGTACCCACGTAAGTTATCATCAGCTGATCGGCGGGTGGGGCAGAGGGTAGTCGAAAATCAGCTTCGTCGTAGCCGTTGGGCAATACCACAAACTTCTTTGTCGGTAGTCCCGATGCCTTACCCAGCAGCAGACGCCGCGTATCGGCGCTGGTGGTGATGACCACGTCGGCGCCTTCCAGCACTTGCCGCTCGTAGTTAGCATCAATGCGGCGGGCCAGGGCGGTGCGGTGCAGAGCTTGGTTGTAATAGATGTCGGTCCACGGGTCGCGCATGTCGGCGAGCCAGCGCAAGCCATAGCGGCGCTTCAGCTCCAGGCCGATAAGCTGGGTGGAATGCGGGGGCGAAGAGGTGAGCACGGCGTCAAATTGCTCGCCTTGGCGTATCAGGTCGGCCACTTGCTTCATTACGAAGCTGTTCCAACCCCGGCGTGGGTCGGGTATAAATACATTGCCGCGAACAAAACGAGCCATCCGCTGCGCCAGTGAGGGCCGGCCTTCATTGGCAAACCCACCGTGCGGAATAGGTCGTTTCGTTAGCTTTTGGTACGCCCCGAAAGGCTCCCGCGTGCCCGTACGCAGTACCCGCACACCCGGCGGTACATCGGCCTCCAGAGAATGATCCAGCACCGGATACGCCGCCAAAGTCGGATCGACGGTGATGACCGTGGGCTCAACGCCCATTTCGGGTAGGTGCTTTACCCACTTCAAACAGCGCTGCACCCCGGCCCCGCCAGAGGGCGGCCAGTAGTACGTAATAACCAGCAAACGAAGCGGCGCGGGCACAGCGAGGCGATTTTTGGTGTTACGGAAAAGCGAAAGTAAATCACGAAACCGGCATTCATGGTTTTGTGGCTATTTTTGTGCTTGGTGTCCTAAGTGCCCATGCCTGCGTGGCGGGTACTTGATCCGGCGCCAGGCTTTCTGCCCCAAGCATTCCTTTGCTACGCACAACCCATGTTTGATAATTTATCTACCAAGCTCGACCGCGCCTTCAAAACCCTGAAAGGCCAAGGCAGCATCACCGAAATCAACGTTGCCTCGACGGTAAAGGAAATTCGCCGTGCGCTGGTTGATGCCGACGTCAACTACAAGGTAGCCAAGGAGGTTACCGACAAGATCAAAGACGAGGCCATGGGCCGCGAGGTACTCACTGCAGTATCGCCGGGCCAGCTGATGGTGAAGATTGTCTACGACGAGCTGACCCAATTGATGGGCGGCGAAAAGCAGGACATCGTCATCAAAGGCGAACCGGCCGTGGTATTGCTGTCGGGTCTGCAGGGCTCGGGTAAAACTACCTTCGCCGGCAAACTCGCTGCATTCATTAAGAAGCAGAACCGCAACGTGCTGCTCGTGGCGGCCGACGTATACCGACCGGCCGCTATCGACCAGCTGAAAGTTCTGGGCGAGCAGATTGGTGTGGAGGTGTACTCCGAAGTGGAGAACAAGAATCCCGTACAGATAGCCCAAAACGCTATCCAGTACGCCAAGCAGAACAACAAGAAGGTGGTCATCATCGACACCGCTGGCCGTTTGGCCGTGGATGAGCAGATGATGAAGGAAATCGAGCAGGTGAAGCGGGCCATCAACCCCTCTGAAACCCTGTTTGTGGTCGATTCCATGACCGGTCAGGACGCCGTGAACACGGCCAAGACCTTCAACGAACGGATCAACTTCGACGGCGTGGTGCTCACCAAGCTCGACGGTGACTCCCGCGGCGGCGCGGCCCTGTCTATCCGGGCCGTGGTCGAAAAACCCATCAAGTTCATCTCGACGGGCGAGAAGATGGAGGCGCTGGACTTGTTCTACCCCGACCGCATGGCCCAGCGCATTTTGGGCATGGGCGACGTGATTTCGCTGGTAGAACGCGCGCAGCAGCAGTTTGACGAGGAAGAAGCCAAGCGCATCAACCAGAAGATCCGCAAAAACCAGTTCAACTTCGACGACTTCCTCTCCCAGCTGGAGCAGATCAAGAAGATGGGCAACCTGAAGGATCTGGTGGGCATGATTCCTGGCATGGGCAAGGCCATGAAGGATGTTGAAATCGACGATGACGCCTTCAAGCCAATCGAGGCTATCATTAAGAGCATGACCCCGCAGGAGCGCGCCAACCCTGACCTGATCAACGGTTCGCGCCGCAAGCGCTTAGCGGCTGGTTCGGGGCAGGGCATTCAGCAGGTAAATAACCTAATGAAACAATTCGACGAGATGCGCAAGATGATGCGCACCATGAACAAAATGAGCCAGACCAAAGGCGGCATGGCTCAGATGGCCAAGATGATGGGCATGCGCCGGTAGAGTGCGCTCGAAGCATAATTCCCGTGCTCCTATTATTTAGCAGTAAAGAAAAGGCCCGCGACGAAAGTCGCGGGCCTTTTTCGTAACACAGCAACCCGTAAAGGGTACTGTAGAAACACTAATACTCCGTTTTTCCTTCGTGTTGCTCCCAAGCACGGAAGCCGGCTAAGGCTTCGTCGCGCAGCATTTGCTGCATGGGTATGCCACGGTCGGGGAGAGGCTTCTCGATTTCGTCGTAGATGAACTGGTCGTCGAAGCCGATGGCAGCGGCATCTTGCTTGGTGTTGCCGTAGAACACGCGGCGGGGACGGGCCCAGTAAATAGCACCCAGGCACATGGGGCACGGCTCGCAGCTGGTGTATAGGTCGCAGTCGTCGAGCTGGAAGGTGCCGAGTTCTTTGCAGGCTTTACGAATGGCATCGACCTCGGCGTGGCACGTTGGGTCGTTGGTGCTGGTGACTTGGTTGAAGCCGCGGGCTATAATCTGACCGTTTCTGACTACTACGGCGCCAAAAGGGCCACCGTGGCCGGCCTGCATCTGCTCGATGGAGAGGCGAATAGCCTCACGCATGAATTCGGGATTGGGAGTATCCATAGTGGCAAGGGAATGAACACGCAAAAGTAACGGGTGGCGAGGCAAGCTATAGAAACTAGGCAGTAAGCTTAGATATAACTTTCCAGGGTTGGGATTGTAGTTAACGAAACTAATGCCGTGCTTAAGGCAGACAATCAGAAGCTTATGTATGGCTTCTGCTAACCCAATAGGCTCAACACACCAACCAAAACACTTGTCATCATTTCGTCACAACCAACTCCCAATTCGATGAAACTACTGCATACCCTTTTTCGAAACGGACTGCTGCCAGCACTATTGCTGCTGTTTACAGCCCAGGCCAGCGCCGATCATTTGCGGCCCCATCTACTGCTGGGCGCCCAGTTATCCGGCGCTCAGGAAGTACCAGTGGTAAATACTACGGCTCGCGGCGTAGCGAGCTTCACGTTTAGTCCGAACCGCGATACACTGTATATCACGGCTGCCTTTAACGGCCTGAGCGGCCCCATTACCGGCGCCCACGTGCATGACGGGGCCCGCGGCGTGAATGGCCCGATTATCACGAATCTGCAGCAGTTTTTGCGCGGCAACCGCATGCAGGGCTTTCTCACCGGAGCCGACATCGACCGAACCAAAATCAGCAAATACTTGCGCGGTGAGTACTACATAAACGTACATACTGCGGCCAACCCTGGTGGCGAAATACGTGGACAAATTGAAATAGAATCGGACACCGAATATGCCGCTACCCTCAACGGCGCGCAGGAGGTACCGCCCGTAAACACCACTGCTAATGGCCTAGGTACCTTCAACCTAAGCCAAGACCGTAGTCTGTTTAAGTTTCGGGTGGTGTTTTCGGGACTGAGCGGCCCCGTTACGGGTGCTCATTTTCATACAGGGGCAGTAGGCGTCAATGGTCCGGTAATCGTTGACCTTGGGCCATTCCTGACTGGCAATGTAATCGAGGGAGAAATCGTCCCGACGCCTGCTTTTCTGACGGCCCTGACAGCTGGTCAGATTTACATCAACGTGCACACGGCAGCAAACCCCGGTGGCGAGATTCGGGGGCAGGTGCTGCCCACGGTTCGGTCACTCGCCCACGATGCCCGCCTAGATGGCAGTCAGATGGTGCCGGCCGTAGCCACCAATGCCAAGGGTGTGGCCGTGCTACGGCTCAATACCACCTTTGATACCCTGCGAATTGCCATTTCCCACACCGGCCTGAGCGGCCCGCCCATTGCGCTCCAGCTGTTTGCCAACGACGCTGGCCAAGCCAATGCTGGAACTGCGCTGGTATCAGTGCCTATTCCAGCCAACACGCCCAACACCTTTTCGGTCAACCTCACGGGGCTAAATACTGCAGCTGTTAATCTGTTCTTGCAAGGGGGAGCCAACCTGGTGTTTACTACCGTTGCCAATCCTGCCGGAGAAATACGCGGGCAGGTATACCGACTGGCCCGCGAGGGGTACACCTTCGCCATGAACGGCCAGCAAGAAGCCCCCACGCCTGTAAACACCACTGGGTATGGCGCTGGTTACGTCTCCATAGACCGCGACCAGACCAACGCGCACTTTGCCATGGTATGGGGCGGACTCACCGGCCCCGCTTCCATGGGGCATTTTCACACCGGGCTGCTGCGCCAAGCTGGGCCGGTGGTATTTGATCTGATGCCCTTCTTTAACAACGCCAGCAACGGCATGGCGGCCGAAGGATTCTGGAAACCCACCAATGCTGCGCCTAACGCAGCTCGGCCGTTCACGCTGCGCCGTTCCGTGCAGTTCCGGCGCGACAGCATGTACGTGAACATCCACACGGCCCAATTCCCTGGCGGCGAAATTCGGGGGCAGGTGCTGCGCGGGGCCCGCAACCTCAGTCGGGTACTCTCAGCACAACCAGCGGCCGTTGTCGCCGAAACATTCGGAATCCACCCCAATCCAGCTCAGAATCAGCTTCAAATAAATTTTGAAGGCCGAGTGACGGATTCGGGCACTATCTCAATCTCCGATGTGTTGGGTCGCGAAGTTCTTTCACAAGGAGTGAACGTGCAACCCGGGCGCCATCAAGTGGCTCTTGTTGTAAACAGTTTGAAGGCCGGAATATATTTTGTGACACTAAATGTGTCTGGCACGAAGATTGTCACTAAATTTGTGAAAGAATAGTTTTTTAGGTGTTTTGGTTGTGGAAAAGAGGGCGGCTCCTAGCTGCCCTTTTTTTATTGCTGGTAATCAACTACTTGTGTTTGGGTTCAAAGCCTTTGAGCTCCAAAATATGATACTAATTAGTAGTGAGGTTCAACTTGCATAAGGAGTTATATGCCTCCCTCGTAACTGCAAATGAAAACTCATCTGCATAAAATTATACCGCAACAAAAGCCTTCAGCTAAGAGGTTAGTGGTGCAAGCGAAGACGGCTAGTAGATCATTCATGGACTACTGTCCGGACATTCTTTGAGAGGGAACTTGCGGCAGGTGTGCCCAAGGGTATAAGGCGGCGTTGAGAGCCGTCAATACTAAGCGCCATTGCGGCAGTGGCTTGACGGTTTCGGCAGCTGCCATTTCCAGCAGCTCTCGACTCGCACGTACCTGCCGGAGCCACGGTACCGACATATCCTGGGATTCCAGCCGGGTCAGCACTGGTAAGGCCTTTGTCGGCAATTGCCGCAGTACTTCGTGGTCGGCTGCCAAAAATTCTGACAAGCCCATTAATTGGTCATGTAAGTGTTGCAACTCCAATAAGGAGGGGTGTGGCTTCGGTGGCATGGATGTGGAGAGTTTGCGGGTTGTACGAAACTTCTGCAAAAGCAGCTAAACAGCGCTAAGCTCCCTTAATCAAGGAGTTGCATAAAATTCGTCAAACCGCTAGGGCAAAGGACCAGTGGGCTCAGTGCACCACGCGGATCAGGTATTGAGGGGCGCCTTCGGCGGAGTTGTCGAGGCGGAAAGCCCCGACGCGGCTGGGGCCGTAGCCCAGGTTCACTTTTACCCACTCATCACGGGTGGGTAGCAAGTTTAAAATATCGTCGCGCAGCTGTTCCAAGCGGGTTTGTAGCGTAGCTATTCGCTGCTGCACCTCATTAGGATGTTGCTCATTACCACTAGCATCGGAGCGGTGCGATAGTTCAGAAGAGGCCTCGGTAAATACTGTTTCTTGCGTGTCGGCCTGCTGAGTGCGGGCTTCCGTCTCAGCGTAATTTAGCTCCTCCTGAGCTTCCAGATAAGCTGTTACTTTCTCTTCCAACGGAAGCAGATTGGGGTTGAGGTAGTCCAGATTGGAGGCCATGGTTGGAGTATGGTGGTGTGAACTAGTCAACGCAAGCTGCAAGCTCAAGGATACACGACGCTCGGTAAAGGCCGCTGCATCAGCCCGTTCCTTCAAACGTTAATAGCCTGACATTTCTGTACTCGGTCCGCTCGTCAGACGGTTTCGCTGACACTTTTCACCGCAGTATTTTACTTCATCCCAGCAGCGGCTCCACTTTTTGCGCCAGGAAAAAGGGCGTCCGCAGGTAGCGCAGAGCTTGGTTGGCAGGGTGCTCTTGCTGAAGCGTTTGGGAGATGAAGGGGAGGACATCGGTGATTCTGTGGTGGGGAATACCGTTGCAAACCACCCGGTAGGCCGAAAGTTGTGGCTAACTTGCCGCGTTTTTTCCTTTTCCCGGCTTATGAATCGTTTGTTGTTGATGCTGCTCTCCGTGAGCATGGGAGCCTTGTTGCCTGTACAAGCGGCCCTCAATGCCCGGCTGGCCCGCGCGGCCGGCGGCCCGATCGTTGCTGCATTGGCCTCCTTTGCCATTGGCACCATTACACTATTGCTAATGGCCGCCGGCTCGGGCATGCGGCCGAGTGGGCTGGTAGAGGCCGCCCGTACCCAGCCACCAGTGGTATGGGTGGGCGGTATTATCGGGGCACTGTATGTGGCATCCGTCACCCTGCTCACGCCGCGGCTGGGCGTGGCCCTCACATTTGGTTTGCTGATTGCCGGACAGTTGTTGCTGTCCATCCTGCTGGATCATTTTGGCTTCTTTGGTTTGCCCGTGCAGCGCATCACGCTGGGCCGCGTGGCTGGTATACTTTTGCTGTTGTCGGGCGTACTTATCATCCGCCGCTTCTAATTCCCCAAACTTGCCATTATGGCCACTGCTTTTGATCCTATTGGGAGTGCTCTGCTCGATTACGTTGCGGGCACTGCCAACGCCGAACTCACGGTACACAGCAACGTGGCCGAGGACGAGCCGCTGCCCGCCAAGTATTTCTTCCGCACGCTCTGGGAAATGCCCGAATTGGAGCGTGTTGCCTTGGACGAATGCCGGGGTCGGGTGCTGGATTTGGGCGCGGGCGCGGGTGCTCATGCCCTGGAACTTCAGAACCGCGGCTTCCACGTCAAAGCCATTGATGCTTCGGCGGGCGCTGTGCAGGTAATGCAGCAGCGCGGCGTACTGGAAGTGGCCTGCCACGACATATTCGAGCTCAGCGCCGATACCACCGACGAACGGTACGACACCATTCTGATGCTGATGAACGGGCTGGGCCTCGTGGGCACGCTCGAAGGGCTGGAGCGGTTCCTGACGCAGGCTTATGGCCTGCTCACACCTGGCGGACAAATCCTGGCCACCAGCTCCGATATCAGTTACGTGTTCGAAGACGAAGACGGAGCGCTCAATTTTAACCTGAACGGTCCTTACTACGGGGAGGTTGATTACCAGATGAGCTACGGCGAGCAAACCGGCGCACACTTCGACTGGCTCTTTGCCGACCCCACCATCGTGCAGGACTACGCCGAAGCTGCTGGTTACGACGTCGAGTTTGTAGCTGAGGACGAACAGCAGCAATTCTTGGTGCGCCTTACCCGGCGCAGCTAAAACGCAGTTTCATGCGTAAGTCCCTCACCCCTGATTGGGCTGAGCAGTTCATCTCTACTGATGCAGTACTTCAAGCACTACCCCATTCGTTGGGCCGACCTCGACCCTAACGGCCACATGCGCCACTCGGCTTACAACGACTACGCCGCACAGTTGCGCCTTGATTTTCTGTCTGATGTCGGCTTCCCGCTGGATAGGTTTGCCCAGCTTGGTATTGGGCCCATCCTGTTTCGCGAAGACACACGCTTTCTCAAGGAAATCAGCCCGAACGAAACAATTAAAGTAGGAGCGGAGCTGGCTGGGGTTAGCGCCGATGGCAGCCGCTGGCGCATTGTGCACACGATTTACAAAGCCGACGGTCGGCCGTCGGCCATTATCACCGTAGATGGGGCGTGGTTGGATCTGCGGCAGCGCAAACTAACCATGCCGCCCCAAGAACTGGCCGATGCCATGATCAAGCTCGAGCGCCACAGCAGCTACGCCGAAATCGAACGCAGCCCCAAAGCGGCCGATCAGTAGGAGCGAAGGTGCGCTGACTAGGCAGCTTGGCCTAGTGCCTTGCTGATGCGCGCCAGCTGCTGCCGATGGTGCAACACGTGGTCATGCATAAAGTTCAGCGTCTGCTGAATGGTAAGCATGCCTGCGCGTGGATGCTTGAAAATGGCGTGACCCATCAGCCCGCTGGGGTATTCATTGAGCAAACGTTCCAGCCGGCGCCGGGTGCCGCCCCACTGCTTGCGCATATCGGCCAGCAGCGGCAGTTCCTGGGCATCGGCGGGGGTGAGGGCCGCTACCCGGCTAGGGGCCTTGAACTTCATACCGGGCAGGCGCAGCATGAAGTGCAACAGCGAAGAGCGCAGCTTGGCCTTGAAGTCGCCTTTCTTAAGCTCTGATTGTTCGCGCAGCTTGTGCTCCAAGTATTGACCGATGGCTTCCTCTGATACCATGAGGTGATGCACCACATGCGCTGCCGACCATTGCCCCGCTGCCGGCGCAGTATGGGCACGGCTTCCCATGCTTTCGGCGGTGCGTAATAGCTGCTCGGTGGCGCTTTCAAGCTGTTCGAAACGCAAGTGCAGGCGATGATTCATAAGTAATTAGGCAGAATCCACGGCAAATGTGCCGCTAGCTTGGCCCAAAAGGTACACCTTTGTCCGTCTATGCCCTCTGCTCGGTTCCGTTTATCCGACAAGCAACTTGTCCTCTTATTCACCCTTGCCACGCTACTTGGCTACCTCATATACTTACCGTGGTCGGGTTATCAGCAGCTTTATTACGACTCCTTTAATTATTGGGAACTGACCGGGCGCTTCCTAACCCCCGAGCGTAGGTTTGATCTTCTAGCCTATAATCATAGTGTGCGCGGCTATTTGTGGCCTTTATTTTTGTTCCCATTCCGCGCCGTGTCTTATCTGACTGGGGTGGATGGTATTGCTGTTACTCGGGTGCTTGGGGCCATTACTGCCGCCACTTTGTTCAGCTGGGCAATACCCGAAACCTGGCGCGCTGCTTCCGGCGGAACTTCATTACCGTGGATTTCACGCGGCCTACTAGTATTGCTCGGCTTCTTGTTTTGGCGGGACTATTTCAATTTTCCCCTGACCGACTTTCCGGCGCTGCTAGCGTTGCTCACGGCACTATACCTACTGTTCCGGACGCGCCATGTTGGCTACGCGGTTCTTGCCGGTTTCTTGCTTGGGGGCGCTATCAACATGCGCGGGGTGTATATCACCGCTTCACCCATGCTATTAGCGGCGGCCTTGTTGGTTCCGCCACGACCAATACGGGCCCTTGGGTTGATTCTAGGTTTCTGCTTGATCAGTCTGCCTCAGTTTCTGATCAATGTGCGGCAGTTCAATGTCTATACCCCCTTGGTGCTTACCAAGTATAATCCGGCGTCTGAGAAGGATATCTACCTTGGCAAACTCGGCTGGAGCTTGGAAGTGCAGAAATACGAATCGGCTATTGCGCAGGATTACCCGCTGCCCAATGCAATGTACCGGGATGCTGCGGGGCAGGAACTGCTGCGTAGCAAGGGTCTGCAGGGATTTACCAGTTACGGTGAGTACCTGAGTTTTGTGGGGAGCAATGCTTTTACGCTAACGCCTGTTTATGCCCGGCACGTGTTCAACGGACTGGACTTAAAATACCCAACGCCTTACCTGCGCGAAGTTCGCCCATTCCGCTGGGGTTTTCGCGTGCTGAACTACACCGTGTTGTTTGGCGCTTTGCTCATTCTAGCTAATAGCTTGCGGGCCTGGCAGCGGTTCACGCTGCGCCAGTGGTTGGCGGTGGCAGCTGTTTTACTGCCGGCATTCGTTACCGTGCCTATGGCCATGGAGTGTCGCTACTTGGCGCCTCTACACCTGCTGTTGCTCGCTGTATTTAGTTTGGCAGGCCCGCAAGCCTTGCGCCGCTTCCAGCCTACTTGGCCCCGTCTGGCGATAATAGCCTTGGCTTACGGCGCTTTCCTGGCGCTAGGCCTACTGATGGCTGCTCAGGTGGAAGCTGGACTGGAGCTGTAAATCGGATATATAGGACAAGCAAAAGCCCCAGCAGCGTAGCTCCTGGGGCTTTTTCAAACAAGTATTGCGGGGGCTATTGCCTAGCGATACAGTACCTCTTTTACTGCTTTCACCGTGCGGGCCACGTTGGGTAGCGCCGCCTCGATGAGGGTAGGAGCATAGGGCAGGGGCACATCGGCAGAAGTGATGCGGCGGATGGGCGCATCAAGGTAATCGAAGGCGTAGCGCTGTACGTGGTAGGCCAGCTCTGAGCTGATGCTGGCCAGCGGCCAAGCTTCTTCTACCACCACCATGCGGTTGGTTTTCTTCACCGACTCCACGAGCGTAGCGTAGTCGATGGGGCGTACCGAACGAAGGTCGATTACTTCGGCTTCGATACCGTCTTTGGCCAGCTCGTCGGCGGCAGCGAGGGCCACCTTCATCATCTTGCCAAACGATACGATGGTAACGTTTTTGCCTTGGCGAACTACGTTGGCTTTGCCGATTTCTAGGATGTACTCTTCTTCCGGCACTTCGCCTTTGTCACCGTACATCAACTCCGATTCCATGAAGATGACCGGATCTGGGTCGCGAATAGCGGCTTTCAGCAAGCCCTTGGCGTCGTACGGGTTCGAAGGAACCACTACCTTCAGACCGGGCGTATTGGCGTACCAGTTCTCGAAGTTCTGGGAGTGCTGCGACGACAACATGCCCGCATTGCCGGTGGGGCCGCGGAACACGATGGGTACCGTGTACTGTCCGCCCGACATCGACATCATCTTCGCTGCCGAGTTGATGACCTGGTCGATGGCTACCAGCGAGAAGTTGAAGGTCATGAACTCGATGATCGGCTTGAGGCCGTTCATGGCCGCGCCCACACCGATACCCGCAAAGCCCAGCTCGGCAATGGGGGTGTCGATTACGCGCTCGGGGCCAAACTCGTCGAGCATGCCTTGGCTTACTTTGTAGGCGCCGTTGTATTCGGCCACCTCTTCGCCCATCAGGAAAATGCTCGCGTCGCGGCGCATTTCCTCGGACATGGCTTCGCGCAGGGCTTCCCGGAATTGGATCGTCCGCATGTAGATGTCAGGAAAGAGAAAATCAGGTCAATGAAAAATTCGCCGGTTCACGCGGAACCGGCTCGTAAAGCTACAATGTGCAGCGGGAGTGGGCAAGTAAGTTGAAACGAGGATTACCGTTGTAGGGCAATCGAATCAATATAACTAGCGACTTCATGGGATAGTCGTTCCCACACGGGCTTATCAGTACCGAGTAAGTAGCCTATGTTTTTTGCAAAGCCTTTAGGCGAGAACCAAGACCTACGTTCGAACAGAGCTTGACCTTTTAGAGTGAGTGGGAAAACAACGGAGCTAAGCCCTTTTGTGTAGTCCTCAAATGCATAATTAGGAGTGTCGCGTTGTATGTTATAGCCAAACGCAGTGGGTAAAAGGAGAGCTTCCTCAGCTGTTAGTACATCGTTATTGATATAGTAAATTTTTTTGTCTGAATCTACCAGCACACTAAATCCACTTTCATCGTCGACAATTAAACGCGGAGCATAACCGATGACAGCAACTGCACCAACTGGGATTGAAAAAGGAGGCGAAGACCGTACGCTTCCAACTTCCTTTTGGGAGGCTCCCTCAAAAAGAATTACATCATTTTGTATTCGTAGCATTAATAATAAACGATTACCGCAGCGCCTCAATAAACGTCTTGCCACCGGCGTAGCTGCGGAACTCTAGGTCTTCCACGGCTTTTTGGGCGTAGCTGCGGTCGAGCTGCACAGCGCGGCGGAGGTACTGGCCCACGTCGCCTTCGCGCTGGGCACGGGCGGCCACTACGGCCAAGCAGTAGTAGGCCATTGGGTCATTGGGGCGTACCGTCAAGGCTTCCTGATAAATCTCGGCGGCGCCGTCGTAGTTTTCCTTTGTCAGGAAGATGAGGGCGCGGTTCATGACGTTTTGGTACAGCGTTTTGTCGCTGTAGCTCATGCTGCGTAAGGCATCATCTGCCTGCCCGATTTCTATTTCTAACGCGGCTTTGTCGGCAAAGACTCTATCCAGTATCAAGCGCGGACCGCCAAGCTTGATGGCGTAATCGTAGTTTTGCAGAGCTTCAAGCCGGTCGCCGGCGCGGTGGTAGGCAGTAGCCACGTGGTAGAACATGGTGGCCGTGGGGTTGCGGTGGGCGGCCAGGGTGAAGTTGGTAGCCGCGCGGCGTAGGTACGCCTGACGCACTTTGCTGCTGACTTCTTTTTCGGCCCGTTCCATCAGCACCACGCCGAGGTTGTGGTAAGCCTCCCAGCGGCCGGAGGTGGCCACGGCGGTTTCATAGATCTTCTGCTTTTCGGCCAGCAGCGGCGTAAGCGTGGCAGAGTAGCGCAGCTCTTCCGGCGTAAGGGCGTCGGACTCAATCTGCTTCTCTACGATTTTCTTCGAGAGAATATAAATTTCTGATTCAAAGCGCTTGGGCGCGGTATAGCGTACGGCCACGGTGCCGAAGCGCATTACTGGGTACACGTACTGCTCCAGATAATCAAAGAAAGACAGCGAATGCAGCTTCTTTTCCTTTTGTGCCCAGGTGCCAGGGGCTTCGTTGATGATCATGACCACCGAGTCGATCTGATCGGGCTTCAAAGCCGATGCCTGCACCTTGTTCAGGAACAGGTCCCAGCGCCGGTGGTAGGCCTGGGTTTCGAACTTGACGGAGTTCAGCGAGTTCAGGTACGAATTTGTATCGAGCCGCTTCTTGTAGTACCTCAACAGGGCCTGCACGCGCTTATCAGCCAGGCGCGGGTCGTGCGAGTCGAGCGAATCGGGCGAGTGGCCGGCCACAATCATGACCTTGCTGGTACGCTGATTGGCCTCAATAAATTCTTCCAAGGCCGCCACGTTGGTGCCGAGGTAGTTTCGAATGGCACTCTGGCCTTCGTCGAAAAAGAACGGCAGCACCCGGGTGCCGCCTTGCTCCAGGTTGGTGGCTTCGGGCAAGTAATCGAGGCGCTCCACCTCACGCACCACTAAGCGACTAGGCAGCACCACACCCCGCGCCAAGACCAGTTCCTTTTCGGCTCGCAGTACTTTACCGCCCGACTTGAGCCGGCGCGCTTGGGGCACAGTCACGAGCTGGCCGGGGTTTTTGCGCGGCTCGTAGGGAAAGCTGATGGGCTTTCGGATGATGATAAAATTGCGGTCTTGCTCGTCGTACACGTACTCGCCGCTGACGAAGCGGACGGTACCGGCGGTATCTTCGCGAAGGCCATTATCATAGCGGTAGCGGAGGGGCAACTCGTAAGCCACGCCTTTGCGCAGGTGCTTGACGGGCACGCGTACCTCCAATTCGGCCAACACATTCTCGCCATTGGCTTCCAGCACCGGCGGCCGTACCTGAACTTGTTGGCCCTCTTGCGCAACCCGCAACACACGCGGAAGCGTACAAGCAGAAACCGAAGCTACCGAAAGGGCAGTGAGGAGGCGTATGAGCGCGGCGCGCGAAACTGTCATGCGAAGAAATTCAGACGGCAAAATCAGGACCCTAAACGCAATTTGGCTTGGTTTGGACGCATGAAGACCAAAATTTACTCTCTCTGATCCTTGCCATCGGGCAAATTGCAAGTTATATTTTCAGCCAATCCGCACTGACCATCACCTAGCTATGAAACGAATTACGGACTTTATCGAGCAACAGAGCTTTGGCGTGTGTAGCGCCATGGGCGACAAGCTGGGCTTTTCGACCAGCAGCGTACGGCTTTCGTTTGTGTACGCCTCCTTTTTTACGTTTGGTTCGCCCATTGTGCTGTACTTCGCACTGGCCTTCTGGATGAACATGCGGCGGGCCATGCGTCGGCAGCGCAGCACCGTGTGGGACTTGTAGCACCACAGCTGGTAAAGATCTTCTAAGAAAAGCCGCGCTTGGGCGCGGCTTTGTTGTGTGTAGCAAGCTAGGAGGGTATCAGCTGACCGCTACTTTATGCCCAGCTCGGAGAAGCGCTGCTTGCCCTGCGCGAAATAGGCCCAGACAATACTTCCCGTATAAGTGCCAGGCCGTTCTTTTGCCCGCAGCCACGGCCGAATCAAACGGCGCTTCTGGTGCCAGTAGCCCAGCTTGGCAACGAAATGCCCGTGGGCTTTCAGCACGGCCCACGCGTCGGCGGCTTGGCCTTTGGTAAGCATCTGAGCGGCCGCTACCCAGTCCAGCACCACACGCGTGAGCAGAGTAGGCCACAGCTCTCCCGGGGCTAGGTTTTTATAAAGCAGCGCCAAGCCGTTGCGGAAGTTGAGGTAAGTTTTGCGCGGGTTGGATTTGTGTAGTGTGCCTCCTCCCACGTGATGCACCGTGCTGCCGCCGTGATACCACACCTCGCGGCCAGCATTCCAGAGACGCCAGCAGAAATCGATTTCCTCCATATGGGCGAAAAACGCCGGCTCCAAGCCTCGCAGCGCGTGCCAATCAGCCGCTCGCACCATGAGGCAGGCACCAGTAGCCCAGGCTACTGGGCGGGCATCGTCATACTGGCCTTCATCGGTTTCGAGCGTATCGAAGAGGCGGCCGCGGCAAAAGGGGTAGCCCAGGCGGTCGAGGTATCCGCCGGCTGCACCGGCGTACTCAAATTGAGTTGGAGCGTGGTACGCCCGGATTTTAGGCTGCACTGCGGCGGCGGTAGGATTTTCTTCCAACAACGCACGCAAGGGGCGCAGCCAGCCGGACGTTACTTCCACGTCGGAATTGAGCAGCACGTAGTAGCGGAAGCTGAAATGATCCGCCTTGGCTTGAGACTCATTATCCGCAGAAGGTTCGGCCATCCAGCGTACGTCGTCCAGCGCGGCATTGTAGCCCTGGCAGAAACCCAGGTTGTGCGGCAATGCCACCACGGTCACCTGCTGCGGGTACTGCGCCGCCAGCCACGCCACCGAATCGTCGGTGGAAGCGTTGTCGGCCACCACGATGTGGGCGCCATCGGAATGAGCCAGCACTGATGGGAGAAACTGCTCCAACCAGCGCCGGCCATTCCAATTTAGAATTACCACGGCCACGTCGGCGGCGAAGCTGTGGGCAAGGGTATTAGAGACCAAATCCGCTCAAATCGACGCCGGGAATATTGGGCAGCAGGCCCGCGGTGCGCTGCTTCAGATGCTCCTTGGCTTTGTCCCCAGCCTCATCCATTACCTTGTTTACGGCGGCTACCACCAAGTCAGCCAGCATGTCTTTGTCCTGCGGCGTGAGCAGCGTTTCGTCGATTTCAAGCTTCAGCAGCTGGCGCTTGCCGTTGGCAGTAGCGCGTACCATTCCGCCACCAGCCTCAGCCGTGGCTGTGATGCCCGGTAGTTCGCTCTGGGCTTGCTTTACTTTCTCCTGCAGGTCCTTCAGGCGACCCATCATCCCCATCATGTCAAACATAACAAGTCTTTTTCAAGGTTATTGATCCAAAAAATGACGCCGGGAAGGCATCAAAATGCCTGCGCGTAGCCGGCAGGCGGCGCCAAAAGTACGGCGCTGAGGTCGGAAGCACCTAAGCAGCCCTTTTGCGGTGCATTAACGCAGCAGTGTCACGGTGCCCCGCTGGGTTACGCGCTGGCCGGTTTCGTCGGTGGCTTCGTACTGAAACGAAAAAACCTGCGGCGCCGCCTGTACGCCGCGCACCCGGCCGTCCCAGGTCTGGTTGCGGTCGGTGGCCCGGAAAACCACCACGCCGTTGCGGTCGAACAGCATAAAGTTGAAGGTGCGGATAAAGCGCCCCTTTATTTCCAGCACGTCGTTGCGGCCGTCCCCGTTGGGCGTAAAGGCTGTGGGCACCACCACCAGCACCTTGCGCGCCATGGTTACCACATTGCTGTACACGGTGCGGCCGGCGCTGGAAGTAGCCGCGAGACGGTAACGCAGCACTTGCCGGTCGGAGGGCGGCTGGGGGTCGCGAAAGGTATTGTCGATGCTGCTAACGGTACGGCTGCTGATTTCACGGCCCTCGGCGTCGAGCAAAACCAGCCTGTAGGTCCAGCCCGTGCCCTGGCCGGCGGGCTCAGCCCAGCGCAGGTTCACTTCGTCGTTGTCAGCCGCCACAGGGCGGGCACCCAGCACAGGCGGACAAACGGCGGCACTGGGAGCAGAGGTATTGCCGCATTGGTCGGCGAGGCGGCCGGTGTAGCAGGGCACGGCTTCTGGCGATACAGACGCTAGGCGGTCGAGCACTGGCAGACCGTTGGTGGCGGACACGTCTTCAGTAGTATTGCCGAGGGTGCGCCGCACCAGGAGGCGGGAACTTGGGTCAGGGGCTGAGCCGAGCACGCCAAGCTCCACGGCATTGTCGAGGGTGAAAGAAGCGGATAGCTGCGGAGCGGCCGCCGGCTGCCCGGCCAGCGTCTGCACACTCCGTACTTCTGATTCGGACATGCCGGAGACGGTGCGCGCCACCACCTGGTAGCGGTACGCCACGCCGCAGGTCACGCGCGTGTCGTCGTAGGCCGAAGCGGGGGGCGGAAGCGACGTTAGCGGCTGGTTGTCGCGCGTGATGTCGTAAGTCGTGACCGGGCTACCGGCAGGCTGGGTCCAGCGCAGCAGGTTTTGGCCGTTGAGCGAACTAACAGTCAGGCTAACCGGGCACAGCGGGGCCGAGGGCAATGACAAGGTGCCGCAAGCGTCGGTGAGGCGCAGGCGGTAGCAGCTGCTCAGGGAAGCATTCAATAACGCAAACGAAGTGCTGGTAGCTGGAATGTCAGTTACCGGTTGAAAAGCACCGGAACTGGTTTCCTGTTCCAGCGCGTAACGGTACTCCGGCTGCAGCGCGGCAAAAGCAAACTGCAAGGTGCTGCCCTGGACCGTCAGGCGCTGCAGCACCGGCGCTTGCGGCGTGGGTTGGGCTGGATAAGGCTTCGTGGTAACTCCTTCGCAAACGCGGGCATCGGTGTAATTGGCGTATACTGTGATGCTGGTAGCAGCGGGCGTGGCGGTATATACCGCCGTGGGCTGGGTCACTAGCTGGCGCGGGCCGTTGCCCACCTGCACTTCGTAGCGCACGTTGCTTTGCGGGCTCACGATGGTTAGCTGCACCTGCGTGCGCGTGGTGCCGCAGTAGGCAAAGGTGAAATCGGGCTGCGGCCGGGCGCGCACCTCAAAGCGCCGCGAGAACAGCTGCCCGGTGCCGGTAGGGCAGCCCGGCAGGCTGGGGTTATTGGGGGTGTTTTGCTGAATGATGAGCTGCCCGGGCGTGGCCGGTACTGTGCGAGTCGTGACGGTATCGAGGTTGGAATTGGTGCTGGAAAAGCAGCCAAAGATGTAGCGGATGTTTTCGCGGGGGAAGTTCTGTCCGCTTCGGTCGCGGATGCGGATGCGCGAGCCAGCGCACAGTACCGTCACGGCCTGGCCCGGAATGTCGAGCGGCTGACCAGTGGCGTCGTCGTACACCCGAAAGTCGGCCGTGGGGCAAAATGCATCGTTGGGGCAGTTTTGCGCGCGCAGTGAAGTGCCCGTCAGCAGCACCAACAGCCACAACAGCAAACCACGAAGCATCATGCCTGGCCTAACGGCCGCCGGCCTGGTTTGATAGTTCATCGGGGCAAAATACGAGTTAGCCGCATAGCGCGGACAGCTATTCCCAGGCGTAAGTCTGAACGAAACGTGCCGCCGCGTGCAGGTCGGGGTACAGTACCCGGTCCTGACCAATAAAGGGAACCTGGGCTTTAAACGCTTCTACCACGCGCTCTAGTGCTTCGGAGCTGCGGGCCGGGCGTCGGAAAGTCAGCGCCTGTACGGCATTGAGCAGCTCAATGCCCAGGACCTGTTCGGTATTTTCTACCACACGCAGGGCTTTCGTAGCCGCGTTGGCACCCATGCTTACGTGGTCTTCTTGGCCGTTGCTGCTCACAATGCTGTCGACGGAAGCAGGGGTACACAGCTGCTTGCTTTGGCTTACGATGCTGGCGGCCGCGTACTGCGGAATCATCAGGCCCGAATTCAGACCCGGCTCGGCCACCAGGAAAGGCGGCAGGCCGCGCTGCCCGCTGATGAGCTGGTAGGTGCGGCGCTCCGAAATCGAACCGAGTTCGGCCACGGCAATAGCCAGAAAATCAAGCGATAGGGCGAGCGGCTGCCCGTGGAAGTTGCCGCCGGAAAGAATGGCGTCGCCTTCGGGGAAGATGTTGGGGTTGTCGGTTACGGCGTTGCATTCCGTCTCCACCACCTGCGCTACGTGCTGCACCGCGTCGCGAGAAGCGCCGTGTACTTGGGGCATGCAGCGGAAGGAGTAAGGGTCCTGAATGGCCGTTTTTACCTGTTGTTGCAGCTGGCTGCCTTGCAGGAGTTCCCGGATGTGCCGGGCAGTAGCCAGTTGGCCGGCGTGCGGCCGGATGCGGTGCAAACGCTCATCAAAAGGCTCGGGGCGGCCGTCGAAAGCTTCCAGCGAAATAGCGCCGATGACATCAGCGGCCAGCAGCAAACGGCGCGCCCGCAAGGTGCTGTGCACGGCGTAGGCGAGCATGAACTGGGTGCCGTTCAGCAAGGCTAAGCCTTCCTTGGCTTCGAGCTGAATGGGCTGCCAGCTAAACAGGTGCATGGCATCGGCAGCGGCCAGGCGGTAGCCTTCAAACTGCACTTCGCCCAGCCCGATGAGCGGCAAACACAGGTGCGCGAGCGGAGCCAGGTCGCCGCTGGCGCCGAGTGAGCCTTGCTGGTACACCATCGGGTAAATGCCGCGGTTGTAGAAATCCAACAGGCGCTGCACGGTGGCCAGTTGCACGCCGCTGTGGCCGTAGCTCAGGCTTTGGGCTTTGAGCAGCAACATGATGCGCACCAGTTCCTGCGGCACTTCGCCGCCCGTACCGCAGGCGTGCGACATCATCAGGTTTACCTGCAGCTGGCCGCGGTCTTGGGGCGAAATGCTGGTGTTGCAGAGGGCGCCGAAGCCCGTATTGATGCCGTACACCGGGGCATCGGAGCGCTGCAGGCGGTCGTGCAGGTAGTGGTGGCAATGTTCGATGCGCTGCCGGGCGTCGTCGCTAAGGACAAGGGGGCGCTTCTCGTGGAGCACTTGCTCCAGCGTGGGCAGGTCGAGGTAAGTAGCAGGGTTGAGGTGAAAGCTGTCGGGCATGGGTGGGAAAGAGCCGCCGGCGGGTGGGGTGGACCAAGCGGAGCGGGAAACTACGCGTTTGGCCGGAATTTGCCGATGATCGGGTTAGAAAGTCGGGGCAAAAAAAGCTCCCCGCTTCTGCTGAAGCGGGGAGCCAAGAGAACTTGTGGTTATCAGCTTTTGGGCTGTTGCGGTGCAAGAAGCTTGCTTAGCCAAGCTCCTGTAGCTGCTGCACTACTTCCGTGGCCGTCAGCGTCTGCTCGGTACCAGCACGCATGTCGCGCAGCTTCACCACGCCAGCGGTCCGTTCGTCGGGGCCGGCCAGCACCAGGTAGCGGATGCCGCGCTTGTCGGCGTACTCAAACTGCTTTTTGAGCTTGCTGACTTCCGGGTACATCTCGGCCGCGAGGCCGGCGTCGCGAAGTTGGCGCAGCAGCGGCAGCACGGTGGCGCGGCCTTCGGCGTCGAAGTTTGCAATAAGGCACAACGGAGCCGATACGGCGCCTTCGGGGAAGAGCTGCAACTCTTCCAGCACGTCGTAAATGCGGTCGACGCCGAAGGAGAAGCCCACGCCCGACAAGCCCGGCATGCCGAATGCGCCGGTGAGGTTGTCGTAGCGGCCGCCACCCGAGATGCTGCCCATCTGCACGTTATTCACCTTCACTTCGAAGATGCAGCCGGTGTAGTAGGAGAGGCCGCGGGCCAGGGTCACGTCGAAATCGAGGCGGTGGAAGTTCTGGAAGCCGAAGTCCTGAAGGTAGCTCTGTACTTGCTCTAGATCGGAGAGGCCGCGGGCCGGGCCGGCAGTAGCGTCGGTGAGCACGCCATCAGCCCCGAAGGCGCTGCGTAGCTGCTGGAGCTTTTCATCGAAGGAGCCTTCAACTTGTAAGTAGTTAAAGACCTTCTCAATGGCCTCGGCAGGAAAGCCGCGCTCCAGCAGCTCTTTGGTCACGCCCTCGCGGCCAATCTTGTCGAGCTTATCGATAGCCACGAACAAGTCCGATTCGGTGCCCACACCGCCTAGGGCCTGATAAATGCCCGACAGCACGCCGCGGTGGTTAATCTTGATGCTAAAGTCCGTCAGGCCGAGCGTCGACAGCACCTCGTCAATCATTAGCACAATCTCAGCCTCGCAAAGCAGCGAAGTCGTGCCCACCACGTCGGCGTCGCACTGCACAAACTCGCGGTAGCGGCCGCGTTGGGGGCGGTCGGCGCGCCACACAGGCTGAATCTGGTAGCGCTTGAAAGGCAGGGTGAGTTGGCCGCGGTTCATCACTACGTAGCGGGCGAAGGGCACCGTGAGGTCGTAGCGCAAGCCCTTTTCGGCCACTTTGGGCAACACCTTCTTATAGCCGGCCTGCAGGTCGTCGAGGGTAACTTTATCGAGAAAGTCGCCCGAATTCAGAATCTTAAACAAGAGCTGGTCGCCTTCTTCGCCGTACTTGCCGGTGAGCACCGACAAGTTTTCCATGGTCGGCGTTTCGAGCGGGGCGTAACCAAACTTTTCAAACACGCGGCGGATGATGCCGAAGATATAGTTGCGGCGGGCCACCTGAGCGGGACCGAAGTCGCGGGTGCCGCGGGGGATGCTGGGTTTTTGCATGGGAATGGTAGGCAAGGGCCGCAAAGGTAGCAGCGGGGCCGCCAAGCCGTAACCAATGGCCGAAAAACAAGCCTGACCTACGGAGTTTCCGGCAAGTCAGGCAAACTCAGCACTGAGCCGTGGGCAGCCAGTTATTGAATAATGAGTTTTTGCTGCGTCACGCCGCTCGCCGCGCGCAGCTCAAGGGGGTATAAAGCTGATCAATCGAACTAGCTATACGATACTAAAGGCACGCCTATTTCTCCGCCGCCAGCTTTACCTGGTACATCACCGAGGCCGCCAAAGGGGCCTTCAGCGCGGCCCGTATACCGGCTTGCTGAAGGCCGCGGTTGGTCCAGTCATTGCAGGTGCGCAGGGCGTGGTAACGGCCGCGCGCGGGAAAAAAGTAGTCATCGGCCCCGTAGCCAGCTTCGTTGCGCAGCGCCCATTGGCCCAGCGAATCGGGTCGGAACGACTGGGCGATGTAGTGGCTGAGCCGCTGGTACTCCTCGGCCGAAATGCGTAGCGGCACTACCCGCTCACCTGGGCGGGGCGAACCGCGGTAGAAGCCTACGTGCATAAGGGTTTTATCGGGCAGCAGGGCGCGTAACACCGTTGTGAGCTTGGGCAGTCGGCCGCCGTAAGACCCCAGGTAAAACGCCTCGTCACCCCAGCCGAAGGCAACGTAATCGTAATAGCGGTAACGGGTTTGCCAAGCGGGGTTATTGAATTGGGCAAGCCAATCGGTACCGGTACGC
This sequence comes from Hymenobacter sp. FMD4, assembly GCF_058932745.1. Taxonomy (NCBI): domain Bacteria; kingdom Pseudomonadati; phylum Bacteroidota; class Cytophagia; order Cytophagales; family Hymenobacteraceae; genus Hymenobacter; species Hymenobacter sp. FMD4. The sequence continues at coordinate 179,351 of NZ_JBZYWH010000003.1, forward strand.
TGCTCTACCACGGGCAGCACCAAATCGGTGTGAAAGCCATTCGACACCACATACACCTGCACTCCACCCGGCGTCTGCTGAAAAGCAGCGTTGCGCGGCACCAGGGTGCCCGTCATCAGCAGCGCAACGAAAACAGCAAAAGCGGGCATAAGCAGGCGGAGTGCACGGATGGTCCAACGCATGTGCGGCTGGTTAGGTGCCCGGCGAGGTGGGCTACTCTTCATACTGCCGGCCGCGGAGGGTAACCCACCAAACGCTGCCGGGGCCACAGCTTGTGGCTGTGGCCCCGGCGCGGGAAGGAGGGCAGTCTGGCCTTACGAACGCGTGATCAACCAGGCGCGGGTGTGCAGCTGCGTAGCCGTCAGTACCGATGAGCTGGCGTGGCCCACTTTCGTGCTGATGCGAGCGGGCGTGGTTTTCAGCACAGGCTCGGTCAGCGGCGTCAGGGTTACCTCACCCAGTTTCACGCTGGGCTTGCGAGCATCCAGCTGAAACACCGGGTGCAACGGCTGGTAACCCAGCACGGTGGTTTGTACGGTGTACTCGCCGAAAGGCAAGTGGCTGAACTGGAACGAGCCGTCGGCGCGGGTAGCGACGGTAGCTACATAGCTACGGTCGCTGGCCCGCAGCAGCACTACGTTGGCCTGTGGTATGGGCTCGTGGGTGTCGCCATCGAGAATGATACCCGAAAGCTGGCCATCAAGCCCGTTGGCCGCCGGCACTTTGGAGGCAGCTGTGGTATACAGCGCGAATACGAGGGCAAAAGCCGAGAGGAAAAAGCGGAAGGCAAAGGAAGTTTTCATAGTTGGGGTCAGGAAGAACTGGTGCGAAGACTTGAGGGGCACCAAGCAGCCGCGGTACTGCGTGGTTTGGTCAAGCTGGTGGATGCTAATCAGAGGGTTGGCCGGGTGCCGGGTGACTGATAATCAATTCAGTAACCGAGGCCTTATCTGCGGCGAACCAACATGACAAAGGTAGATCGGGGCAGGGGTGCTCATCAATCGCACGATGATGTGAAAGTGAAGGCAGTATTTAGGTAATCAGCATGTTACTAGAGCTGCGCCCACCCAAGTATGTGGTTTCAGCCAGCGGCTCATTAAAAATCGACGCCCGAACCACCCTGCGACTGCTCGCCCCGGCGGCGTGGCCGAGCCGGGCTTTGCTCGCTGCCGAAGCGGTAGCTAAAGCCAAGGAAAGCAATGCGCGTTTCGCGCTTCATGCGCAGGTCCATGTTGAGGCCGGGGCCGAAGGCCATCACGTTGAACTGCTGGGTATCGAACAAGTCCGAAACGCGCAGGGTGAGGGCGCCCCGGTCCTGCAGTACGCTGTACTTCACGGCCAAGTCAGTAGAGTATACCGCCCCGATGCGGCCCTGGGCCGTGAGCGTGGCCGAGCGGTAGTTGGCCGTCAGCTGCACATCCAACTTTTTCACCGGCGTAAAGCTCGTGTTCAGGCGGGTGCTGTACACCAGGTTGCGCCCGTCCGTTTCGGTACCGCTATTGGTCGATACTTCGTTGCCGAACAACGAGCCGTTCAGGTTAAGCCGCCACCAAGGCGTGAGCGGTTGCGTAAGGTTCATTTCCAGGCCGTAAGTGCGGTTGTAGCCCACGTTTTCGAAGTAAGTGAGGGTGTTTACCGCCACTACTTTATCATTGCCGCGGCGCAGCGTGTCCACCGATACCACGCCGCGGAAGCGCTGCACTTGGTTGCGGGTTTCGCGCACAAACAAGGTCGTGCTCAGCGTGGCCTGGCCCCAGTGTTTCTGGTGGCCGAGCTCCAGCGTGTGGATGTACTCAGGGCGCAGGTTGGGGTTGCCCTGGCGGGCGTTGCGCGGGTCGGTGTAGTTGCGCAGCGGCAGCAGTTGCGGCACATCGGGGCGGTTGAGGCGGCGGGCGTAGCTGAACTGCACACGCTGCTCACCGGGCAGGCTTTGGCTGAGCGTCAGGGAAGGAAACAGGTTCAGGTAGTCGCGCCGGAGGCGGGTACCAGAGTTGTGCACCACGCCGCGGCTACTGGTGTGCTCGGCGCGCAAGCCTAGCTGATAGCTGAATCCACCCTTTTCGTTCTGGAAGGTGGCGTAGCCAGCCTGGATGTAGTCGAAGTAGCGGTAGTCCATCGACAGCGAATCGACGCGGGCGTATTGGGCCTCGGCGCGGTTGAGGCGCTGAAACTCGTAGCGGCCATCGGTGCCGCGCAATTGGCTTCGCAGGCCCGCCTCTAAGCGTCCCTTGGCCCCGACGGGATGCACGTAATCAACTTGCGCCGATCCTTGCGGAAACACAAAGTTGATGGGTTGCCGCTGCAGCAGCTCGTCTAGGGGTTGGTTTTCGTTTTGCTTTTGCTCCAGCACGTTGTTGCCCTTTACAAAGGAGTACAAGGCATTAAAGGTCAGCTCGCGACCCTTCTGCTCCGGCCACGTGCGGCGGTAGTCTACGGCCGCATCGGCCGAACCCACTTGGGCGGTGGTGCCGCTGCGCACTTGCAGCGGGCCGGGCGTAGCCACGCCGCTGGTGCGGTGGGTGTACACCAGGTCGGCCACCTGATTTTCGCGCACGTTCAGGGTGTTATAGCGCGGCTGCACGGTGAAGGTCAGCGTTTGGGTAGGCGAGAGGGTGTAGTCGAAACCCAAGCGGCCGGCGTGCGTCTGGTTGCGTTGTACCTGCCGGGCCACCTGCTCCGTGTCGGTTATCCAGTCGGCATTGGCGGTTTGTTGGCGCGTATCAAAGCGGATGCGGTACTGATCGGCGCGGTAATCGTAAGAGCCAAACCAATTGAACCGGCCCTGGCGACGGTTTAGGCCCAAGGTGGCGTTGTACTTTTCGCCCGTGCCCAGGTTCAGCCCGGCGTTGCCGTTGAAGCCGTCTTTCTTTTCCTTTTTGAGCACGATGTTGATGATGCCACCCCCACCCGCGGCTTCGTACTTAGCCCCGGGATTGGTAATCACCTCCACGCTTTCGATGCTGCTGGCCGGAATCTGGCTCAGGTTGGCCGAGCCGCCGTTGCCAGTAGCCCCGGTGGGCTTGCCGTCGATGTAAATCGTCACGTTGGGGGTGCCGCGCAGCGCCACTTGCCCACTCTGGTCTACCGATACCGAGGGTACATTTTGCAGCACGTTCACGGCCGTGCCGCCTACGCTTGTCAGGTCCTTGCTCACGTTGATGACCTGCTTGTTGAGGTCATTTATTACGGCGGCCCGCTCGCCGGTCACCGTCACGCCTTTTAGCTGCTGAATGGTAGGTGCCAGCGTTACCGGGCCCAAGTTCAGATCGGCAGCGGTTGGCCCTACGGTTAGCTTCCGGCGCAGGCTGGCGTAGCCCAGCACCGAAGCCCGCAACTGATACTGGCCGGCCGGCACGCGCTCCAGCCGAAAAGCTCCGGTCTCGCTAGTTTGCGCGCCCGTGACCATTGTCGAGTCTTGAGCCCGAAGCAGCACCACGTTGGCAAAGGGCAGCGGCTCTTTGGTGACTTGGTCCAGTAAGATGCCCGAAACAGTGCCCGTGGTTTGGGCGGCGGCGGGCAGGGTAAGGCACGCAGCCAGCAGGCCAGTGCCTGTGGAGGCCCTGAAAGCAGCAGAAGTAAACATAAGATGGCAGGTGGGCCGGGCGGCAACTCTAGTGCCGGCGTCAGGAGCGACGACGGCGCTAGGGGCAGCGACGCGGCGGCCGTGGCAGGGTGGTTATTTTGGGCGAATGACCAGCCTGCCAGCCGTGGGTTGCGCATTCGGTTGCGCAGTCACATCATCATGTGATAAACCAAAAAGGCCCGCGCCAACGGCACGGGCCTTTCCCAGGTAGGGCCTAAACTTCAGGCTGTCAGAGTCAAACTGCTTAGCCACCAAACCCGCCGCCACCACCTTGCGGGGCTTGCTCGATGCGCTTGGTAGGCTTGGTTTTGCCCAGGTACCAGGAAAAGCCCAGGTAGCCCACGCGCGTCTCCCATTTGTTGTACGACTCGGCCGTGTAGTCCGAAGTAGGCGTCCGGACAAAGGATTCCGAAAGCTGACGCTGGGTATCGAAGATGTCGGAGATGCGCAGGGTAAGGGCGGCGCGGTCGTTGAACAAGCGCTGGCGCAGGGCCACTTCGATGCCTCCTACCGGGGCCAGGCGGCCCTGGGCGGTGATGACGGCGGCGCGGTAGTTACCCGTCACCTGAATATCCAGCTTGGGAGTGGGGGTGAAAGAGTTCATCACGCGCACCGTGCCCGATACCGTGCGGCGGCTCGATTCGTTGCCGGTGGCAGCCGTTACGTTGGTTTGGAACAGCGAACCATTGGCCGTGACGCGCCACCACTTGGTCAGCGGCTGATTGATCGAAGTTTCTGCGCCGTAGCTGTAAGCCTGCCCGAAGTTGGCGGCGTACTGCGCCGTGATGAAGGCTCCGTTGCCGTACAGGCGGCTGGCCTCATCATCAATGGCGGTCAGGCGCTGAATGGCGTTGTTGGTCTGGCGGTAGAAGAGGGTTGAGCTGATATTGGCTTGGCCCAGCGTCATCTGGTGGCCCAGCTCCAGCGCATTGATGTATTCGGGGCGCAGCGCCGGGTTGCCGATGCGGTAGTTACGCTGGTCCTGGTACAGCGGGAAAGCCAGCAGTTGCATAAATCCTGGGCGGTTCAGGCGCCGCGAGTAGCTCAGCTGCACGCGCTGATCAGCTTTGTCCAGCGTCCGCACTACCGTAGCCGAGGGAAACAGGTTCAGGTATTCGAGCTGGAAAGGGCCTTGGCCGTTCTTTACTTCGCCGCTGGTGTTGGTGTATTCGGCCCGGAGGCCGCCCTGCATGCTCCACTTGCCGAAGCCGTGCTGATAAGTGCCGTACGCGGCCTGGGTGTATTCCGTGAAATCGTAAGCGTAGGAGCGTTCGGGTAGGCGGTCAAATTCTGCGCCTTCGCCCCGCTGCTGCAGGAAATCATCGGTGCCGCTATTGGTTTGCCATTGGCCTTTTACGCCGAAGTCCATGCGGCGCTTTTCGCCCAGCGGGTGCACATAATCTACCTGCCCGCTTACTCCGTGCAAATTTACCTTAAGGTCTTGCTGCCATTCGCGCAGGTCGGTGGTAGCGCTGCCGGCGGTATTACGCTGGCCAATTACCACACCAGCCGTCAGGTTGACGTAGCCAATGCTGGCCGTCAGCTCGCGGCCTTTGTGCGCTTCCCAGGTCCGGCGGTAATCAGCCGAAGCCTCGTTGTTGTCTACGTTTTCCTTTACGCCGAAGGTGCTGTTGATCTGCCGGATGCCATTAGCATCCGCGATGGTGGCCTCTTGCCAACCGCGGTTGCCGCTGCGGTTCATGTTGGGTTCCAGGGTTACCGTCAGGCTTTGGTTGGCTGGCAGCGTCAGGTCGAAGCCGAAGCGGCCACTATAAGTCTTGTTGTGGCGTAGGTTACGGCCCGTCTGGTACGTGCTTTGGCGTACGCTTTCCGTTTCCACCAGCTGATTAGTCCACTGATTGCTGCGGAAACGCATGTCGCGCATGTCGGCCGAGCCAAACAGGTTGAGCTTGCCCGCGCGGCGGTTTAGACTTACGCTGCCGTTGTATTTGTCGCGGGTGCCGGTCGTAAAGGTTGCTTGTCCGTTGTAACCGTCCTTCTTCTGCTTTTTCAGGATGATGTTGATGACGCCCCCAGCGCCGGCCGCATCGTAGCGGGCCGATGGGTTGGTCACTACTTCCACCTTCTCAATGCTGCTGGCCGGAATCTGCTCCAGTCGGTTGCCCACCCCTCCGTTGGCTGCCCCCGTCGGCTTGCCATCAATGAGAATGGTAATGTTTGAGCTGCCGCGCATGCTCACGGTGCCATCGGCCGCTACAGCCACGGAAGGCACATTCTGTAACACGTTCACGGCCGTGCCACCCACGCTGGTCAGGTCTTTTTCTACGTTGATAACTTTCTTATCCAGGTTGTCCTCCACAGCTGCCCGCTCGCCAGTTACCGTCACACCCTTTAGTTCAGTGACAAGAGGCGTAAGCGCAACATTGCCCAGATCCATTTCAGTTTGGCTGCCCGTTACCACCACTTTGCGGCGCAGCGGCTGGTAGCCCAGCACCGTAGCCCGCAAGGTGTAGCTGCCCGATGCCACCTTCTCCAGTCGAAAACGACCTGCGTCGTTGGTAGCTGTGCCCGTGACCAGTGTGGAGTCCTGAGCCCTCAGCAGCAGCACATTAGCGAAGGGCAGGGGCTGCTGATTGGCGTTGTCCAGCAGCGAACCGGAAACAGCGCTTGGATTTTGGGCCAGGGCAGATGAAACAGCCGAAGCACATAGACCGGCTGTAAAGCCAATAAACCGGGAGTAAGAAGTAAACATCATGTGAAGTCTGGCAAGTAGAAGTGCGAGCGAAAACACCTGTAGTAATGGCTAGTACTTGGTAAAACAAGGTACATGGCCGAAAAAAAGGCGGATTTTACTCCGCAAAGGACTGGGCAGTCTAATGCTCCCGGTGGGGGAGCGAGTACCTGATGCGGGCACTCGCTCCCGTTTCTTGGTATGGCCAGCTGGGTGCTGGTATAAAGGCAATGGTGCGATGAGGGAGCAACAGGCACATAAGAGTGGTGCCTAAGGCTTAGTGGCCAGAGCTACCGCGTTGGCGGGCAGTGTCTTATTGGCAATTACTTTCGTGTTTACCGGGATGAGGCCATAAGTACCCAGGTCGATCAAGTTGCGGCCGGCAGCCAGCGTAATAGTTTCATGCAGAGGCAAGTAGCCGGGCACTTCTACGTGTAGGGTATAGTGGCCAAAAGCAGCCCGATCAAGGCGGAATTCACCATTTTCGGCTGTCACAGCGCCGGCAGTAAGCTGCTCATTTTCCTGGCGCATTAGTGCTACTACAGCATTTTCGACGGGACGGCCGGTGTACTGATCGATCAGGAAACCGGTGAAGGAACCGGTAATCTGAACGCTGGAAGCCGATGCCGAGGTGGGCTCCGAGAAGTTGGCGGCAGCAGGTTGAGAAATGGATGCGGCGAGTAGGCCAGCGCCCAACAGAGCGCGGTGAATCAGGGAGAATGACATGACTGAAAAGACGAAAAAGGTTACACGAACGGGGTTTGCCGTCGGGCAGCTGGTGGCCGCGGTTCCACTCAGTGCTGTCCGTCCGACCAGTGAAGGCAGACGAAAAAAGACGATCAGCAGCGCTAAAAAGCGGTTTTAAAGCTGATTGTCACCAGTGTTGCACATGCAGGTGGTAGCCCTGGGGCTGCCTTTGCCCGGTCGGTTACCGAGCTCTGATGGCGGTGGTTAGTTTCAACGTTTCAAAGGTAATGATAGGTACTTTGTAACGCAAGGTACTGTTGATATTTTTTTATTGTTAATCTTCAATTCCGCTTTTCCGATATCTGGAGCGGCTTTTGATGACTAGATGGAAGCCTTTTGTTATCAGTTGCCTAGCCTTTAGAAAATCTTTTGCTTCTGAGTCGCTCAACATCATCAAGCAGTTATTCCCAAGGCAAAGCACGTTTTGTAATCGCAACAGCCTGCTGAGAAAGCCTGTTGGCCTGAGTTCAAAACCAAACAGCTATAAAGGAAGCTGCCAGGTAGCGCTGAGGTAAGGAGCAAGTACACAACGGCCGCGGTCCGTTATGCTTTTCACTCTCACTTCGTTTCAATGACTACGAACTATTTCGTAGGATGCATGGGCCAATAAATTTTTCTTTGATCGGCGGTAGAAACTTTGATTTCGCCCATTGGTTACAGCGCCTAAGGAAAATATTTTAAGCTGGTTGCCCTTGGGGATTGTGGCTCGCCTTAAAGACACCGCCACAACCAAGTTGATGCCACAAGAAGCAGGACTAATTACTTGACCTACTACTTGTGGCTTGACATCGGCAGCCGTGCCGAACTTGTAAGCAGCTAACACGGCATAAAAAAACCGCCAGCCTAAGAAGACTGGCGGTTTACTTTTACTTGCTAGGCGTAGTAACTACCTGGCCATTTCGGTACGTTTTCCTCTCGGTTACGGTCTTACCGTCGGGACCGAAGTAACTCCATACTCCGGTTTCCCTATTGTTGCGAAATTGCCCGGCCGCTTCTTGAGTGCCGTCTTCTCGTAGCAAGCGGTACGGGCCCGATTTAAGGCCAGACTTCCAGGTAGTCTCGCTGCGCAGCTTACCCGACTCGAAATATTCTTGCTCCAGCCCGCTCGCTTTGTTGCCTTCGTAAGTCACTTTGCGCTGCAACTGTCCATTGGGGTGGTAGCTGAGCTGCTCGCCGGCCAAGCGGCCGTTGAGATAGGTTTCCTTACGCTGTAGCTGCTTGCCATCGGGATAGAAGCTGCGCCAGGTACCGGTACGCAAGCCGCTCTTAAATTCCTGCTCCTGCTTCAGGGCACCGTCTTCGTAAAACAGCTTAGCCTTGTAGTCCTTGCCCGCATTCGAGTAGCTGGCTTCCTGCTCCAGCTTGCCGGAAGGGTAAAAGTAGCGCGACTGGCCTGCCAGCACGCCGGCTTTGTAGTTCTGGGTGCTTTTGGGCTGCCCGTCTTCGTAATAAGTCTTTACCAACCCTTCCAGGTTGGCCGTGCCAGGAGCCATTTGCTTGGCACGTTTGGTTAGGTCGTCGCCGAGCTGGTTGGTAACGGGGCGCGTAGCAGCAGTGGCCGGTACGTAGTTGCCTTCGGTCTTAAGCTTGCCCGATGGGTAGTACGTGCGCATGGTTCCGCGGCCGGTTTTATCCATGGTCACGTCGGTTTCCAGCTGACCATTCTCAAACCAGGTCTTGTATCCCCCGGACAACAAGCCATTGCGGTAGGTGCCTTCACTTTGGAGCTGCCCGCTGGGAAAGTAAGTGCGCACCACGCCGTTGGGTTGCCCGTTCTGATAGGTCATTTCTACCTGGGGCTTGCCTGAGGCGTACACTTGCCGAACTACGCCGCTGGGTTGGCCGCGGTCCAGCGTCGTTTCCAGCTTTAGCTCACCCGAGGGGTGATACATCTTGATGGTGCCGTTGGGTTGATCGTCTTCGTAGGTGCCTTCCTGCGCTATTTTGCCGCTGGGGTAGAAGGTGCGGAAGGGGCCCTGGCGCTGGCCTTCCCGGAAGGTTACTTCTAGGCGACGCTGTCCGGTCTCGAAGAACTCTACGTAAGCACTGTCGGGCTTGCCGGCGCGGTAGCTCGTCTGTACTTCTTGTTTGCCAGATCGGTAAAAGCGTTTGTAAGTGCCTTGCATCACGGTGTCACGCCCTACCAGCGCCCGGTATACCTCACGTTTCTTAGTGCGGGTAGTGTCGAAGTAGGTCGTCAGGACGCGGGGACGCTGGGCCCAGGCCGGAGCCGCCAGCAGCAGGAGCAGCCCCGCTAGCAGTAGTTTGTTCATGCTATTCAGTATGCGCGTTCAAAGTAACAGCAGCGGTGCGCAAAAAATTGTGCCGAATTAAAAAGCAAGATGTAGCATTCTGCCGGCTCAACAATAGCCGGCTGCCATAAGTGCTGCTTCGAATGCGAAAGCGTCCAAACGCAAACTGCCCCGCACCTTGCGGCGCGGGGCAGTAGCCTACAGAACTCAATCGGTAATTCTGACGTGCTACAGCTTCTTGAACACGAGGCTGCTAGCGCCGCCGCCACCGTTGCAGATGCCCGTCACGCCGATGCTGCCACCTTCGTTGTTCATCACGTTCAGCAGCGTGCTCACGATACGCGCGCCTGATGCCCCCAGCGGGTGGCCCAGCGACACGGCACCGCCGTACACGTTTACTTTGGTGCCTTCCAGGTTCAGCAGCTTGTTGTTAGCCAGCGAAACCACTGAGAAAGCCTCGTTGATTTCGTAGAAGTCAACCTGCTCCGGCGCTACACCGGCGTACTTCAGTGCTTTCGGAATGGCCAGTGCGGGGGAGGTGGTAAACCACTCCGGCGCCTGCTCAGCATCAGCAAAGCCCAGAACCTGCGCGATGCCCACTACGCCCAACTGCTCAGCTTTTTCCTTGCTCATCAGCAGTACGGCGGCTGCGCCGTCGTTCAGGGTAGAGGCGTTAGCGGCCGTTACGGTACCTTCCTTGATGAAAGCCGGCTTCAAGCCCGGCACTTTCGCGAAATCTACTTTCAGGTACTCCTCGTCGTCCTCAATCACCGTGGTCTTACCGCGGCTTTCGATAGTTACCGGAACGATTTCGTTTTTCTTCTTGCCGGCTTTAGCTGCGTTGGCGCTACGCGTGTACGACTCGATGGCAAAAGCATCCTGCTCTTCGCGGGTAATGCCCATTTCCTTGGCCGTGTTTTCTGCTGCGTTGCCCATGGCGTAGTCGTGGTAGGGGTCCCACAGGCCATCTTTCATCAGGCCGTCGATCATCTGACCGTGGCCGTATTTCGCTCCGAAGCGAGCCTTCTCCAAGTAGTAAGGAACGTTCGACATGCTTTCCATGCCGCCGGCCAGTACCACATCGGCGTGGCCGAGCATGATGGCTTGGGCAGCCATCATAATGGCTTTCGAGCCCGAAGCACAGACTTTATTGACGGTGGTGCATTCCACCTCGTAGCCCAGACCGGCCTTGAGCGCCGCCTGACGGGCCGGGGCCTGACCTAGGTTGGCCGAAATCACGTTGCCCATGATTACCTGTTGCACCTCTTTCGGGTCGACACCGGCTTTTTCAAGGGCACCTTTCAAGGCAATGCCGCCTAGCTCCGTAGCCGACAGCGAGGCCAGGCTGCCCCCGAAGCTACCGATGGGCGTGCGCACGGCCGAAATGACATAGACTTCTTTGATTTGCATGAAAGTAGAAAGGGTGGGTTGGGAGAGTAGATTGTCTGTTCTAAGCTGCGGTCAGCAGCAAGTCAAAAGTAATAGGAATTTTCGGGGTAAGGCTGGCACTGAACCGGCTCGGTGACGTGCTCGTGCCATTACCAAGCCGGCTTGCGAGGATCGGGCCGCTGCGTGGCCCGGTGCGGCAGTTGCTGCAGGTACTGCTGCTCCGCCGCTTGCAGCGCATCCAGCAGCTGCCGGGCCTGCGCCTCACTCAGGTTCAGTGGCTGCAGCCGCTGTTGCGTGATTACGCGCCGGTCAGCCGCCGAAGCGCCTTGATTGGTAGCTGCTTCGTTGCTGCCCGACTGCTCACTAGCGGCTCCGGTATCTAGGCCTCTTTCGGTTCCAGGGCTACTGCCTTGGGCCATGGCGCGCTGCTGGCCGCTGCCGGTGTTGCCGCTTCTGGCCCCACCGGCGTCGTTGCCTCCTGACCCAGCTGATGGCTGCGGCGGAGCTTGGCCCCCCGCCATTTGATCTGCCGACGAGCCGCTGCCGCCTTTCTGCGCGTCCGGCTTGCGGGCCGGTGGGGGCGGAGGTGGGAGTTGGGGAGGGGTACGCCGGCCCTGATATGAGCGCAACAATTCATAGTTGAACCGAGCCGTGGCGTTGCCTGGGTTATCGTGCAGAGCTTGGCGAAGCAAAGTTGTGGCTTGGGCATAGTTGCCTGCCTGAGCAGCCAGTACGCCCAGTTGCTGCCGGGCCACGCTCCGCGTCACCGCCGATTTGCTCTGGGTGAGGGTGCCATAGGCTTCGCGGGCCGCAGCGGCATCACCAGCTTGGCTATAAGCGTGCCCAAGGTTCAGGTATAGCTGCTCAGAAGTGGCCCCCAGGCTCCGAGCCCGATCATATGCAGTGGCTGCTTTGGCATAGTCGCGGCGGGCATAAGCCGTTTCAGCCTGTCGCAGCGCTTGGTTGGCTTGGTCCACCCGCTGGAACGTGCCCCACCAACCTTCCCCGATAAGCAGCAGCAATGCAACGAAAATCCGCATTAGGGCTTAATAACGGTGAAAGCGAGTACGGCGTCCAAGGCTAGTAGCACCAGTGCCGCAATTAACGGATACTCATAGCGGTTGTCGGCGACTGTTACAGTTCTAACCTGTTGCGTTTGGCCCTCTAAGCGGTTGAGCGCCCGCAACAGCAGTGGAAACTCATTGCGGCGGTTGGTAAGCTCCACATATACGCCGCCCGTCGCCTCCGAGAGACGGCGCAATGCCGCTGGCTGGAGCCGGGTTACCACTGGCTTGCCCTGTGCATCGGGCAGGTAACCGCCCGCCCGCGGAATACGGCCTCCCTCAGTGGTGCCTACGCCCACGGTATACAGGCGCATGCCGCTGCGCACCAGTTCCCGCACCGTGGCGTCCATGTTGTCGCTAAAATCCTCTCCGTCGCTGATCAGCACCAAAGCAGTGGCCCGGGGCGCTGCCTCGGGGCTGGTGTTGGGTATGGAACTAGCCACCATTCGCGTCATGGCTAGATTTAATGGGTGAGTCAGATTAGTACTGCCTGCAGGTACCAAACGCGTTTCAAGCGTATTCAGCAGCAGCAACAGCGTGTTCTGGTCATATGTCAGTGGGCAGTGTACAAAAGCTTCCGAACTGAACACGATCAGGCCAATGCGGTCAGCTGGAAATCGTTGCACCAATTCCTGGAGCTCGGCCCGGGCTTTCTGCAGTCGGGTAGGGGCTACGTCCACTGCATCCATGGAGCGCGAAAGGTCTACCATAAGCCACAGGTCCTTACCGGCCGTGCGTACAGCCCGTTGTGTAAGGCCATAGGCTGGTCCTAGCAATGCTATCAGCAGCAGACCAAGGGCTAACATGCGGGGAAGAAATTTGAACAACACGCGCCATCCGCTTTGGCCCATAGGGCGCGCCAAGCGTGCCGTGCGCAGAGCATACCCGGCATACAGGAAGAGTGTAGCCGTCAGAACTATGGTCTCCCATTGGGTCCAGGAATACAGCCAAGTAAGCATCAAATGAGGCCTGAAGCCGGCAAGGGTGGAAGTCAAAGATAATGGCCCAGAAGAGCTGAAACGTAGATTTTTTTTTCACGGTCGGTTGTTTTCCAAATGCCGCTTGTATATTTGCGCCACCAAAGGGCAAGCGGCCCTTCGAATTTGCCACAACACGGAGAGGTGGGTGAGTGGCTGAAACCAGTAGTTTGCTAAACTGCCGTAGCTCTAAAGGCTACCGGGGGTTCGAATCCCCCCCTCTCCGCACTTTGAAATGTTGAATGTTGAGGGTTGAATGCCGATGGCTTCAACGTTTTGACCCTCGGCGTTCAACATTTCTGCTTCTCGGGGTGTAGCGTAGCCCGGTATCGCGCCTGCTTTGGGAGCAGGAGGCCGCAGGTTCGAATCCTGCCACCCCGACACCATTGAAAGCCGTCTGCCCGCCTAGTGGGGTGGGCGGCTTTCGATGTATTAGGCCTAGTTCCTAATTGTTAGAAACAACCTACACTTGACTTGCGAAGTACATTGCAAGTGTAAATTTGATTAAGGCTTATTTGTATTGCCTTCTTCCGCTCCCGTAGCTCAGCTGGATAGAGCATCTGCCTTCTAAGCAGACGGTCGCACGTTCGAATCGTGCCGGGGGTGCTTCAGTATTCCAGCCACTTGGTCTCAAGACCAAGTGGCTGATTTGCTTTCAGTGCTTACGGGGCTTTGATGCCAAGCAATGCCAACGAGGTGAGATAAGCTCAAGCCGCTTGAGAGAAGTCGGCTTGAGGAAGCTACAATCCCCATCAAGCATCCGGCAGGTGCAAATGAGGCGATGCTGAGTAAGAATATTTGCTGCTATACAGCTGAGGTTGTGGCAAGTGTGTTATGGGGGTTGTCTGAAACAGACTTTAAGCTGGTGATGATGCGAGACAAAACGCGGGTGAGTAAGCATTTGACAGTCGAGGGGAAGGTGTTTTATCAATAAATTCTTTTTGTACATTGGCCCTGATTCCACTGGTGTTGTGTTTTGGTAAAAACACTTACAGTCGACTTTCTTTTCAAACCACCCCCTTTGTTAACACCCATGAAAAAAACTCTACTTTCATTGGCTTGCGCAGCGCTTTTTTCCGCGCCGGCCTTCGCTCAAACTGCTAATCCATTTTGGGTAGCCCAGAACTTCGGTGCATCCGTCGTTCCTGCCAACTACACTGTAGAGAAAGTTCAGGCTGTTAATGCCGCAACTGTATGGGTACTGACGCGGGAAAATGTAACTGGTGCTCAAACCCGCAGCTACGCCCGCTCGATTGACGGCGGCAACACTTGGACTGGTGGTGCTATTCCGGCCTTACCAGCAGGGATGGGAGTAGCCAATATATCGGCTATTGATGCCAACACAGCTTGGATTGCGGTTTTCCCGACTACACCTGCAGCAGCTACGTCGGGTGCTGGTGGTATCTATAAGACCACCAATGGCGGTACTTCTTGGACGCGTCAGCCCACGGCTCAGTTCAGCGGTGCTGCAGCATTCGCCAACGGTGTTCACTTCTTCGATGCCAACAACGGTGTGGCTTGGGGTGACCCGAACCCCCCCGCAGTAGGTGCCCGCTTTGAGTTCTACACCACCACCGATGGCGGCACTACTTGGACGCGCAATAACAATGCTCCCACCGCCTTGGCGGTTGATGAATATGGTAATGCAGGAGCTTACTTTGTGATGGGCAACACCATTTGGCTGGGTGGCTACAGCGACAGCGGCAGCGGTGCTCGTTTGTTCAAATCGACCGACCGCGGCCTGACTTGGACTGCTGCTGCCTCTGACCTCGTTGATGCCATCAGCTATATTGCCTTTACCGATGCGCAACGCGGCGTAATGTCGAGTGGCTTTGACGTAATTGCTACTACCAACGGTGGTACAACCAACTCCCTTGTAGCCTACAGCGGTAACTTCCGTCCTTCGGGTCTGGATGTAATACCTGGTTTGCCCAATACCTACATTAGCGTAGGTCAGGCAGTATTACAACCCGCCAGCATTGCTGATTACGGTAGCTCCATCTCGCGCGACGGGGGCTTGACGTGGACTGATCTGGAAACCGGTAAGATTCAGTTTGAAGTAGACATGCTCAGCCCCTCCATCGGGTACACCGGTGGCTACACGGGTCCGTCTACGGGCGCTAGCACGGGTGGAATGTTCAAACTGAACCGTGTGCTGACTTCCAACCGCGCTAGCGCTGCGTTGCAGGCTTCCGTGCAAGTATTCCCGAACCCGAGCAACGACGGCGTGTTCAAATTGAACGTGGCTGCCAACAACTCTAACCCGCGCCGTCTGAGCGTTACCGATGCGCTGGGCCGCGAGGTGTACACCACTACGCTGCGTGCTACCGGTGCCACCTCGCAAGACGTGCTGGTAGACCTGAGCAAGCACAAAGCAGGTATGTACACTCTGCAACTTGAGACGGAGCAGGGTGCCGTAAGCAAGAAATTAGTAATCCAGTAATCTGCTGAATCACTAGTAGAAGCAGCCGCTACTCGATTCGAGTAGCGGCTGCTTCTTTTTTGTTCTTTGTTACTTGAGTTTAAGTAGTCATATCTATTGGAGAAGAATGCTTCGGGCGCTGAGTTATCAGGACTCAGGCGCGCCTGAGGACTATTGTGAAGCAAGTCACTGAAAGCTTCAGCTATTACTGCTTTAGGAATGCGATTTTAATCGGGTCTTGTAATACGAATAACCCCGCAAAACCTAGCAAAAAAGGGATGTTTCGGTATCTTCGCGTGTTATACAGGAGCTGAACTTTAACCGCCGCACATGAGCGAAATTCAAGAGAAAAAAGCCCCCGCCGCATACTCGGCTGATAGTATCCAGGTACTGGAAGGGCTTGAAGCCGTGCGCAAGCGCCCGGCCATGTATATCGGCGACATCGGTATCAAGGGCTTGCACCACTTGGTGTGGGAAGTAGTCGACAATTCCATCGACGAAGCGCTGGCTGGATACTGCGACACGATTGACGTAACCATCAACGAAGACAACTCCATCACGGTGCGCGACAACGGGCGCGGCATCCCGGTGGATTTTCACCAGAAAGAAGGCCGCTCGGCGCTGGAGGTTGTAATGACCGTGCTCCACGCCGGGGGTAAATTTGATAAGGACAGCTACAAGGTGTCCGGTGGCCTGCACGGCGTAGGTGTGAGCTGCGTAAACGCGCTGAGCAACCTGCTGCGTGTAACCGTTTACAAAAACGGCCACGTATATCAGCAAGAGTATGAGCGTGGTGCGCCCATGTACCCGGTGAAGCAGATCGGCGATACGGAGCAGAGCGGTACGCAAGTAGAATTCTGGCCCGATGACTCCATCTTCACCGAGACAGTATACCGCTACGAGACCATTGCTACGCGTTTGCGTGAGTTGGCGTACCTGAACAAGGGCATTCGCATCAACTTGATGGATCTGCGGGAGAAGGACGACAACGGCGTGGCCCGCGGCGAAACCTTCTTCTCGGAAGGTGGTCTGGCTGAGTTCGTACAGTACATCGACGGCGAGCGGAACGTGCTGATGCCGCGCCCCATTCACGTGGTGAGCGAGCGGGGCGGCACGCCCGTAGAAGTAGCTCTGCAGTACAATGACTCGTACCAGGAGCACATCTTTTCCTACGTCAACAACATCAACACCCACGAAGGTGGCACGCACGTGGCTGGCTTCCGTTCGGCCTTGACGCGCACGCTGAAAGCTTACGCCGATAAGTCGGGGATGCTGGAGAAGGCGAAGGTGGAGATTCAGGGCGATGACTTCCGCGAAGGCCTCACCGCCGTGATTTCGGTGAAGGTGCAGGAGCCGCAGTTCGAAGGCCAGACCAAAACCAAGCTGGGCAACAGCGACGTGAGCGGCGCTGTGAACCAAGTGGTGGGTGAAATCCTGAACCAGTACTTGGAGGAAAACCCTAAGGAAGCCCGCATCATCGTAGAGAAGGTGATTCTGGCGGCCAAGGCTCGTATCGCGGCCAAGAAAGCCCGCGAGATGGTGCAGCGCAAAACCGTGCTCGGCTCTAACTCCCTGCCCGGCAAGCTAGCCGACTGCTCGGAATCGAACCCCGAAATCTGCGAACTGTACCTGGTAGAAGGTGACTCGGCCGGCGGTACCGCCAAACAGGGCCGCAACCGCATGTTCCAAGCCATTCTGCCGCTGCGCGGTAAAATCATGAACGTGGAGAAGGCGCAGGAGCACCGCATCTACGAGAACGAGGAAATCCGGAACATGATTACGGCGCTCGGCGTCACCTTCGGCGAGAAAACCGCTGATGATGACGGCAACGAGACCCGCGCCATGAACCTGGACAAGCTGCGCTACCACAAGGTCATCATCATGACCGACGCTGATATTGACGGCTCGCACATTCGTACGCTCATCCTCACGTTCTTCTTCCGCTACATGCGGGACTTGGTCGACAAGGGCTACATCTACATTGCCCTGCCTCCGCTTTACCTCGTGAAGCGCGGCAAAGAGGAGCGTTACTGCTGGACCGAGCAAGAGCGCATGGCCGCCCAGGAGGAACTGGGCAAAGGCCGTCCGGAGTCGGTGAACGTGCAGCGCTACAAAGGTTTGGGCGAAATGAACGCCGAGCAGCTCTGGAGCACCACCATGCAACCGGAAACCCGTTCGCTAAAGCAGGTAACAGTGGAATCAGCGGCCGAAGCCGACCACTTGTTCTCCATGCTGATGGGCGATGAAGTGGCACCACGCCGCGAGTTTATCGAGCGAAACGCGAAGTATGCGAAACTGGACGTGTAAGTCCGAAAATAAAAAAGCCCGCCTCGTGCGGGCTTTTTTATTGGGCATGCCGAACAAGTACTAGTATCGTGTCCAACCTAAACCGGATACGATACCTGTTGATATGCAGCGGCAAAGCTCTGATTGAGGATTTGCTATTCGATTCGGGGCAGCACGTGAGATGCCTCGACAAGTTCAACAGGACGTTCTGACCAAACCCTTGCCACATGCGACAACTTATCTCCTCCGGTTCACCTTGGGAAGGCCCCGTGGGCTATTCTCGCGCCGTACGCGTGGGTAATACAGTGGAAGTGGCCGGTACTACTGCTCAGGACGGAGATTCGGTTACGGGCTCTGATGAATACTCGCAAACACGGCGCATATTGGATAAGATTGCGGTGGCGTTGGAAGAAGCGGGAGCCTCGCTGGAGCAGGTGGTGCGTACGCGCATCTTCGTAACCGATATCCGTCAATGGGCAGCAGTGGGGCGGGCACACGGCGAGGTGTTTGGTCGCATTCGGCCGGCCAGCACGATGGTCGAGGTAAAGGCATTAATTGATCCAAGACTATTGGTAGAAATTGAAGCCACGGCCATTATTTCGTAAATCTGCGCAACCCCAAGTACCACCACCCGAATACCCAGGTAGCATTAGCGCCTCTATGAAACTGTTTAAGTCATCGGACCTCATCCGGAAAAGCAAATACATCAGCCGCGACCTCAGCTGGTTGCGCTTTAATTACCGCGTGCTCGACCAAGCCCGCGACCCAGCTCGCTCGGTACTGGATCGGATGCGTTTCCTAGGCATCACGGCTTCCAACCTCGACGAGTTCTTCATGATTCGCGTCGGTTCGCTTTATAATTATCTCGACTACGGTAAAATGCGCGTCGACTATTCCGGTCTGCGCGAGCTGCCGTTCCGGCGCAAGCTGCTGGACTTTGCGCACCGCTTCGTGCACGATCAGTCCCAAACCTACACCCAGGAACTGCGGCCACTGTTTGCCCGCACCGGATTTGATATCCTGCGGGTGGAAGAGCTGACAGAGGTAGAGCAGAAGAAGGCCGACGGATACTTCAAGAATACCGTCTTCCCGTTGCTCACGCCGATGGTGTACGATTCGTACCACGGCTTTCCGCTGATGATGAACCAGCTGCTCATCTTCGGGGTGGTGACGCGCATGAGCGGGGCCGGGCCCGATGAGGGGCAGGAGCGGCTCACCTTCGTGCAGATTCCGGCCAACCTGGCGCGCTTTTTTGAGCTCACGCGCAAGGATAGGGTCATTTTTGTGCCGATTGAGGAAATCGTGCGGGCCAATCTCGATAAGCTGTTCCGCAACGTGGATATCGTGTCGGCAACGCTGTTTCGCATCACCCGCAACGGCGACTTCACCCTGGAAGAGTCCGATGACATTGACGTCGACTTCATTCAGGAAATTCAGCAGGGCCTCAAGACACGCAAGCGTGGCCGCGTGGTGCGCTTGGAGGTGGAACCCGACGCATCGAACTTCCTGATGCAGGTGCTGAAGGAGCGGTGGCAGATCGACAACGGAAACGTGTTCGTTATCAACGCTCTAATTGACTTGCGCGGAGTCAACCAGATTGTGCGGCACCCAAGCTTCCGCGACAAGCTGTCTAAGCAACCCTCACCGGTAGCCCCGCTCAGCTTGCCATCCGGGGCCGATGAAAATCTGTTTGAGTACCTGAAGCACCACGACGTGCTGATGCATCACCCGTACAACTCCATCGACCCGGTGGTGAAGCTGCTGGAGCAGGCCGCCGTCGATCCGCATGTGCTGGGTATCAAGCAGACCATCTACCGCCTCGCCGACGATTCGCGCGTATCGGCCGCGTTGCTGAAAGCGGCAGAGAACGGCAAGCACGTATCGGTGCTGTTCGAGGTGAAGGCCCGCTTTGATGAGGAACGCAACATCCGGGAGGGTGCCAAGCTGGAAAAAGCGGGCTGCTTTGTCATCTATGGGGTGAGCAAGTACAAGACGCACACCAAGATGGCCATGATCATCCGCAAGGAAGGGGAGAAGGTGACGCGCTACGTGCACATCGGCTCCGGGAACTACAACGAGCAGACGTCGCGGTTCTACACCGACGTGAGCCTGCTCACGACCAACGATGTGTATGGCCACGACGTGTCGGAGTTCTTCAACGTAATTACCGGCCACTCCCAGCCCGACGACTACCAGTACCTTATCACGGCGCCCAAGGACATGCGCCAGCAACTGGTGCAGCTTATTCGTGACGAGGCCCGCAACGCCAAGCGCGGCGTGCCCAGCGGCATCGTGATGAAGATGAACTCGCTGGAAGACCGCGAAATCATCGACGAGCTGTACAAGGCCTCCAAGGCCGGTGTGCCCATTCGCCTGATCGTGCGCGGCATCTGCTGCCTGCGGCCCGGCCGCCCCGGCCTGAGCGACAACATCGAAGTGCGCAGCTTGGTAGGCGAATACCTGGAGCATACGCGCTTGTTCTACTTCCACCACGCGGGGCAGCCCAAGGTATATTCCGGGTCGGCCGATGTGATGGTACGTTCTTTTGACCGCCGCATCGAGGCATTGTTCCTCATCGTGAATCCGCAGCTGCAGCGCGAGGCCATCAATATTCTGTACTTCAACCTAAAGGACAACTACAACACCTACCACATGCGCGAAGATGGTGCTTACATCAAGCGCATTCCGTTGCCGGATGAGGTGTTGTTCAATGTACACAAGGAGTTCTACCACAAGCAGTATGGCTTGGTACCTGCCGCGTCTCTATACGAGGAGTACCTAGCTGCCGTACCGCCGGTGGTGGCGCCCGAAGGCGAGCCGATTGCCCCGTCGGAGGACGGATTGATTGCAGGCGAAGACATCTTGCTGCCCGAAGAAGAAAACGAAAACGGGGAGCCTGTAACCGAAGCCGAGTTCGTGCATACGCCGCCTGGTCCCTTAGAGCCCGGTCCGGTGCCGCCCGTGGTGCCGGAAGAGCGGTAAGCCCCAATTAAGCATGACGCCCGTAAAAACACCGCGCCCCGAGCAGCTAGCTGCTCGGGGCGCGGTGCTTACTTAGCCTTCCATGCTTTTCTGAATCAAAGGCACGGGCATGGTCTTCGAATGATCGGAGGCAGGCCGGATTTCTTCAAAATGATCTTCGAACAGCGCCTGCAGCATGCCGTCTTTCAGGCCTATATCTGGCACAAGCATGTCTTTGGCGCCCGACCATTCCATGGCCGACAGGTAGATGTGGCCTGCGGGCACGATGACGTCGGCACGGTCGGGGTTAAGCATTAGCAGGTTTACGCGCTCGTCCATGCTGAGCTTGCCCAACCGGGTGAGGATGTCACTGATTTGGCGGCGGGTGATGGCCTGATCGGCGGGCAGTTGGGCTAGCGAGTAAATTTTGTTGATGTTGCCGCCGGTGCCAATGGCACGGGTGACGTGGTAGCGCCGCGCGTTTTCTCTTACCCACTGCTCCATGCGCTGCCACATGTCCTGCATGGCATTGGCGGGCTGGCCATCTTGCTGCAGGCGGCGAATAGAACCGACCTCAAACGACTGCGAAGCCACCTTACGGCGCTCGGAGTACAGATTATACTCGGTGCTGCCGCCACCCACGTCGATGTGTAGGTAATGGCGCTTGTCTTCCAGCAGCTGCATAATCACCCGATTCACGTACGCCGCTTCGTCTTGCCCGTCGATGATTTGCACTTTGATGCCCAGTTCGCGCTGCATACGGTCGGCAATGGCCTGCCCGTTTTGGGCTGAGCGCATGGCCGAGGTAGCGCAAATCAGGAAGTGACTTACGTCGTGCACTTCCATAAGCAGCTTCAGCGCGTGCAGAAATTTCACGAACTTCTCTTCCTTGGCCGGGGAAATGTGTCCGGTGGCAAACACGTCTTCGCCGAGGCGGAGCGGGTAGCGCACGTATTCCACGCGCTTCAGGCGGTAGGATCCCCCAAACTCTAGCACTGCTGAAATCTGACAACGAACGGCGTTGGAGCCGATATCAATAGCGGCCAATTTGAGCAGGGGATATTCCATTGGAGCAAAAACAGGTAAGGAGGAAGGCACAAAGATAGAAAGCCAGGCAAAACGCGGCCTTCCTGGTATTCGGCATGCCTACAAATTACTGATCGATGCGGAAGCCGAGGCCAAACTGCATCAGCAGCTTTTCTTCGGCGGAGCTTTGCAAGGAGACAGATAATGCCAGCGTCTCGTACACTGGCGAAATATAGAACCCGCCGCCGTAACCGCGCCGCCAGCCACCCGGCGAGTCGCCTCGGAAGTACACGCGGCCTTGGTCGTAGAGCCCAAACACGCCGTAGTAAAAAGGCAGGAACGAGTTCTGCACGTAACCGAGCGACAAGCGCAACTCCGAGTTCAGGTACAAAGAAGCGTCGCCGGTGAAGCGGTTGCGTACGTAGCCGCGCAAGTTCTGGCGCAGGCCCACCTGGGTAAATTTGTAGAAGGGAATATCATCGGTGTCGCCGTAGTTTTTGGCGCCGCCGCCCTTCACCACCAGCGTTACGGGAATGCCTAGTCGCGTGGAGCCGTAATACTCAGCAAAGCCCGCCGTGAGCCCGAAGCGGTTGCGACCCTGGTTGATCTGCTGCCACGTGGTATGTTCCCCGTACAGGCGCACGCCCTTACGGGCGAAGAGTTTCCGGTCGCGAAAGTCCAGATCGAGCACGGCGCGGCCGCCCAGCAGGCGCTGATAACTGGTGTTGGGAATGGGGTCGGTAGGCGCGGGTGTTTCGGCAGCGGTCAGGTCGCCGAGGTAGCTGTTCCGGTCGAAGCTGCTTTCATATTCCTCGTACAGCGGCCCGATGCGGAACAAGCTTTTCTGGCGGAAGGCGCGCTCGAAAAACGCTTCGGTTTCGTAGCCGCGGTACCGCGCCCGGTAGTAGTTGTTGTCGAACAAGTTCTCGTCCTTAGCGGTGTTGTTGCCGAGCCCGAAGAAGTTGTAAAAAGGGAAGAAGTTACCGTAGGTGGCGCGGGCGCCAAAATCCCACTTCCCGATCAGGTAACGCCAGCGCACGTTGCCTGTGAGCTGCCGGTTGCCGGCTGTAGTGACCTGCGCATCAATGCCATAGCGCACCCGGTAATCGGGCTTGCGAAAGCCCTGCTTAACCCAGTCGAAGCCGGCCGCTACCCCAAATCGGTCGTTACGGTTGTACAAAATGCCGCCCCGCGGCGCGTAACCGTCGTACTCAAAAGCTTCGCGGTCGTAACGATTGATGCCTAAGCGCAAGGAGCGGCGGTCGGCTGTGGCGGGGCCGGGCTGCAGCTCGGTTTTGGGCACGTCGTACACCAGGGTACGGCCCCCGCGGGAGTCGTCGGTAATCTGGTCGGCCCCTTCGCCACCGATGATGCGTACCCGAATGCTGCGCGGGCCGGTGCCGGTTACGCGAAATTCATCTTTGCCATCGAGGCCGTAAAGGCGAATTTCGCGGGTTTCACCGCGCACGAAGGTGCGGTCAAAAAACGGTTCGCCACGGGCGCCGCCTTCGTCTTTGTCCTTCTTGCTGACTTGTACGCGCACGTTGCCATCGGGCAGGCGTGTCACTTCAAAATGCTCGGCTTTGTTGGAGCCCACCACATCCACGTCGCGGGCCAACATCAGGTAGTATTCATCCAAGGCTTTGGGCAGCAGCTGAATGCGGCTTTTGAGCTTGCGGTTAATATCCTGACCAGAGAGGTTCTGGATTTCCTGGGGCAGCTGGGCCGTGGCTGAGTCGATGGCGGCAGGCGTGATGCGCTGTTGCAGGTACTGCCCGATGCGTCGCCAGTCCTCGCGGTTTAGCGGCTGCAGCAAGGCTCGGTCCAAGTGGCGGGCCGGCCAGTTCAGGCTTTCCAAGTCGCGAATCTGCTCGCCGAAATCCTCGATGCTGGGCACGGCCCATTCGCGGTTGGCTAGCCAAGTAAGGGCTCCATTCCAAAGTGTAAAGGCCTGGTCCCGGTCGCGCGGAATGGGTTGAAAGGTCCGGGTCTTGCCGTCCTTAAACTCGGCCCATTTCCAGTTGTCTTCGTGCTTGCCGAAATCGGCAATCAGCATGTCAAAGGCTCGTGCCTTACCCAACTGTAACGCATCTACGCGGGTGTCGTGGTCTTTGTAGAGCTGCCGAAACATGCTGAACGACCGGCGAACATTGTCGGCTCCCGCGAAGCCGGGCAAATTGGGTTTCGGGTCCCAGGGGTCGTCTTCCAGCGTACCCAGCAAGCCGGCGTATTCCTCGCGGAACGGGCCAAGCTGCTGATTGTCGGGCAGCACGTATAGCTTGGGCCGGGCGTGCAGAATATCTGTGCGGTCGAGCAGCGGCGAGATGACCAAGGCAGAATAGGGGTGGGCCGTGGGCGTGATGTCGCGCAGAATGTTGGCAGCTATGGAATTGCGCAGTTCGGGCGGTAGGATGCGCGTCACGTCTTTATCGACGGAGCGGAACGTGTACTCGGAGCTGTCGGCCGCAATCATCTTCAATGAAGTCGTCTGGCGGCCGCCGCCGCGCTTGTACGGCCGAAGTCCGCCTTTGGTACTGGCCATGTCTAGCACCGGCACCTGCACGAGTTGCGTCCAAGAACTGCGGTACAAGGGGCCGATAATCGCCCGCTGCATGCCTTTGGCCTCGTACTGCGGCCCCGGTGCCACGGTCACGGTCGGGCCCTGATTGGCCGCCGGTTTGATATCCGTAGTGCGCGGTGCGCCGGGGCATTCGGGAATGAAGCTGTTGGTGGGCACCTGCGGATTATCGGGCAGGCAAGCCGACTGAAACAAGGTGGCGCTGAAAGCCTCCTTGGTAGTGGCGGCATCAGTTCCTTCGAAAGTCAGCATGGTGGCTTTTACCGTACCGTCGGCGAAGTAATCAAGCCGTGTAAAGCCCGGTTCGGCTTTGTTGTAGAGAGATTGGGCGTTGTTGCCCACCGGCTCAGTGCGCGCAAAGCTGCCCGATACAATGTGGTAGCTGCCTTCGAACGGCGTCAGCTGCAGGCTGTAATCGTGCGCCGCCACGTACAAGGCATTCGGATGCTCCTTCAAGGTGCCGCGCAACTCTTGGTTGAAAGCCGAGTAGCCAGGTGACGCTTGGTCGCGCGGCGTACCCACATTCTGCCGGTAAGCGGCGTAAATGGTCCCGAAAATGGGGGGTGAAAGGTGACGCTTTAGTGGTTGAAAGCCTCCATAGGTGCCGTTGCTGACCACAGGCTGATGACCCACCAGCAGTACGTTGCGGCCCTTCGTCTTTTCCAGCACATCCTGCAGCTGCTCCCGAAACTCTTCCGCCGACATGGTTTTGCAATCGGTATCAGGGGCTTCGGGACGGTCGAACGGGTGCGACCACCACGGCGTGTTCAGTGCCACCAGCCGCACCAGTGGGGCCACATCCACGATTTCAGGGCCGGGGCAGCTGTTGCTGGGAATGAAGGCATCCTGTCCTCCCAACTGTTTTTCGATATAACTTTCGAGGCGACGGACGCTCTTTTGGCCGGCCGGACCGGAGTTGTCCCAGTCTTTATCGCCCGGAATGAAATAAATGCGGCCGTTGGGCAGGCCCTTGACCAATCCGATCAGGGCATCGGCTCGGGCTTCCAGCGCCGCGCGGGTGGTATCTTTTTTTTCCAACAGGCCCTTGTTGCCCACAATGTCACCGAGATGTACAACCGTGAACGGGCCGGTTTCTTGCTCCAGGGTGCGGCGCAACGTGCGCAGCCGGGCTTCTGGGAGCGGGCCGGCCGTGTTGCCGAGTAAATAAACGCGGTGAGCCGCCGGCCCCGATTGGGACTGGCCAGGCAAAGACATATTCAGCAGCAAACTGCCCGTCAGAATCCAACGGTACAAATAACGCATGGGCAAAGGTGTAGGAATTGGCAACCCGCGCCCGACAGCCCTTGACCGGCAGGCACTAGCTGTTACCTACGCGAAAACTACGTATGTGGCTACATCAGTAGAATTTCAGCCGCGTTTTCGAATGCTTTATTCGTTGGTAGAATGCTCTGTTTGGACCCTTCAGCTTTGCTCAGAAATATTTGAGAGGAGCTCTTGTACCACCCGTGGGACGCCCGTCGTAGCGGGTTCTGCAATGAAGTGCACATTGCCACGCCGTGTCACGGGCGGCTGGCTGGGGTCGATAACGTAAAGCGGCCGGTTGGTGGGCAGGTAGTGAATCAGGCTCGCTGCCGGGTACACCTGCAGCGAGGTGCCCACCACCAGCATAATATCAGCAGTGGCTGCTTCTTCCATGGCGCGCTCCATAAGTGGCACTGCTTCGCCAAACCAGACGATGTTGGGCCGGAGCTGGTGGCCCCGTTCACAGGTTTGCCCCAACTCGATTCGGTCACCTTCGATTGAATAAATCAGCTGCTCATAGCGCGTGCTGCGCGCTTCCATCAGCTTGCCATGCAAGTGAATTACGTGCGAGGAGCCTGCTCGCTCGTGCAAATCGTCTACGTTCTGGGTCACGATGACGACCTCGTAATCTTGCTCTAGGTCCACTAAGCCCCGGTGGCCAGAATTAGGCTGAGCGCGGCGGGCGGCGGAGCGGCGTTGATTATAAAACTCCAGCACCAGCTCGGGGTTTTTGGCCCAGCCCTCCGGCGAAGCAACGTCTTCCACGCGGTGATTTTCCCACAGGCCATCGGAAGCGCGAAAGGTGGCCAGGCCGCTTTCCGCGGAGATGCCCGCCCCGGTCAATACAACTATCTTCTTACGGCTCATAAAGAATAGTAAACGCGAGAAAGGATGAAAGCCAATTGAAGCTACTGCAACAGATTCCTGTCGGACTCTGTTGCCCCGCTACGCTACTGCCAACGTTTGAGTTGATCGGCGCTGAAATCCCACTCCGGTGTTTCCAGCCACCCGGTATTGGGCTTGATTAAAAACCAGGCGCCCAATCCAGAGCTGGGTTTATTTTTTAGCACATGCATGTCCTGCGCTGGCATGTAGCTCTGGGCCAGCAACGCGTACCGAGAACCTGTGCTTGGGTTCAGCGCCACATCCAATACCATTACGGCGTGCCCGGGCGAGCCTCCTTTGATGAATACGTCGCCGGGCTGCACTTCCCGGAAAGCCACGGGGCGTAGTTCCCGACTCAAGGACAGGGACCCGGCGTACGTGAATATCTGATCCAAATAGCGCCGTAGGGCCGGGTGCGTTGGCGGCTCCGGGGTGCGGGCGGCTTCCAGCACGTCGTCGCCTTGCACCCGGAAGCCTCGGCCCTCCACCCAATCGCCAAACCAGATATCGTGGCCGCTGGTGAGGTGGAAATGAATCTGCCGGAAGTTCTGCGTGAACTGATATTCGGCCCGCAGGCGCATGACCGCATCGGCGCACTGCTGCAAGTCCCGTATGCCCGTATCGATATCTAGCACCGCAGCGTGCACGTTTTGCGGATTTTTGAGCTTGCCGTTGTGCAGGTAGACCGGCGTACCGATGGGGCGCAAGGGCAAGTAGCGCAGCCAGTGCCCAAACGAATTGGGCGCTACACTGACCCGCTGACAACCGGCAGGAGGGGCAAAGCGGGCAGCCAAAGACTGCTGCGACTCATACGGTCGGGTTAGCCAGCTGTATTGGTTGGAGCTGGACTCTAAGGCTTTAATCCCAGCAATAGCAGGCTTTGTATGGCCGGTAGCCGGGTTTGATAATTCAGTACCGCTAGCCGTAAGCAACAGCGTAACTGGCAGGCTGGCCAGCAAGGCAACTAAGTTCATAGGTTCACAACGATGAATACCGCTCCCAGCGTGTAAAGAACCGTAGAATCGGGCCGTCAAGTTTAGGCATAAAAAAGCCCCGCCGGGCATGCCAGACGGGGCTTTTTTTATCCAGTGCGAAGGCTACTTCGTGGTCTTCTTGGCAGTACCGGCCGCTTTTTTGGCCGCTGGTTTCTTTGCGGCGCCCTCTGCCTTTTTAGCCGGTGCTTTGGCTTTGACTGGGGCCTCAGCGGCAGCCTTCTTGGCGCCGAAGCGGCCCTTGGTAGGCTTATCGGGAGTAGCCTCAGCCAGTTCGAGGCAGCGTTCGAGCGTCAAGGTCACGGGCTCTTCGCCCTTCGGAATCTTTACGTTCTTGCCGCCGCACACGATGTACGGGCCGTATTTGCCGTTTACCACCTGTACATCGGCACGGCCTTCCGGCTCAAACGAGCGGATAACCTTTTCGGCCTCCTGCTTGCGCTTGTCCAGAATGATCTGCACCGCTTCTTCGGCCGTAACGGTATGCGGATCCTGGCCCTTGGCTAGTGAGTAAAACTTGCTGTCGTGACGGATGTAAGGACCGAAGCGGCCTATGGCGGCCGTCATGTCTTTTTCTTCGTACTGGCCCACGATGCGCGGCAGTTTGAACAACTCCAGCGCCTCTTCCAGCGTGAGGGTTTCGATGAACTGGCCCTTGCGCAAGTTGGCGTAAGCCGGCTTTTTCGTTTTCTCCTCGTCGGCTTCGCCTAGTTGCACATACGGACCAAAGCGACCCAGCTTGGCGTAGATTTTCTCCCCGGTTTCAGGGTGAAGGCCTACTTCGCGTGAAGTGCCTACATCAGCCCGTTCCACTTCCTTACCGCGCTCCACAGTTTCGTGGAAGTTGCCGTAGAAACCTGCAATCATCTGTTCCCACGGCTCGGTGCCGTCGGCAATGCGGTCAAATTCTTCTTCCACTTTAGCCGTGAAAGAAAAGTCGATGATGAGTGGGAAGTGCTCCACCAGGAAGTCGTTGACCACCATGGCCGTGTCGGTGGGGAACAGCTTGGCGCGGTCCGCTCCGAAGATTTCACTTTTGACCTCCGTAGACACCTGCTCGCCATTCAGCGTGAGCACGTGGAATTTACGTTCCTTGCCCTCGCGGGTGTCTTTCTCTACGTAGCCGCGCTTCTGAATAGTGCTAATAGTGGGCGCGTACGTGGAGGGACGACCAATACCCATTTCCTCCAGCTTTTTCACAAGCGAAGCTTCAGTGTAGCGTGCCGGCGGCTGTGCGTAGCGCTCCGTAGCCGACAGGCGCTGCAACGGCAGTTGCTGACCTACGTTCAGGGGCGGCAAGCCACGCGAAAACGACGATTCACCATCGGTTTCGTCTTCGTCGTCTTTTGACTCGCTGTAAGCCTTCAAAAAGCCTTCGAACTGAATTACTTCGCCGGTAGCTGTGAGCGTGACGCCGGGCTGGGTGCTGATACCAATGGTAGCTACCGTGCGCTCAATTTCTGCATCGGCCATCTGCGAGGCCAAAGCCCGCTTGCGGATGAGGTCGTAAAGGCGCTGCTCAGTGGAGTCGGAGCCGGCTTTCACCAGCGCGAAGTCAGTCGGACGAATAGCTTCGTGGGCTTCCTGCGCCGAGGCTGACTTGGTTTTGAACTGACGCGTTTTGGCGTACTCCGGGCCGTAGCTGCGCGTAATTTCAGCCTGCGCACCGTTCAGGGCTTCCTGCGAGAGGTTTACCGAGTCGGTACGCATGTAGCTGATCTTACCAGCTTCGTACAGGCGCTGGGCCACGCTCATCGTCTGCGCTACGGAGAAGCCCAGCTTGCGCGAGGCTTCTTGTTGCAACGTAGAAGTAGTGAAGGGCGGCGCGGGGCTACGCTTGCCGGGCTTCTTTTCAAGGTTATCGATGCGGTAAACTGCCGCTACGCAACGCGTGAGAAAAGCTTCCGCTTCTTCGCGGGTTTTAAGACGTTGCGGTAACTCGGCCTCCAGCACGGCGCCGTTGCCAGCATCAAAGCGGGCCACCACTCGGTAAGCGCTGCTGCTCTTAAACTGCTGTATCTCCCGTTCACGCTCCACCACCAAGCGCACGGCCACTGACTGCACCCGTCCGGCCGACAATCCGGTTTTGACCTTTTTCCACAGCACCGGCGACAGCTCGAAGCCCACAAGGCGGTCGAGCACGCGGCGGGCCTGCTGGGCATTTACTAAGTTCAGGTCGATTTCGCGGGGAGAATCAATGGCATTCAGGATAGCATTCTTGGTCAGCTCCCGGAATACAATGCGCCGCGTCTTATCATTAGTAAGGTCAAGCGTTTCGGCCAGGTGCCAAGAAATGGCTTCTCCCTCGCGGTCGGCGTCACTGGCTAGCCAAACAGTTTCAGCTTCCTTCGCTAACTTTTTCAGCTGCGCAATTACCTCGCGCTTGTCCGGCGAAACGACGTAAGTCGGCTTAAAGCCATTCTTAATATCAATGGCATTATTATCCTTGGGCAAGTCGCGAACGTGACCAAAGCTGGATTTCACTATGAAGTCCTTGCCCAAGTAACCTTCTATGGTTTTGGCTTTGGCGGGGGACTCCACAATGACGAGGTTCTTGACCATATTAATAGGAGGGGGTGGGTAGTGGTACGGCGCTAAGGGAGCTGTGGCGGAAAAAGGAAACGAAAAAGCTCAGCCGGGCGTTGAACTCGCCCACAAAGATGGGTGAATAATCCAACTGCCACGCGTTACATCCTTTAGGGCTAGTGCAACACGAGCCTGCCACGGGTAGTTTCGCCGCGCCGAAAGTATTGCGATTCAGATTTCTGTCAGGAATGAATTGGCCTCTGCCGAACCTAAAAAGAATATATAGTAGCACGCAACCGTTATGGTTTGCTACTTTTGCCCATACTGCCTTCCGTGTCCGGTCGGCAGCCACCTGCCTTCACCGCGCATTTCTGCGCTTCGATCCCACCTTCTATGGCCACCGGTAAGAACAGCAAACCTGCTACGAACCCTACGCCTTTTGATTCTGAAGCCTTCAGCCCCGATGCAGATGCAGCGGCGGAAACGGCCCAACTCGAACGGACTGACCGTATTAGTGCCGACCTCACCCGCAAGCGTGGGGTAGCGGCCCGCGGCAGCTCGGCCGATACTCAGGATCCGGAATACGTTAACGAGCAGCTCAATCGGGTACTTTACGCGCTGGACGCCTTTAAGAAAGGCGACATCTCCGTGCGCCTGACCAAACAGAACGACGACATCTTCGCCGAAATAGCCGAGGCTTACAACTCCATGGTGGAGATGATTTCCGGCGTAGGCGGTGAGGTATCGCGCATTTCGAAGGTAGCGGGGGTGGAAGGAAACCTTAAGGCTCGTGCCTCCGGCGAAAACGCGACGGGCTTCTGGCGCGACATGATCAACAATATCAACGGCCTGGTAGACTCCATCGCCGTACCGGTATTGGAGGTAGGCAAGGTACTGAAGAACATCAGCCGCGGTAACCTGGACGAGTCGTTCCAGATTCCGGTGTCGGGTGACTTCAAGTTGATGGCCGAAACCATCAACAAAACCATCGACAACCTGAACGTATTCGCCAGCGAAGTAACCCGCGTGGCCCAGGAAGTAGGTACCGAAGGCC
Source organism: Hymenobacter sp. FMD4 (assembly GCF_058932745.1). NCBI lineage: Bacteria > Pseudomonadati > Bacteroidota > Cytophagia > Cytophagales > Hymenobacteraceae > Hymenobacter > Hymenobacter sp. FMD4. The sequence continues at coordinate 210,048 of NZ_JBZYWH010000003.1, forward strand.
GCCTCGGCGGCCAGGCGTCGGTACCGAACGTGGGTGGCGTGTGGAAGGAACTGACCGACAACGTAAACACGATGGCCTCGAACCTGACCTCTCAGGTGCGTGACATTGCCAACGTAGCAACCGCGGTAGCGCGCGGCGACTTGAGCCAGAAAATCACAGTAAACGTAAAGGGCGAGCTGCTCCAACTCAAGGAGAACCTCAACCAGATGGTGGACTCGCTGAACCTGTTCGCCGGCGAGGTAACCCGCGTGGCGCAGGAAGTAGGTACGGAGGGTAAGCTCGGCGGCCAAGCCGTGGTGCCAGGTGTAGGCGGGGTATGGAAAGACCTCACCGACAACGTAAACAACATGGCCGCCAACTTGACGAGCCAAGTACGTGACATTGCTAACGTAGCTACCGCGGTAGCCAAAGGCGACCTGACGCAGAAGATCACGGTGGAGGTGAAAGGCGAGCTGTTGCAGCTCAAGCAGAACCTCAACCAGATGGTGGACTCGCTGAACCTGTTCGCCGGCGAAGTAACCCGCGTGGCGCAGGAAGTAGGTACCGAAGGCCGCCTTGGCGGCCAGGCTTCGGTACCGAACGTCGCCGGCGTTTGGAAGCAGTTGACGGACAACGTGAACACGATGGCCTCGAACCTGACCTCTCAGGTGCGAGACATTGCCAACGTATCGACGGCGGTAGCCAAAGGCGACCTGACGCAGAAGATTACGGTGGAGGTGAAGGGCGAGCTGTTGCAGCTCAAGCAGAACCTCAACCAGATGGTGGACTCGCTGAACCTGTTCGCCGGCGAGGTAACCCGCGTGGCACTGGAAGTAGGTACGGAGGGTAAACTCGGCGGCCAAGCCGTGGTACCGGGTGTAGGCGGGGTATGGAAAGACCTCACCGACAACGTAAACAACATGGCCTCGAACCTGACTTCTCAGGTGCGAGACATTGCCAACGTAGCTACTGCCGTAGCCCGCGGCGACTTGTCGCAGAAGATGACGGTGAACGTGAAGGGCGAAATCCTGGAGCTCAAGAATATCTTGAACCAGATGGTGGACTCGCTCAACATCTTCGGTGATGAAGTAACCCGCGTGGCACGCGAAGTAGGTACGGAAGGGAAGCTCGGCGGCCAGGCTAACGTGCCCCGCGTAGGTGGTACCTGGAAGGAACTGACCGACAACGTAAACACGATGGCCTCGAACTTGACTTCTCAGGTGCGAGACATTGCCAACGTAGCCTCCGCGGTAGCAAAGGGGGACCTGACGCAGAAAATCACGGTAGATGTAAAAGGGGAGCTGCTGGACCTCAAGAACTTCTTGAACCAGATGGTGGACTCGCTCAACATCTTCGCCGGCGAAGTAACCCGCGTGGCACGCGAAGTAGGTACCGAAGGTATCCTGGGCGGCCAAGCCAACGTGCCGAACGTGGGCGGGGTATGGAAAGACCTCACCGACAACGTAAACACGATGGCCTCGAACCTGACTTCTCAGGTACGAGACATTGCCAACGTGGCTACCGCCGTAGCGCGCGGCGACTTGAGCCAGAAAATCACGGTAAACGTGAAAGGCGAGCTGCTCCAACTCAAGGAGAACCTCAATCAGATGGTGGACTCGCTCAACACCTTCGGTGACGAAGTAACCCGCGTGGCCCGCGAAGTAGGTACCGAAGGAAAACTCGGCGGCCAGGCCAACGTGCCGAACGTTCGGGGTACCTGGAAGGAACTGACCGACAACGTAAACTTCATGGCCGCGTCGCTGACTTCTCAGGTACGAGACATTGCCAACGTAGCAACCGCGGTAGCAAAAGGCGACTTGACGCAAAAGGTATCGGTAGATGTTCGCGGCGAGATGCTCGAGCTGAAGAACATCCTGAACCAAATGGTGGACTCGCTGAACGTATTCGCCGGCGAGGTAACCCGCGTGGCGCAGGAAGTAGGTACCGAAGGCCGCCTTGGTGGTCAGGCCAACGTGCCGAACGTGAGCGGCGTTTGGAAAGACCTTACCGACAACGTAAACCGCATGGCTGCCAACCTTACCACGCAAGTGCGGGGTATCGTGAAGGTAGTAACCGGTGTATCGCAAGGTGACCTTACCCAGAAGCTGACCCTGGAAGCCCGTGGCGAGGTAGCAGATCTGGCCGACACCATCAACCGAATGGTGGACGACCTGAACCGCTTGGCGCAAGAAGTAAGCCGCGTAGCCCGCGTAGCCGGGGTAGAAGGCAAGTTGACGGAACGTGCCATGGTAACGGGGGTAAGCGGTTCGTGGAAGGACATTGTGGATACGCTCAATGATCTGATCGAATCGATTGCGTCGCCGGTACTGGAAGTATCCCGCGTGGTACGAGCCGTATCGGAAGGTGACCTGACCCAGAAGGTAGAAGTACCTACTGCTGGTGATATCTACGCCATGGCAATGGCCTTGAACACGGCCGTAGAAAGCTTGAACGGCCTGCTTGCCGAAATCAATGACTCGTCGTTGGTAGTAGGGGAGTCGTCGGAAGAGATGGCGCAGAAAGGTCTAGAAATGAGCCGCGTAACGGTTGACGTGTCGCTGGCCATGCAGCAGATGGCTGAAGGTGCCCAGAATCAGGCTATGAAGACCGACCAGGCCTTCAAGCTGATCGAGGAAATCATGCAGGCTACCAAGGAAACGGCCAACAAGGCTGACGTGGTAAACAAAGCCGCGATTCTTGGTGAGCAGACTTCGCAGCTGGGTTTGAAGACTGTAGCCGAAGTGGTGAAGAACATGGAAGAAATTTCCAGCGCTTCGTCGCAGACGGCTCGCACCATCGATGTACTCTCGGTTCGCTCGCAGGATATCAGCAAGTCGCTGAGCGTGATTACCGACATTGCGGCTCAAACCAACCTGCTGGCACTGAACGCTGCTATCGAAGCAGCCCGCGCCGGGGAAGCTGGCCGAGGCTTCGCCGTAGTAGCTGAAGAAATCCGCAAACTGGCCGAAGGCTCCCGCAAATCGGCCAACGAAATTGCGACCCTGGTAGAAGACGTGCGGAAAGACACGGCTTCGGCTGCTACCGCTATTTCGACCATGGAAGGTCGCGTATTGAAGGGGAAGAACGCCACCTTTGAAGCCAGCTCGGCCTTTAAGAACATTGCGACGAGCTCGGGCGAAATCCTCCGTACCTCACGCGACATTCTCACGGCTACCGAAGTGCAGAAGACGTCGATTGGCGACGTAGTGAAGTACGTGGAAGAAGTAGTAGCCATTGCGGAGCAGACGGCTTCGGGTACTCAGCAAGTGGCCGGCACAGCGAAGCAGCTGTCCAGCTCGATGCAGGAGCTTACGGCTTCGAGCCAGAAGCTGACCGACATTGCCGATGACCTGCAGCTTGGCCTATCGGCCTTCCAGCTGATGGATTACATGGCTGAAGACGTCTACTACGAGCCTGTGCAGCCGGTACGTAGCCCCATGCAACGCATGCATCAGCAGGCGCAGCAGCAACGGGAGGAAGTAGGTCGCCTAGGGCAGCGTATGGGCAACCGCTCGGTAGCTGCAGCGGCATCTCGTGTCGTTCCAGCTGCTTCTGCAGCGCCTGCGCGCCCGGCTCGCCCGGTGCCAGCCTCACGGCCAATGTCTAACGGCACCCCAGAAGCTGTAAAGCCTGCCCGCCGGGCTCCTGCCCCACAACCCGTGGCGGAGGCCCCGAAGGCTGCACCGCGCAAAGCGCCAGCGCGCCGAGCCGAACCAACGGCTGAGCAACCGGCCGCTCCGGCTCCTAAGGAGGCGGCCGCGCCACGCAAAGCGCCGGCCAATAAGCGCAAAAACAAATAAGTCCAACGCAGTCAGGTCCAGGTAGGCGCCTATATGAGCGCCTACCTGGCAGACTACTACCCTTCAGCATTCCTACGTATGACTGATAATGCGGTGGCCGCCGATAAAAAGGCGTACAAACCCGAGGCCCCTGTGCAGCTCATCGTATTCCGACTTGGAAACGAAGAGTACGGCATCCGCATCGAGCAAGTAAAGGAGGTGACGCTCACCCCCGAAATTGCCCGAATGCCAAAAACACCGCCGTTCGTGAAAGGCATTGCCAACCTGCGCGGCGACATCATTGCCATCATTGATCTGGAAGAACGCTTCAAGCTGCGCGCCAGCGGGCAAGCGGAAACCGGCCGCACCTATACGCTGGCGGTTGAAGCGCGCGACTATACCATCGGTATCATCGTTCGTGAAGTTCCGCAGCCGCTCTCGCTTCCGGCATCAAGCATCGAACAGGCACCTGAGTTTATCCAGGACATTAACATTCAGGACAAGTACATCGAGGGAATTGCCCGGCTCGACAACCGCATTATTATCGTGCTGGATATGTTGAAGCTGCTCACCCCCGAGGAAATCATGCAACTCAAGCCCAAAGCGGCATCCTCGGCTGGAACCGAGCGTAGAAAAGCCTGATTTTCCCTTTCAAATTCCTTCGAGACCCTTTTATCCCAGCTCTATGAAAAACCGCATCCTCATCGTAGACGATTCGTTCTACATGCGCACGATGCTGAAGAATATGCTCACCGACGCCGGTTACGACGTGGTGGGCGAAGCCGCTAACGGTCAGCAAGCTCGTGAACTAGCTCTTGAAACTAAGCCCGACCTGATTACTCTCGACGTAATCCTGCCCGATAACACCGGGCTGGAGGTTCTCAAGGATATTCGGCAGGAGCTGCCCGATGTTAAAATCGTGATGTGCAGCGCGGTAGGCCAAGAGGTTATCGTGAACGAGGCACTGGAAAGCGGTGCGTCGGCTTACATCGTGAAGCCTTTTTCTGAGGACAAGGTGCTGGAAATTGTCAGCGGTGCGCTGCAGGAAGGCGACGAGTCCGCCTCTGCCTAACCTATACTTTCTCGCCTGCGCTGCCCAGCGCTGATGGGGTTACTGCCTGGCAGTAGCCTGAAGGCTTATAAGTTCTACTCTGCACGACGTTTTGCTAACCTCTTCCGTATTGCCTGCTCCCCTGACCATCCTGCTCGGCGACTTGCCAGGCATGGTGCGGCTGGCGCTGTCCAAGGTTTTACGAGCCGAGGCTGGTGTTCAGGTGGTAGGTAGCGCCACTGGGGCCGAAAACCTGATTTCGCAAGTTCAGGCTCTGCAGCCGGACCTGGTAATTACCGGTGAACAGCACGCCTCCACGCTGGAACGCCTTGCTCATCATCATCGCGGTCCGGTATTGCTGTACACCAATGCCACTCGCCCCATCGCTTCTGTGCGTGCGGCAGCGCAATGGGGTGTATACGACCACATTGCTGGACTGCCAGCCTCCTCCCATCCAGATCATGGCTTCCTGCGACGTGAGCTGCTACGCAAAGTGTATCAGGCTCGAACGGTGGGTACGCCTGGAAAGCGAGTCAAAGCTCATCTGAGTAATGGCGAACTGACTCATCGGCTTGCTCAAGTATCGGGCATGCCGCGGGGAGTGGTCGTTATCGGTGGTTCCACGGGTGGCGCCGCGGCAGTTGAGCAGATTGTGCGCGCCCTGCAGCCCGGCCTACGCTATGCAGTGGTGGTGGCAGTGCATTTGCCAGCCGCCTTTACCGATTCATTGGTGGAGCGGTTGCGCAAAGCTGCTTCGTTACCGGTACTATCCGGTAAAGCCGGGCTGACATTGCAAGCTGGCCAAATTGTGGTGGTACCGGGTGGTCGCAATTGGGTCATTCGCGGGGAACTAGGTCAGCGCATGTGGTTGCAAACCGCGCAGGAACCCACCAAGAGTTTCGACGAGCCAAATATCGACCTGCTGATGAGCTCGGTGGCGCGGGCAGCGGGCCGCCATACATTGGGTGTGGTGCTTACCGGCTTGGGCCGTGATGGCACTGCCGGTGCTCAGCTGGTGCGCCAGTATGGAGGCTCCGTAGTGGCCCAGGATGAGCAATCGTCCGCTGTGTTTGGTATGCCCAAGTCGGTGATTCAAGCCGGATATGCCTCCTTGGTGTTGCCTTTGGGGCAAATAGCCAACTTCGTCAACAGCTATACCCAGCCAATGCGCCCCGCGTCGTGGCCGGCTCGTCTCACTTCTGTTACCCGCTCTTACACCCGATGAAGTCGCGCGAACAGGAGTACCGGGAACTGTTTATGGCCGAGGCCCTCGAGGCTTATGACTCCATGAGCCAGCACATATCCGTGCTGGAAAAAAGGCCCAATGACGAAGCCGCGCTGAACGAGCTGTTTCGTCTGATGCACAACCTCAAAGCGAATGCGCGGGCCATGGGCTACGCCGACATTGGCGAAGTGGCGCACCGGATGGAGACCATCTTTGGGCTGATTCGCAGCAAGGAGCGGGCCTTCTCAGGTTCTTTGGTGCCCGTAATCTTCAGCGGCACCGATGCTATTGGCGCAATGATTCGGGCGGTAGGTGCCGACCAGCCCACGCCCGACAGCACCCAGTTACTGGATAACTTGGACCGGCTGATGCGCGGCGAGGAACCGGAGCTGGAAGCAGACCTTGAAGCGCCGTCTGATGAAGATGCCACCCGAAAGCTGGAGCTGTCGGATTTGGTTTACATCCCGATCAAGAAGCTTGACCACCTGCTAAATTTGGTTGGTGAGCTGATCATCGACCGTGACCGGGTACTGACGCTTAGCAAGGAAGTCGGGAATACGGCACTGCTGAATGTGGCCGCGCACCTGAGCCGCTTAGCCGATGACCTGCAGTATTCCGTGATGGATGCGCGTCTGGTAGGCGTAGGGACCTTGTTCAGCAAGTTTCCGCGGGTGGTACGCGACGTGGCAGCTGCTGAGCAAAAGCTGGTAGAACTGACCATCAGCGGGCAAGACATTCAGATTGACCGTAATATTCTGCAGATCATCACCGATTCATTGTTGCACTTGGTGCGCAATGCCATTGGGCACGGATTGGAGTCGCCAGCGGAACGGCTACAAGCTGGTAAGCCGCAAATAGGCCAGCTTAAACTCTCGGCACAGACCGAGCGCGACGATGTGCTGGTACGCATCACCGACGATGGGCGGGGCATCGATGTGGATCGCGTGCGCCGCAAGGCCGTGCAGCGCGGGCAGGTGTCGGCGGAAGTCGCCGCTCGCCTTTCCAACCACGAGGTGTACTCTCTGCTGTTTGAGGCTGGTTTTTCAACGGCCGAGCAGGTGACGGAAATTTCCGGCCGCGGCGTGGGGCTCGATGTGGTAAAGCTGGCCATCGATTCGCTGGGCGGACAGTTACGCGTCGATTCCGAGCTGGGTGTAGGCACCACCTTCACACTGGTGCTGCCAACCTCTATTGCCGTTAAAGGGGCTTTGTTGTTTGAGCTGGAAGGCCATTCGTATGCGTTGCCCCTAATGCACACCGACTCGGTAGTTTCCCTGCAGCCTACCCAACTGCACGTCATTGGCGGCATGCTGCTGGCCAAAGTGCTGGATGAAAATATTCCGGTGGTAAAGCTGGCTGATCTGCTGGCTGACACCGAGGATGTATTGCCCTTGGCCGACCGCAATTCCTTGGTGGGACGGCAGGACATTATCATCACCAATTACAATGGCCGCAAATTGGGGCTGATTGTCGACCGATTCCTGCGTCAGCAGGACATCGTAGTTAAACCTGTGAGCCAGCCGCTAGACCTGATCGACTTGTTTGGCGGCGTCACTTTACTAGGTAGTGGGCAGGTTTGTTTGGTACTGGACGTGCCAGCCCTGACACGCTTATTTATAGCCCGCCGCCCATGAAACACGTAAAGCCTCAGTCGGGTCGCCGCCGCGTTGTCGTCGGCCTACTGCTAAACTGACCCACCCGTATGGACCTGCACATGAATGATCTGGAACGGGATATTATCCGCGAAATCCTGAATATCGGGTTGGCGCGGGCAGCTGATTCGTTTGCTGCTATTGCCCAGGAGAAAGTGTTGTTGGAAGTGCCCAGCTTGGAACTCGTGCGCCCGCGCGATATTCTGAAACTGGTGCAGAAGTACCAGAAAAACAACGTTATTATCCAGTCTGATATCAAGGGTGACTTCAATGGCACCACCCTGATGTTTTTCTCGGGTCTCCACGTGCAGCGCCTCTCGCGGGTGTGCCTGCGCCAGACGGTATCCGACTCCTTGGATCTGAACGAGATGCAGGAGTCGCTGCTACTCGAAATCAGCAACATCATCACCGGTGCTCTGGTAACGCAGCTGGCCAACATCCTCAAGGCCAAAATCTACGGTGCTCCGCCGCGTGCCCCCAAAGGCGACCTGAGCCACGCGCTCGATAACCTGTTGCTGAGTCATCCGCAGATGCAGCCGCTGATCTTTTCGGTTATCACGCAGTTCTCGGATCAGGAAAGCAATGTAGAGCTGCCGCTGATGCTGTTTTTCGACCGGGCTACCTTTGATAAGATTCTGTCCATCATTCGCACGTACGACTTACCCGGCAACGGCCAGATTAGCTAGCCTGTCGCCACGACGTTCTTGCCATTCAGACTCATGCACGATCCAACCATTCTTTCGCTGCAGCACAAGCTGGACACCTTCGACCCCAACGCGTTGGGTGATGCCTCGGGCGGCTTGTTTGGCCTGCCGTTTACTGTAGATGAGGCTCAGGTGGTAGTAGTGCCCGTGCCGTGGGAAGTCACCGTGTCGTATAGCGCCGGTACTGCCCAAGGACCAGCGGCTATTGCTGAAGCCTCTACGCAAGTAGACCTTTACGACCCAGACATTCCGGATGCATGGAAACTGGGCTTAGCCATGGAGGAAATTAACTCGGAGTGGGAAGCGGAAAGCAGCAAGCTGCGCGGCTCGGCCGAGCAATACATCACCTGGCTTGAAGAAGGCCAGCCTACCACCAGCGCCACCCAGCATCAGACGGTGCCGGCCAAGGTAACTGAGCGCGGTAAAGCGCTGCTGGAGTGGCTCAAGGCCAAAACCGGCGCTTACCTGGACCAAGGCAAAGGGGTGGTAGTACTGGGCGGCGACCACAGCACGCCGCTGGGCTACATGCATGCCCTGGCCGAGCGGCACGAGGAGTTTGGCATTCTGCAAATTGATGCGCACTGCGACCTGCGCGTAGCCTACGAAGGCTTCCAGTACTCGCACGCGTCCATTATGTACAATGCCCTGCAACTACCGCAGGTGAAAAAGCTAGTGCAAGTGGGCATCCGCGACATGTGTCAGCAGGAAGCCGACGTAATTGCCCAGTCGGGTGGGCGCGTGGTGATGTTCCACCACCGCTTCCTGCGCGACGAGATGTACGGCAAGAAGTCCTGGAAAAAACAGTGCGGCAAGATCATCGCCCAACTGCCCCAGAAGGTGTATCTGAGCTTTGATATCGACGGGCTCGACCCCAAACTGTGTCCCGGCACCGGTACGCCGGTACCCGGCGGGCTAGAATTTGAAGAGGCGCTGTACCTGATTCGCGCCGTGGTGCGCTCGGGCCGCCAGATTATCGGCTGCGACCTGAACGAAGTGGGTCCTGGCGACACGGACTGGAACGGCAACGTGGGCGCCCGACTGCTCTACCAAATGGCCAATTGGATGGCCGTTTCGCAAGGCCGCCTCACGGCTACTGGCATGCCTACTGCTTAAGGAACGCAGCAATACATCTACTTTTTCGTATAGTTGCCCGTCGGTTGTACAGCCGACGGGCTTCTTTTTTCTCCACCTACACCTGGCTTGCTCCGCTATGGGATTCATTCTCAAATTCATTCTCACGGCCATCATCGCCTACGTCCTCACGAAGGTGCTACCGGGCGCCCACCTCGGCAGCTTCGTCGATGCCCTGCTGTTTGTGCTCGTTCTCGGGGTGCTGAACGCCATCGTCAAACCCATTCTTAAGATTCTGGGCTTCCCGATTACCATCCTGACGTTGGGCCTGTTCTTGCTCGTCATCAACGCCATCATCATCCTGCTGACGGACTGGATTCTGCCCGGCTTCAAAGTAGATGGCTTCCTGTACGCGCTGATTTTCAGCTTGGTGCTGTCGGTAGTCACTTCCATCATTGATATGATCATTGACTAGGCTGACCAAGCCGCAAAGCAAAACCGCCCGTGCACTGGATGCGCGGGCGGTTTTGCTTTTTCACGAGTTCAGTTCAGGCCGACAGGCCACGGCGTAAGCGCCAGCGCCGTAACAGCAGGATGGCTACGGAACCCAAAATCAGTAGGGGCCAGAGGTAAACGGTGGCTACCACCAAGCTGGTTATCAGTTGCCAGCCGCCATAAAAGGCTTCGGCTACGCGGCTGCCGAAGGACAGCACAGGTGCCTCAGGTGTGGGCCTGGGCAGCGGTTGGTAAAGTTTAAGAGTGATGGTGGAGTAGGCCACCTGGTCATTAAGGGCTTTCAGGCGACTTTCGGCCGATTCAATTTCCTCGCGCACTTCCCCGATTTTGGCTTCAATTTCCAGCACCTCGCTTACTTTTTTGGCTTGGCTGAGCAGTCCGATGTAACGCTGCTCCAAAGCGCGCTTCGTGCGAAGCCGGGCAGCCACGTCGGCGTGCTCGGCCGTTACGTCCTCAGATTGCAGCGACTTATGTTCGACCACACCCAGGGTGGTCAAACCCGCCAGTAGACTGGTAAAGCGGTCTGGCCGCACGCGGATGGTCATTTGCTGCTGCCATAGCTCGTCGGAGCGGGTTTGGGTGGCGTGGCTGATCCAGCTGCCCCTGGTCCGTACGACACTGTCCAGCCGGGTAGCTGCTTTACCGAGGTTGTCGACGCGGATGCCGATATCGGCTTTGTAAATAAGCTGTCGCGGGGCGGCACTAACCGGCACCGTGGCCGCGCCGGAAGAAGCATCTGCAAAAGCTACGTCGGGTGGACCGGGAGCATGAGGTGCCGGAGGTGCTTCCATGACCATCATGCTGACAGCATTGTCAGCTACTGCCTTCTCCTGACTGTCTTCCCGACTGCTGCACGCAGTCAGCAGCCCCAACATCACAAGTAATTCGAGCATTCTATTCATAGCGCAACAGGATTAATTGGTGGTTTACCAGCTCAACGGCTGAGGTGACGCGTTCCTTTTAGGGCGAGCGAAATATTTCTGCTACCGCAAAGGAAGCGGCAGAATCAGGCCGACTGGCGCAACTGATAGCGCCGCCGCAGCCAATACATCACCGGAATAAGCAGGACCAGGGGCCACGCGTAGGCAAGAACCACAGCTACGCTCAGCAGCCCCGACCAGCCAAAGCGAAATGCTGCGGCAAACTCCGTAGCAAAATCCCGCTGCGGTTCCGGGCTCTGTCCGGCAGTGAGAGGTTGATAGTAGTGTAGCGACAGGCTAGCCCAGGTGCTTTCGGCGCCCAAAGCTTTCAACCGCGCCTGCGTGCTGGCTATATCGGCCAACAACTGACGGTTTTCGGCTTCCAGGCGGTTTATTTCTTCGGAGTTTTTGGTCTGGAACAGCAGCTGTCGGTTGCGGGCGGCAGTAGCTTGCTTGGTGCTGACGCTGACAGCACCGTTCAGTAGCTCTGCCGTCACATCCGCAGACGTAATGTCTTTGCTCTCCACGCGCCCCACCTTGGCCAGGGCCGCCAGCAGAGGGAGGTATTCCGCTGGTGGCACTTTCAGGGTCATTTCCTGCCGGTGTTGGCCGTTGGTCCAGGTTTCGTGAGCGGTACTTAGTACACCTCGGTGGCGGTGTAGCAGCGAGTTGATGCTGGTGCTGGCTTGGTCAAAATCATCGACGGCCAGGCGCATGTCGCCGCGGTACACGATGCTGCGGTCGTTGGGGCTGGAGACAGCTGTTGGAACTGCATCTGCTGGCGAGAGGGCAGTGGCGGGGGCAGAACCCGGCATAATGCCTTGTGAATCAGTAGCGGTTTGCTCCACTGGAGCAGTGGCGCTGGCACTTTCTTCTTGCGGGGCTTGGCTGCACCCCGTCAGGCCCAGTCCGAACAGGACTGGAAACAGCAGACGTTTCATCAGAGTAGGGGGCTAAAATGAAGAAGAAAGCCGCGCAGCTTTGGTGTTTATCCAGCGCCCGGCTTTCGGTAACCCGCCCGCAACCGACAAATAAAAAAGCCCCGCCGGATGGCGGGGCTTTTTGCGTCAAAGCAAAGTGAATTACACACGCTTGATCTGGGCGCCGATAGCATTCAGTCGGCCATCGATGTTCTGGTAGCCGCGGTCGATCTGTTCCACGTTTAGAATCTTGCTCTTACCCTCCGCCGACAACGCCGCAATCAGCAGCGCCACGCCAGCCCGGATGTCGGGCGAGGTCATGGTGATGCCGCGCAGGGCGTGGTGCTTGTCCAAGCCGATGACGATAGCGCGGTGCGGGTCGCAGAGGGTAATCTGGGCGCCCATGTCGATAAGCTTATCGACGAAGAATAGGCGCGACTCAAACATCTTCTGGTGAATCAGCACTGTGCCCTTAGCCTGCGTGGCCACCACTAGCGCAATGCTGAGCAAGTCGGGCGTGAAGCCCGGCCAGGTATGGTCCGATACGGTCAGGATGGAGCCATCGAGGTAGGTGGCTATTTCGTAGCGGTCCTGCGCGGGTACGAAAATGTCGTCTCCGCGGTATTCCAGTTGAATGCCCAGCTTACGGAAGGTATCAGGAATGAGTCCTAGCTCCGGAATCTGACAGTCTTTGATGGTAATTTCCGAACCCGTCATGGCCGCGAGACCGATAAACGAGCCGATTTCAATCATGTCGGGCAGCATGCGGTGCTCAGTACCGCCAAGCTTGTCCACGCCTTCGATGATGAGCAGGTTGGAGCCGATGCCCTGAATCTTGGCCCCCATGCGCACCAGCATCTTGCTGAGCTGCTGCAAGTACGGCTCACAGGCGGCGTTGTAAATGGTGGTGGTACCTTCAGCCAGCACTGCGCCCATCAGGATGTTGGCAGTGCCGGTTACAGAAGCTTCGTCGAGCAGCATAGAGGCGCCGCGCAGCTTGCCGGAGGTGCTGATCTTATAGAAGTCAGTGCCTTCCATCTTCAGCAGGCCGCCCAGCTTTTGCAGGCCCACGAAGTGCGTGTCCAAAGGCCGCCGACCGATTTTGTCGCCACCCGGCTTGGGCAGCTGGCACTTGCCGTAGCGGGCCAGCATCGGACCCAAGATCATAACAGAGCCGCGCAGCTCGCGCGCCTGCTTCACAAACTCCGGCGTGTCGAGGTAGTCCAGGTTTACGTTGTCGGCCTGGAAGCGGTAGGTATCAGCGGCGAGGCGCTCCACCTTTACGCCCATGCTGCCCAACAGCTCGATGAGCTTGTTGACGTCACGGATGTCAGGAATGTTGCTGATGGTGACCGGTTCGGCCGTCAGCAGTACCGCACAGAGAATTTGCAGGGCCTCGTTTTTGGCTCCTTGCGGCACGATGTCGCCGCGTAGCGGTTGCCCGCCGATTACTTCAAAAGCTGCAGACATTACCTATTGCGGCGGTTGTTGCTGTTCGCGTCCTTTTTTACCCCGGCGCTTGTCGCGACGGTCATTTTTGCCGCCTCCGCGGCGCTGCTCCCGGTCACCTCGGTCTCCCCGGTCGCCGCGCTCGGCACGGGGCTGTGGCACCACTACGCCCGCAGCCCGGCCACCGCCAGCGGTGGCCGCCATGGTGTCGAGCCCACCGAGGCTTTCCAGCTGGTTGATGTCAAGCATCAGCTTGCCGCCCGACAGGTCTTTCAGGTGCTTGAGCACCGTCACATCCTTGGGCACGTCTTTGCTGTGCATGCGGTACAGAAACTTCATCACCCGGCCGATGGACAAGGCGGCTTGTTCGCGTTCGGTCGCATCTTCCAGTGCAGCAGCCTTAGCAATCAGCTCCTCCACGTTTTTGCCGTAAGGGCGAAGCTTGGGCGCTTTCGTGGGGTAGACCATGCGCTCGGGACGACGCGTAAACTGGTCGAGGCCGGTGAGCGGGAAAGGCGCATCCACGTCCAGCTGATTGCCGGTCATGGCGTAAAGGTGATTCCAGAGCTTGTGCTGGTAATCCTGTTGCTCGCGCACGCCCGGATTCAGGCGGAACATCAGTTGCACAATCTGCTGAGCGCGCTTGGTGCGCTCGGCGCGGTCCTCCAGCGTGAGCAGCGTTTGGGCCAGCTGATAGGTATTCTGGCCGTATTCGCGCACCAACAGCTGGAGCTGCGGGGGGAGAGTGTCAATCATTGGTTAGTCAAGAAAGGGCTCGGCGGCGTGAATTCTAACACCCAAATAGGAGGGAAGGCCAGCCGAAAATGCCAAGCTGCGGAGACTCGGCTATTTGAAGTGCTAAATATACGGGAGTTGGGGCGTTCCGGTAGCGTTTTCGACGATACCCAGCACCGGAGCGCAGAATTAGCCTTGGCAAGCAAGAACAGCAAGCGCCTCCACCAAAGCAGCAGCGTCGAAACCGCGGTGGTAAGCGGTGCGCACCCAGTGGCTACGGTAGCGGCCGTTAAGATCGGCCAAGCGGCTATCATCATCAACGATGACAAAGCTGGTGGGCTCACCATTGCGCATCATCCAATCTTCTATTTCAGAAGCTCTGGAGGCCCCGTTTGGTTCAGTGGCATCGTCTACTTTACCGATGATTTCCCCTCTAAATCCTCTTCGCTGCATTATGGCTTGAAACTCAGCCAATGGTTTGGTCATTCTGCGGGAGGAAGTAAGAATGACTTTAGCACCCGTCTGATTGATCAGACGATTCAGGTTCTCCATGCAGCCCGATTCAAATTCGCTGTAACCATCGGCGGCCATAACTTCTGGTTTCCACGGGCTTTGGGTGCACAGGACGCCGTCAATGTCTAGAAAAATAATGCGGCTGGGGGCTAGGTTCGTCGGCAGCACAAGGCACTGAAAAGGATTTCGCGCATCCCGGTAACGTCTGTTTAGGATCATTACACGTGATGCGCGAACTACAGTGTGGCACCAGATGGGGCGTTTACGACACGATTCGCAGCTTAGCGAAACTTAGCAACAGCGTTTTTTCGCCCACGCCGCCTTCAAACAGAATGGTAGCCTTGGTCTGCCCGGCCTGTGACTCCATCTTCGTTACTGTACCGAAGCCAAACTTCGGGTGCTCGACCTTGTTGCCGGCGGCGAGGTTGGTCGTGTCCGAAGGCTTGAAGTCGGGGGAAGGCACGTAAGGTTTCACCGGCGCGGCGGCTGGCTTGATCTTCTGTGCGCCCACCAAGTTCGAGCGGCGTTCCAGCACCGGGGCAAAGGGACTATCCTCCTGGCCGTACTTGAACTCCACGTACGTGGGGTCAATTTCGTCGATGAAGCGGCTTTTCTCGCAGCTGCGCAGGTTGCCCCACTGGTAGCGCGAGGTAGCATAGCTCAGCGTGAGCTTCTTTTCGGCGCGGGTGATGGCCACGTAGAACAAGCGGCGCTCCTCTTCCAGGTCGGCCCGTGAGGTAATCATCATCTGCGAGGGGAAGAGGTTCTCTTCCATCCCTACGATGTACACGTTGCGGAATTCCAAGCCCTTAGCCGAGTGAATCGTCATCAGCGTGACGGATTCGCCGTCGTCCTTGGCATCCTTCAGGTCGGTGTCGGTGACCAAGGCAATGTCCTGCAGGAAGGAAGCCAGCGACTTGTCCTCGCGCTCCGGGTCGTCGACGTACTCCTTGATGCCGTTCAGCAATTCCTGGATGTTCTCGTAGCGCGACAGGCCCTCGATGCTTTTGTCGGCGTACAAGTCCTCGATCATGCCGGAGTTTTTGGCAATGAACTTGGCCGCTTCAAAGGCGTCGTCCTTGCCCGCCACCACGGCGTAGCTCTTGATTTTCTCGCCAAAGTCCACCACCGGATTCGACACGCGGGCCGGCAGGAATTGGTCGGCATTGGTCACCACTTCCCACAGCGTATGGTTCGATTCCTCGGCCGCGTTGATCAGCTTGCTGATGGTGGTGTCGCCGATGCCGCGCTTGGGGTAGTTAATGATGCGGCGTAGGGCCTGCTCATCATTGGGGTTAACAGTGAGTCGCAAGTAGGCCACCAAGTCCTTGATTTCCTTGCGCTGGTAAAAGCTCAGGCCCCCAACGATTTTGTACTTGATGTTGAGCTTACGCAGAGCTTCCTCCATCGCGCGGCTTTGCGCATTGGTGCGGTACAGAATGGCGAAGTGGTCGTAGGACAGATGCAGGTTCATCTTGTCCTCGTAGATGCTGTTGGCCACCAGCTTGCCCTCTTCGTTGTCGGAGGCCGCCCGGATTACCTCGATGCGCGGGCCTTCCTCGTTGTCGGAAAAGACGCTTTTGCGTAGCTGGGCCTGGTTGTTTTTGATGACGGAGTTAGCCGCCTTCACGATGTTCTTGGTGGAGCGGTAGTTCTGCTCCAGCTTGAAAATGGCCAGCTCCGGGTAGTCCTTCTCGAAGTTCAGAATGTTCTGAATATCAGCGCCCCGGAAGGCGTAGATACTCTGGGCGTCGTCACCCACCACACAGATGTTTCGGTTCTTGGCCGCCAGCTTGCGCGAAATCAGGTACTGCGAGTAGTTGGTATCCTGGTACTCATCCACCATCACGTAGTGGAAGATGTTCTGATACTTGTTCAGCGCGTCTGGATGGTCGCGAAACAGCACGTTGGTCTGGTACAGCAGGTCGTCGAAATCCATGGCGCCAGCCTTGAAGCAGCGCTGCTGGTACTGCTGATAAATCACGCCAATCTTGGGCCGCAGCGCCGCCTCGTCGTCTTGCCGGATGACGGGGTCGTTCATGTACTGCTGCACCGAAATGAGCTTGTTCTTGGCCGCCGATATGCGACCAAGTACGGTACTAGGTTTGTAAAGCTTATCGTCGAGGTCTAGCTCCTTCACGATCTGCGACACCAGCGTCTTGGTATCCTGCGTGTCGTAGATGGTGAAGTGGCGCGGATAACCCAGCTTGTCAGCCTCCGAACGCAGGATGCGCGCGAAGATTGAGTGGAAGGTACCCATCCACAGGTTTTTGGCCTCAGGGCCCACCACCTTCTCGATACGGGCGCGCATTTCGCGGGCCGCTTTGTTGGTAAACGTCAGGGCCAGGATGTTGAACGGGTCTACACCCTTTTCCAGCAGGTGGGCAATGCGGTAGGTGAGTACCCGCGTTTTGCCCGAGCCCGCGCCCGCAATAATCATCGCCGGGCCTTCGGTGTGCAACACCGCGCCGCGCTGCGACTCGTTCAGTAAGTTTATATAATCCAGTGCCATGCGTTCGTCCTTCCGTAACCGGCTCTGCGGCTAAACAACAAAGGTAAGGCGAAAGGTGCGGTGGGGGAAGGACAGAAGCGGCGAATCTGATGGACCTTTGGTTGTTCAGCGCACAACTCGAACTTCGCGTCGGCCAGTGGTGTTTCACGCCGACTGCCACGCCGTATCTTTGCGGTTCGCTTTCCGCTTACTCCGATGATTGTCATCCAGAATACCATCGTCTCCGACGACGTCCGCGACCAGTTTTTCGTCTGCAACCTGGAGCGCTGCAAGGGTGCTTGCTGCGTGGAGGGCGACTTGGGCGCTCCGCTCGAAGAAGCGGAACTCAAAATTCTGGAGCAGGAATACGAGAACATCAAGCCTTTCCTGACCCACGCCGGCCGCCACGCCATCGAGCAGCAGGGCCTGTACATCAAGGACTGGGAAGACGATTACAGCACCACCACCATCGACAACCGCGAGTGCGCCTACGCGCTGTACGATGAGCGTGGTATCTTGAAATGCGGCATCGAACAGGCTTACCTGGCCGGGGCTACCACGTTCAAGAAGCCCATCAGCTGCCATCTGTACCCCATCCGCATCAGCAAGTACGACGAGTTCGAGGCGCTGAACTACGAGCGGTGGGAAATCTGCAACCCGGCTTGCTCGTTTGGGGCCCAACTGG
Source organism: Hymenobacter sp. FMD4 (assembly GCF_058932745.1). NCBI lineage: Bacteria > Pseudomonadati > Bacteroidota > Cytophagia > Cytophagales > Hymenobacteraceae > Hymenobacter > Hymenobacter sp. FMD4. The sequence continues at coordinate 227,738 of NZ_JBZYWH010000003.1, forward strand.
GGGTGCCGGTGTACCGGTTTTTAAAAGAACCGCTGATTCGCAAGTACGGCGAACAATGGTACGGCGAGCTGGTACAGGAAATCGAAAACCCGGTTTCTCAGGCGTGATAAATCATTATGGGTGAAGTAGAAAGGCCGGCTGCAAAGCCGGCCTTTTTTGTTGTGCCTGCGTGGGAGTTAGTAAAGCTATTCCCAATAGGAGCCTGGCTTTTAGGTTAAAGTATTCAAAACCAATACGCTGTAAGTGGGTATACCCAATAGATCAACCGGATTGGTAAGGAATGAAAGAACTTGTACGCCTGATAGGTTGTGCCGTGCTGCTGCTCAGTTGCTCGTGCGCCAAGGAGCTTTACTACGGAGCCAAAGCTGGCAACTGGCAAAGCAAAGCAGCGCCCGACGACAGCGGCCTGCGTTATACCGTGTACTTGCTTGGCGACGCCGGTGCTCCGCAGATCGACCCGCCCGAACCGACCCTGAAGCTGCTCAAGTCCCAGCTCGACGCCGACCCCAACAGCGCGCTTGTGGTGCTCGGCGACAACCTCTACCACACTGGCTTGGCCGCTGAAGGCGCTCCGGGTCGTGCTCAAGATGAGAAGCGCCTCGATGGGCAGCTGTACGTGGCCACGGACTACAAGGGCAAGGTGTTCTTCGTGCCCGGCAACCACGACTGGGACAACTCCGGCAAGGATGGCTTGGCCAAAGTCCGGCGGCAGGAACAGTACATCGAACAAAAGCTGAACCGCGGCAACACCTTCGTGCCCGACAACGGCTGCCCCGGCCCCTACGTGCAGCAGCTCAGCGACGAAGTCGTGTTCATCGGCCTCGATACGCACTGGTGGTTGCACAAGCAAGAAAAGCCCTACGGCCCGGATAGCGGCTGCGGCGCCGGCACTGAGGAGGAAATGCTGCGTCAGCTGGATCAGGCCCTGCAGCAACACCGCGGCAAGCACGTGGTGGTATCGGCGCACCACCCGCTGATGAGCAACAGCGGCCACGGCGGCTATTACTCCGTGATGGACCACCTGTTTCCGCTGCGCCTCGTGCGCGACGGGCTGTACGTGCCGCTGCCCATTATCGGCTCGTTATACCCGTATTACCGTCAGCTCGGCGGCGTCGATCAGGACATTCCGCACTACCGCTACCAGCTGCTGGCTGAGCGCCTGCTCGGCATCTTCCGGCGCTACGACAACGTGGTGTACACCGCCGGCCACGACCACAACCTACAGCTGCACCAAACCGAGGTTATATCCCACATCATCAGCGGCTCGGGCTGCAAAACCAATCACATAGCCCCTGGCAACAACGCCACCTACGCGCAACGCGAAAAAGGCTTTGCCCGCATCCGGTATTACCAGAACGGCGAGGCTTGGGTAGAGTTCTGGGCTCCTGAGGGCGATGGATCTACCGGTAAAGTGTACTACCGCGGCGTGCTGCACAACCGCAAGCCGCAAACCCCGCCCGTGTGCGCCGACCCGGCCCCCAGTGCACCGGTGCCCGCCGCCATTGCCGATGCCCGCCAAAAGCCTTTCCCGCTAGCCAATGCCCTGCTGAAAAGTAGCTACCGCCAAGCCTGGCTGACTCCTGTGACCTTACCCACGCTCAACCTGAGCACGGCCGAATCGGGCCTGACGCCGTTTGGCATCGGCCGGGAAGAAGACAAGTACCTGCTGCGCCTGCGCAGCGGCCAGGGCAATGAGTACAGCTTCCGGCCGCTGCAGCGCGATGCGGCGCGCACGGTGCCGGCGCGCTACCGCGCCGCGTTGGGCCTAGGCGAGGAGCGCCGGCAAAAGCCGGTGGTGTGGCTGCCCTCGCAGCACCCATACGCGCCGCTGGTGGTGTCTGGACTAGAACAGGCGGCGGGGCTGCTGACCACAGCTCCCCAACTGCTGCGCCTCCCCGACGCTCCTTGCCTGGAGCCGTACCGGGAGCGGTTTGGCGGGCAAGTAGGGTTGCTGGAGCCCGATGCCCGTGAATATCAACGCGAGCGGCTGGCGAGCGGCGAACAGGTGCAGGAAATCAGCTACACTTCCCTGATTCAGCAATTGGAGCAGCACCCCACGCACCGCATCGATAAGCGCGCGTTTGCCCAACTGCGGCTGCTGGATATGCTCGTCGGCGACTGGGACCGGCACGAAGACCAGTACGGGTGGGCCATTTTTGGGGAGGGTGCCCAAACCCTGTACCGCCCCATTGCCAAAGACCGCGACAATGCCTTTTTTCTGTTTGACGGCGCCGTGCCGCGGTTGCTCTCGCGTAGCTGGGGCATGCGCGAGCTGCAGCATTTCGGGCCCGACCTCAACAACCTGAAAAGCCTGAATTACGCTGCCCGCCAGCTCGACCGGCGCTTGCTTAGCAGCCTAACGCCCGCCGACTGGAAAACCCTGGCCGACAGCCTGCAGCAGCGCCTGCCCGATGCGGCGCTGCAGGCCGCCCTGCGCCAGTTGCCCGCTGAGGTGTACGAGTTGCACGGCCCCACTATCCTAGCCAAGCTGCAAAGTCGCCGTGCCCAGCTGCCGCAGGCCGCCGAGGCCTACGGCCGCCTGCTAGGCCGCTTCGCCGACGTGTACGGCTCCAACGAAGACGAACGTTTCGAAGTGCAGCGCCTGCCCGATGGCAGCACCCGTGTGGCCGTGTTTGCGGCTGCCGGCAACGCCGCTGCCGCTCGCTACTCGCGCACGTTTAGCCCCGGCCTTACCCGCGAAATTCGCCTGTACGGCCTACGCGGGCGCGATGTATACCGCATCAGCGGCGAGGTTGGTAGCAAAATCAAAGTGCGCGTAGTGGCTTATCAGGAGCCCGGCAACTACCAGTACACTGCCGCCCCCGATAGCGCCCGCCGCCAGCGCCAGTACACCATCGACAACACGATCAACGACAAGCGCATCGGGGACTACACCACCGACACCAACCAGGATTTTGCTGCCGGCGACCTGATCAACAGTCCCGCCTCCGACCGCTTCGACTACACCGAGCTGCGGCCCAGCGGCGAGCTACTGCACACGCCCACCGACGGGCTGGTGCTGGGTGCCGGCCTGCGCTATACCCCCTACAAGTTTCGGAGTAGTCCTTACGGCGCTTCCCACCGATTGCTGTACCAGCACGCGTTTGACTCGAACGTGGGGCGTATAGCCTATCAGGGCGAAATCAAAAACCTGGCTTTCGACCTCGATTTCGTGGGCCAGGCCTGGGCCTTCACGCCGGTTTACAAAATGTGGTACCGTGGTTATGGGCAACCGGCTGCGGCCGAGCAACAGGTAGCGGCTACGCGGGTAGCCTTCGGCAATGCGTATGCATCGGCCGCGTTGCAGAAGCCGTTCGCGTCCTTTTTTGCGGTCGGTGGTGGTATGCTTTACGAGCATTTTCGCCTTAGCCGGGGGCGTAATGGAGAACTTGCTTCCGCCTTGGCGCCAGTTGAGGCTTTTGGGCCGCGCAATTACCTCGGGCCGCTGGTCTACTTCCGCGCCAGCGTTAAAGACAACGAACACAACCCTTCGCGCGGGCTGGTGGTCAATCTGGATGGTGCCTGGCGCCAAGGCCTGCAGAGTGGCTTGGGTAATTACCGTCGCTACACCTATGAGGTGCGCTACTACATGAGCCCGACGCTGCCCTTGCAGGCTACTCTAGCCGGTCGGCTGGGCGGTGCCGTAAACTCCGGCCGCTACGCCTTCTACCAAGCCAACATGGTGGGCGGGGGCCTGCTGCCTGATTTCAGCCAAACCATCCGAGGCTACGACCGCACCCGCCTGCTCGGCGACCGAAGCCTGTACACCAACCTGGAAGCGCGGGTGTCGCTGCTGCACTACCGCCTCTATATCTTCCCCGGCCAAGCTGGCCTGCTCACCCACTACGACGCCGGCAAGGTGTGGGCCCGCGAGCAACCTCGCGGCACTACCTGGCTTAATTCCTATGGCGGCGGTGCCTGGGTAGCCATTGCCAATCGACTGGTGCTAACGGGCTCCGTGGCCCGGTCATCGGAAGGCACTTACCTGAACTTGCAGCACGGCTTTTTCTTCTGATATAAGTCGTTCTGCATCTGGCAGTGAGCTAAGTCCCGATTAGCGGCTGAAAGCTTGCGCAAAACGGCCCACAATTTCCTCAATCCAGGGGCTCTCGGGCAACTGCCGGAACTCCTGGAGCAAGGCACGCGGAATACCGTCAATGCCTAGTAGTGCCCCGGCAATCTGTCCGGCTATCGAGCAATTGGTGTCAGTGTCGCCGCCGGCTTCCACGAGTTCCTGCAGCATCCGCTCGAAGCCCAGCGCAGAAACCCTTGACGCAGCTGCAAGTGCGAGTGGTACCGACTCGACGACGTAGCCGCCGCTGCCATACTTCGCGGCTAGCGCGGGAATGGACATGGTTTCCAACGACAGTTCCACGCAACGGTCCCGCAGACGCGTGTCCGGTAAGGAACCGGCGACTAATCCTACTAAATCTTTCTGATCGTCGAGTGTCTGATCTATGATTGCTCGCAAAGCGACTACGACTGCCAAGGCACCGCTGTATGCATCGGCGTTGCGATGAGTAATCCGACTTACTTCTTCGATCAAAGAGCAGTCTATTCGGGGCGAAGCAAAGGCTATTGGCGCAATGCGCATCGCCGCACCGTTGCCGGCTGCATATTCGCCTTGGCGACCAGCTGCCCGCCAATCGGCTCCGGCGTCTAGTTCCCGTAGTGCCTTCAGGGTACTTCCTCCAAGTCCCGTCAGCCGCCCTAGTCGGTAATGTTTCAGGAACATGCGGGCAATAGTAGCTGGGGCCACCGTTCCCTCTTCGATCAGCGATTCACAAGTCGCTAACGTTAACTGCGTGTCATCGGTAATTGCCCAATAGCGCTTGGCGACGGGTCTGCCGAAAGGATAATAAGTATCGAGCCGCGCGGACTGAGATTGGTTTTCATAACTGCTGCCATACGCGTCGCCTATAGCACCGCCAATAAGGCAGCCAATTATTCTGTCCTGGTCAGACATGCAGCTAGTAAACTCGTTTTAGGAGCATAAAGAACCGAAAAGCCCTCACAACACCTTGATGAGGGGACGGGGCTGCATTGGGGCAAAAAGAAGGTTAGTTAATTAACGCAGGGAAACAGGAGCAGTTCAGGTGCCAGCGGTGCGGACTTGCTGCCACAGGTTATCCAAGTCCGCCAAAGCCAAACTACTTAGTAGATATAGCTGACATTGATTGGCACCGTCGAAGTAACGCAAGCGGTATACGGAACGTTGATTTAAGTTGATGAAGGTGCTATCAATTGATTGTATGTTCCCCAGTGGAATTTCTGCTATGTAAGAAACCTTATGTATTACCAAACTCTCCCTATTGAACGTGACCTTTTGGGGTAGTGCTTTGGCTTTCCTGTAAACAAAGGGTAAGCAAAGCAAGAAAGCTAATTGAAAGCATGCTTCCAGATAAGAGCTTGCCTGATAATGGTCCCAAGCTGCCCAAATAATTATAATTCCGGCAGCTAATACAAGCCAACGTAATGAACGACTGAGAGCGGGTAAGTTGCGTTGTTGCACTAGAGTACTTTGCCGGTAGATTAGATACAAAAAATGCTCACGCCGTCAAGCATGAGCATTTTTTGTAGTTCAAATCAGTTTACAGCGTTGTAAAGTCAAACGACTCCAGGAATTTCGTGGTGAAGTTACCGGCACGGAAATCCGGGTCGTCCATCAGCTTCAGGTGGAAGGGGATGGTGGTTTTAATGCCTTCTACCACGAATTCCGACAAGGCCCGCTTCATTTTCACCACGCACTCTTCGCGGGTTTGCGCCACGGTGATGAGCTTGGCAATCATGGAATCATAGTTCGGCGGAATCTGGTAGCCCGCGTACACGTGCGTATCCACGCGCACGCCGTGGCCGCCGGGAATGTGCAGCACCGTGATTTTGCCGGGCGAGGGGCGGAAATCCTTCGTCGGGTCCTCGGCGTTGATGCGGCACTCCATGGCGTGCATCTTGGGCAGGTAGTTTTTGCCCGAAATCGGAATGCCCGCCGCTACTTTGATTTGCTCTTTGATGAGGTCAAAGTTGATAACCTCTTCCGTCACGGGGTGCTCCACCTGAATGCGGGTGTTCATCTCCATGAAGTAGAAGTCGCGGTTCTTGTCAACGAGGAACTCGATGGTGCCCACGCCTTCGTAACCGATGGATGCAGCACCGGCCACAGCTGCCTGACCCATCCGCTCGCGCAGATCATCGGTCATGAAGGGGGAAGGAGCTTCTTCCACCAGCTTCTGGTGGCGGCGCTGGATGCTGCAGTCACGCTCCGAGAGGTGACACACAGTCCCGAACTGGTCGCCAGCCACCTGAATTTCGATGTGGCGGGGTTCCTCCACAAACTTCTCCAGGTACACGCCGTCGTTGCCGAAAGCAGCTTTTGCTTCGGTGCGGGCGTCGTTCCAGGCTTTCTCGAACTCGTCTTCGCTCTTGATGATGCGCATGCCGCGCCCGCCGCCGCCGGCCGTAGCCTTCAGAATGACGGGGTACTTGATCTGGGCGGCAACCTTCTTGCCCTGCTCCACGGAGTCGAGCAGGCCATCGGAACCCGGAATAGTAGGCACGCCGGCCTTCTTCATGGTGTCCTTGGCCGAAGCCTTGTCGCCCATGGAGTTGATCATCTCCGGCGAGGCACCAATGAACTTGATGCCGTTCTCGCGGCAGATGCGCGAGAATTCCGCGTTTTCGGACAAGAATCCGTAGCCGGGGTGAATGGCGTCGGCATTGGTGATTTCTGCCGCCGCAATCAGGTTCGGAATGTTCAGGTAACTGTCGCGCGAGGCGGGCGGCCCGATGCAAACCGCCTCATCGGCGAAACGCACATGCAGGCTTTCCTTATCGGCAGTGGAATACACCGCCACCGTCTTGATGCCCATTTCGCGGCAGGTACGAATTACGCGAAGCGCAATTTCGCCGCGGTTGGCAATGAGTATTTTCTTGAACACAGGTCTGGGATAGAAGTGAGAGGTGAGACACGAGAAGCAAGACCGATGAAGCCATTGGTGGCGTTCATCTCACTTCCCATGTCTCACCTCACATGTCTAAAAATTACATCGGCTCGATGATGAACAGCGGCTGGTCGTACTCCACAGGGGAGGCGTTGTCCACCATCACCTTCACGATGCGTCCGCGCTGCTCAGCTTCAATCTCGTTGAAGAGCTTCATGGCTTCGATGATGCAAATCACCTGGCCCTGCTCTACCACGTCGCCTACGGCCACGAAAGGCGGATTATCGGGGCTGCCGGAACGGTAGAACGTGCCAATCATCGGAGCCCGCAGCGCGGTGGTATTAGCACTGGCTGCTACGGGAGCTTCTGCTGGGGCAGCAGCCGGAGCCGGGCTGGGCGCGGCTTGCGGAGCCGGCGCAGCGGCCGGCGCTGGGGCGTGTTGCACAGGTGCCGGGGCAGCGCCGCCGCTCACGTACTTGGTGCTGGGTTCGCGCTGGACCGAAATCTTAAATTCTTCGGTCTCGATGTTGACTTTGTTCAGACCCGACTTGGCGATAAAGTCGATCAGCTCTTGCAGTTCCTTGGCTTTCATGGCAGCGGGGGAGGGCTTTTGCGGCACCTTGTCCTTATTTGACTCTTTCGACATAAGTGTAGTCGCGGGTGTCGACGCGGATTTTCTGGTCTTGGTCGATGAACAGGGGAACTTGAATGCGGGCACCGGTTTCGACGGTGGCGGGCTTCAGCGTATTGGTTGCCGTATCGCCGCGCAGGCCGGGCTCGGTGTAGGTTACCACGAGCTCCACAAAAGCGGGCAGTTCGGCCGTCAGCGGCTGTTCGGTTTCGGCATGAAATAGGATGGTCAGTTCCTGGCCTTCCTTCATCAAATCGGCAAAGGGAACCATAGCTTCAGGCAGCGTTACCTGCTCGAAGGAACTGTTGTCCATGAAATTGTAGCCGTAGTCGTCTTTGTACAGAAACTGGTGCGGGCGCTGCTCTACGCGGGCCGTTTCTACTTTCACACCGGCGTTAAAGGTGTTATCAATGACCTTACCGGTCTTGATATTGCGCATTTTGGTACGCACGAAAGCGGGGCCTTTGCCGGGCTTTACGTGCTGAAATTCCGTGATGACGTGCAGGTCGCCGTTGTAGTTCAACACGAGACCATTGCGAAAATCCGCGGTGGTTGCCATTGCTGGGAAGGGAAATGTGGGGAATCGAGGTGCTTCAGATGGGAGCTAGCGGAAACGCTGGCGAAAGTAACTGTTGCCTAAACAACAGAAGGGAGGAGAGTTGAGTGGAAACCAAACGTGCCGTCCCGGTAACTGGCGGGGCGGCACGTCGGGTGTGCAAGTATAGGAGTTTTCCGCGTCAGGGCCGCCCAGTTTATGCGGTTTGGGGGCCAGGCTTGGGGTCGTATGCCCACTTCAAGTAAAGTGAACCCCACGTAAAGCCACCGCCAAAAGCTGCCAGGATCAGGTTGTTGCCCTTGCGCAGCTGGCTTTCATAGTCGGCCAGGCACAGCGGAATAGTAGCGTTGGTAGTGTTGCCGTATTTGTGAATGTTCAGCATCACCTTATCGGCCCCGATGCCTACACGGCTAGCCGTGGCGTCGATGATGCGCTTGTTGGCTTGGTGTGGAACCAGCCAATCGATGCTGTCGGCAGTGAGGCCGTTACGCTCGGCCACCTGGCCAGCCACGTCGGCCATGCCTTTCACGGCAAACTTGTACACCGTGGCGCCTTCCTGGTACACGAAATGCTCGCGGTTGGCCACCGTCTCGGCCGAAGGCGGACGGCGGGAGCCACCGGCTTTTTGGTGCAGAAACTGTTCGCCAGCGCCATCGGAATGCAGTTCCTGATCGAGTAAGCCAAAACCTTCAGTGCTTGGCTCCAGCAGTACAGCGCCAGCTCCGTCGCCGAAGATAATGCAGGTAGAGCGGTCCGTGTAGTCTACGATGCTCGACATCTTGTCGGCACCCACTACGATTACCTTCTTGTAAGTGCCCGATTGCACGAATGCCGAACCCGTAGCTAAAGCAAACAAAAAGCCGGAGCAAGCGGCTTGCATATCAAAGCTGAAGGCCTTGCTGAGGCCCACGGCAGCCGAAATGATATTGGCCGTAGCCGGAAATACCAGGTCAGGCGTGGTAGTAGCGCAGATCAGTAAGTCCACGTCCTCGGGCCGGGTGCCGGTTTTCTCCAGCAACTGCTGCACGGCCTTGATGCCCATCACCGAGGTGCCTTGGTTTTCACCTTTCAGGATGCGGCGTTCTTTGATGCCCGTACGGGTCTGAATCCATTCGTCGTTGGTTTCTACCAAGTTTTCAAGTTCCTGGTTGGTCAAGACGTAATCAGGTACGTAGGCGCCTACGCCGGTGATGGCAGCGGTCAGCTTCATTGCAAAAGAGAGAAAAAGCGGCGGAAAGAGAATTGGCGAAGAAAATGGCCGCCAAGGTAGCAAAAAGTCCGGCCGAGAAGGGCCGGACTTGCGTGCGAAATTACTTCCGCGTTATGTTTTGAACGTTGCCTTGATCTGGTCTGCAATGCCCGAATGAGCCATTTGATAGCCTTGGAGCAGCATGTTGCAGATGGCCAGCGGCGTGCTCACGCCGTGCCCGATGATGGCGTTGTCGTTGATACCCAGAATGGGCGAACCGCCTACGGACTCGTAGTTGAATTTGTCGAAGAACGGGTCATGCATGTTGCGGGCAGCCAGCAGGTCGTAGACGGACTCAGCCATCTTCAGCACCACATTGCCGGTGAAGCCGTCGCATACAATCACGTCGGTCTTGTCGTTAAACAAGTCGCGGCCTTCCACGTTGCCCACGAAATGAATGTGCGGATTAACCTTGAGCAGTTGGTAAGCCTGCTGGGCAAGAGGAGTGCCTTTGCCTTCTTCTTCGCCCAGATTCATCAAGCCGACTTTGGGCTTGTCGATGCCAAGCACGTACTGTGCGTACAGCGAACCAAGCTCTCCGAACTGCTCCAGCATCTCGGGCTTGCACTCAGCATTGGCGCCTACATCGAGCATGATGCCAAAACCGCCGTGCTCCTTCGGAACGAAGTTGGCAATGGCGGGGCGGAGTACGCCCGGCACGGGCTTCACGCTGAACATGGCACCCACGAGCATGGCGCCGGTGTTGCCCGCTGAGCAAAACGCTTCTACATCGCCGGCGTGTAGCATACGGTAACCTACCGCAATACTCGAATCCTGCTTTTGCTGGTAAGCTTTGGCCGGGTGCTCACCCATATTGATGACCTGGGAAGCTACAACGAGCTCCAGGGAAGCAGCGGCGTCACCGTATGCATCCAGCAGGGGGCGCACCGCGTCTTCCTGCCCGATGAGTACAATTTGGGCCTTACCGGCCAGCTCCTTGGCGGCCAGTACGGCCCCGTCCACGGCAGCTTGAGGGGCGAAATCGCCTCCCATTGCGTCGAGGGCTATTTTCATGAAAGCGAAGTCAAGAACAGTCGGCGGGTGGTATACTGAAACCGGCGGCCGAGTTTCGGCCGCCGGTCAGGGATTCGGGAGGTGCGTTATTCCTCGTCGGTCGAAGCGGCAGCCGAAGCTACGGGAGCGTAGCCCTGAATTGCCACTTTGCCATTGAGGTACAGATCACCGTCCACTACGTAAGCGCGGTGGCGCAGGTGCGTTTCGCCGGTCGTCTGGCAAACGGATACTGGCTTCGGATCGAGCTTGTAGTGAGTGCGACGCTTGTCGCGGCGAACGGCGGAAATGCGTCGTTTCGGGTGTGCCATGAGTGAAAAAAAAGTAAAAGCGAAGAAAAAAGTCGAGAGAAAAACTAGTTGAGGTTGCGAAGGGCGTTCCAGCGCGGGTCGCCGGCATCCTCATCATCGTCGTCATCATCGGCAACGGAGCCGGTAGAGTAGATGAGTTTAGCGTCGGCGTCGGGGTTTTCGTCCTCTTCGTCCTGGAAGCGCGGGTGCAGCTTCTTCATCGGTATGGCCAGCCCAATGTAATCAAACAGGTGCTGGGCGAGCGGCAGGTACTGGGTGTCGGGCGTGACTTGCAGCACATCGTCGTCGAGCTCTTTTACTTCGTCGCCGAAGCGTACGAGCAACTGCTGCTCTACATCGATGGGATGGTCGAAGTCCTCCAAAGTCCGGTCGCAGATCAGCTGCACGGTACCTTGAATATGGATATCGAGCACCATGCGCTGGGCGGTCTTGTCCAGCTTCACATCGGCCCGAAGCTTACCGGTCGGAATCAGCGTCTGGTCGAATTGCTCAAAGAAGTCCTGGCCGAGGTCGAAAACGAATTCGTGCGTTTTCTCGCTTAGCGCGGCAATGTGCAAATCGTATGGGGAAGCCTTTTTCACTGGAGGCGTAAATAGCAAGGGTGCAAAAGTAGAAAGAATTCGCTGCAAGGGGAAGAATGCGAGCATTCTTCGGTGGAACTCAGGCGTTTTTCAGAATGAATTCCGGGCTGATGCCCAGCCGCTCGTACAGCTTCTTGGCCAGATCCAGCGTTACGCGGCGCTTACCGCTAAGGATCTGTGACAAGCGCCCGGCCGGCACTTCTAAGAGCAGCGCCAGTTCTTTTTGTTTGAGGCGCATTTGCTGCCGCTTCAGCTCAATCATCTCTGCCAGGGTGGCCGGCAGGTTGGGAATCGGCAGCAGGCCCAGCTGGTCTTCATATGCATCAATGGCCACAATCAACTCCCGAAATTCCGCTTCCAGTACAGCATTGCCCTCAAAACCAGCGGCTACCAAAGCGTCGAGGCGGCGCAGGGCAGTTTTATAGTCGGTGGGATTATTGAGCTTCATGGAGGCGTAAGCGAGGAGCAACAGTAGCTTCGGTAGCGGAAGTAGCTGGTCTTTCCGCTGCAAAGGTGCAACATTAATTGCAAAATCAAAAACAAAGTTTCGTTTTTGAAAAGAATGTTCTGCTGAATGGAAAGAAGTTGGCAGTAGTAGCGCTACAACTGAGCCTGAAAGGCTGAATTTTAGTTCGTTGTTAAAGTTTTTGAACAGCCCTGAGTGGTCCTGCTATTAACTGTTAGCAGTAAGTAAAGAGTCAAAGCTCGAGCGGCGTGCCATATTATGGTGCGCCGCTCGGGCTTTGGTTATCAACAAGTTTTACCAAGCAACATGTCGCGCGCTCTGCGGCTCTGGTGCTGGTCCGGCTGTCAACTGCGGCTGTTGGTGCCAACTTAAGCCTACTTCAATCCTTTGGGTATTAGTCCTATTGACTCTGTTGCATATGCACTACTTGGCAGAAACCGGCTCCTGCTCGGCCTTGCGGTTGCGAACCAAGTCGCAGGCCAGATACAAAGCTTCACGGAACGACGTCGGATCGGCAGCAAACTTACCGGCCAGGCTGTAAGCGGTACCGTGGTCAGGTGAGGTGCGAATGACGGGCAGGCCGGCTGTGAAATTTACGCCGCGCTCGAAGGCAATGGTTTTGAAAGGAACCAAGCCTTGGTCGTGGTACAGGGCCAGCGTAGCATCAAACTGCCCGTACTGGCGGGTGCCAAAGTAGCCGTCGGCGGGGTAAGGCCCGTACACGAGGTGGCCTTCGTTGAGGAACTGTTGGATAACGGGCTGTACCAAATCCTGCTCCTCGCGGCCCAACAGGCCATTTTCGCCGGCGTGCGGGTTTAGGCCCAGCACAGCCACGCGCGGCTTTTGGATACCAAAATCCTGGCGGAGCGAATGCAGCAACATGCGCAGCTTGCCGCTCAGTACTTCGGGCGTGAGGCGAGCGGGCACATCTTTAAGCGGGATGTGCCCAGTAGCCGTTGCCACGCGCAGGTTGTCGGCCACCAGAAACATCAGGCTGTCGTTGTTGGTGCTGAAATGATGCGCCAGAAACTCCGTGTGGCCGGGAAAGTTAAATCCTTCACCCTGGGTGTTTTCCTTGCTGATGGGCGCCGTCACCAGTGCATCGATCAGGCCTGCCTTAAGGTCCTTGGCCGCGGCAATCAGGGAAAGGCGCGCGGCCTGGCCCGACTCCGCCGTAGGTTGGCCAGGGGATAAAGCGAAGTCTTCGTCCCAGCAAGTGACGGCATTGACTTTGCCGGCTACAATATCGGCCGCTTCGCGTACTTGGCGAAAGCTGAGCGGCGTGTGATTCTTGTCGTGCGGGAAGTCGTCGAAAAGAGTAGCGGCGGTGCCGTAAACCACTGGCGTGCAGAAGCGTAGCACGCGGGCGTCCTGTAAGGTGCGGTAAATGATTTCGGGACCGATACCGGCTAGGTCGCCAGTTGATATGCCAATGCGGGGAAGCATTCTATAGAAGAAAGGTTAGGCGGAAGACTCCCTTCTCAATTGGGAAGGGGCCGCGGCCGTTTGCGGCCGCTGGGGTGGGTGAAAGGTGCCGGGTCCGTTTAGGAGTGGAGAGGAAATAAATGCTACAGGCGAAACTAAGTTTGGCATCAACATCGGCGCTCAAGACCCGGCACGGCCTGGAAGCGCAACATCCCCTCCTCATCTGAGGAGGGGAGTTACCGTCTTGTTACACGCGGCTCGTCAGGAAAGAGTAGAGCAAACGCACGGCAGTACCGGTGCCGTGCTTGCCACGGTACGAATCGGGGCCGGTGAGGTAGGCAGGGCCGGCAATGTCGAGGTGAATCCACGGGTAGCCTTCGGTGAAGCGCTCCAAGAATTTGCCAGCCGAAATGGCGCCGGCTTCGGCTTTGCCCAGGTTGTTGATATCGGCAATGTCGCTCTTGATGTGGTCGGCGTACTCGTCCCACAGCGGGAATTCCACGATGCGTTCGTGGGTACGGCGGCCGGCAGCGGCCAGCTCGCGCATCACGTCCTCATCGGCGGTGCCCATGGCCACGATGCCTTCTTTACCGATGGCTCGGGCGGCCGAGCCGGTGAGCGTGGCCGCATCGATAACCAGTTCGGGGTGGTATTTCTTTGCGAAGCTGAGGGCGTCGGCCATAATCAAGCGACCTTCAGCATCGGTGTTGAGCACTTCCACGGTCAGGCCGCTGTGCATAGTGAGCACGTCACCGGGGCAGTAGGCGGGGCCGCCGGGGCGGTTGTCGGTGGCGGGCACCAGCGCGATGACGTGCAGCGGAATGTTGTTTTTGGCCAGGGCATACATCACGCCGGTCATGGCGGCTGCGCCGGCCATGTCGCACTTCATTACATCCATGGACGCGGGCGTGGGCTTCAAACTCAGGCCGCCGGTGTCAAATACCACTCCCTTGCCGACAAGCACGTAGGGCTTGGCATTCTGAGCACCCTCAGGCTTCCACTCCATTATCGTAAAAGTGGGCGGCTCGGGGCTGCCGAGATTTACGGCCAGCAGGCCCCCCATGCGCAGGGCTTCGATGCGGGCCTGATCGAGGATTTCGGTGTGGTAGCCGGCTTCTTCGCCTGCCGCGGCCATTTGATCGGCAAACATGGTGGCGGTGAGGTAATTCTGGGGCTTGTTGACCAAGTCGCGGGCCAGCGTTACGCCTTCCAACAGGTTTTGCAGCTGAGTCACGCTCTGTTCATCGGCGCCGATGAGTACGACACGCTCCAAATCGGCGGGCTTTTTCGACTTTTCATCGGTTTTGTAGCCCTCGAAGTGGTAAGCCGTCAAGTACAGGCCTTCGGCCAGGGGCAGGGCGGCTTGCTTGTCAACGGTCAGATCCAGAATATGCAACTCCTTTACCTTGGCCGTTTTCAGCTTGGCATGCAGCTGATGGCCCGCCTTGCGAACCTGCTCGGCGGTGAGGTCGGCGGTTTTCTTTTCCGGAACCACTAGCACGTACACCCGGTGGGTGTACAGGTTCACGGCGAAGAGCTTGTTGTCGGCGGCGAGCTGCTCGTGCGCATAGTCACGGGCGGCGTCGGGCAGGGCGGGGGCATCCGTCGGAAGCGACTTGCTGCCCGCAGGCAGAATCACAACGGTATTGGCATTGCCCTGGGGCAATGCGGCAGCTGCGGCGAGTTGGAGTGGCATAGGGAACGTAACTTTGGGTCGCAAGTTATCGGGTTGTTTGATTGCGGCCCGGTTGCCCGCAGATTTTCACTGCCCCGAGGCCGGTGCTGCCGTTGTACGGCGCTGGTATTCGTAAGGCTAACTTTTTGCTGCTGTGGAACGCGTCACCCCCAAAAAACACCTGGGCCAGCATTTTCTGGCCGATCTGAATATTTCCCGCGGCATTGCCGAGTCGTTGCGCCTGCCCGATGGCGTGCGCCACGTGCTGGAAGTAGGACCCGGAATGGGCGTGCTCACGCAGTTTCTGCTGGAGCGTACGGCCGAGTATGAAACCACCGTCATCGAAATCGACCGCGAATCGGTGGCATACCTGCAGCAGCATTTTCCGGTGCTGGAAGGGCGCATACTTTCCGCCGACTTTCTGCGGCAAGACTTGGGCAAGCTGTTTCCCGGGCAACCCTTGGCCGTCATCGGCAACTTTCCCTACAACATCAGCAGCCAGATATATTTTAAGGTGCTGGAGTACCGCCAGCAGGTGCGCGAGTGCGTGGGCATGATTCAGAAGGAGGTGGCTGAGCGCATCGCTGCCAAGCCCGGCTCCAAGGTCTACGGCATTCTGAGTGTACTGGTGCAAGCCTGGTACGATACCGAATACCTCTTTACGGTGCCGCCGCACGTGTTTGTGCCACCGCCCAAAGTTCAGAGTGCCGTGCTACGTCTGACCCGTAATAGTGTGCAGCAGCTCGACTGCGACGAAGCTCTATTTTTTAAGGTAGTGAAGCAGGCTTTCAGCACTCGCCGCAAAACGCTGCGCAACTGCCTAAAGCCAATGGGCATGCCGGTGGAGGAAATGACCGACCCCATCTTTGATAAGCGAGCCGAACAACTGAGTGTAGCCGATTTTATCGGGCTGACGCGGCACGTGGCTGAGCATCGGAAAATGACCTAACCTGCGGTTTGCGCGTAGCCGGCCAACCCCATCAGGGCGCTGGTCTCGTAAGCCTCCTCTTACTGAATTGCTAATTCGCCTGCTATGTCTCGTTGCTTGGTAATAGACGAAATGCACCCTTCCCTGAAGGGTTTGCTTCGTGAAATCGGAGTGCAAATCGACTACGACCCCGACCTGCTGCCCGCAGAGGTAGCGGCAGCGCTGGCAGAGAAGCCATATGAGGGGCTGATCGTGCGCTCCAAGGTGCGCGTGACGGCCGAACTGCTGCGCCACGGCCCGCACCTGCGCTACGTTGCCCGCGCCGGTGCTGGCATTGATAATGTGGATATGAAAGCGATGGAAGCAGCAGGCATCACCTTGCTGAATGCGCCCGAAGGCAACGAGCAGGCCGTGGGCGAATTCTGCGTGGGCCTGCTGTTGACCTTGCTGCGCAAAGTAGCCGCTGCCAATACCGAAGTGCGCCGTGGCGAATGGCAGCGCGAGGCCAACCGCGGCTACGAGTTGCAGTCTCGCACCATAGGCATTCTGGGCTGCGGGCACATGGGGCGAAGCTTTGCTCGTTGTCTGCGTGGCTTCGGTTGCGAAGTGCTTGGCTACGATAATGACCCCGCCGTGCTTGGCACCGATTACTTGCCCCTGGTAAGCTTGGAAGAGCTGCAACAGCGGGCCGATGTGCTGAGCATTCACATTCCGTACTCTTCTGAAAACCACGCTTTCGTAAATGAGACGCTTCTAAGCGGTTTCCGGCGGCCGCTTTGGCTGCTGAATACGGCCCGTGGCGAAGTGCTAGACCACGCGGCCCTCGTGAAACTTCTGCGGGGAGGACAACTGCGCGGCGCGGCCCTGGATGTGCTCGATAACGAACGTCTCGCGACGCTGAAGCCCGAGCAGCGGACCCGCTTTGGGTACTTGGCCGCGGCGCCCAACGTGGTGCTCACGCCGCACGTGGGCGGCTGGACGCACGAGTCGTATCGGCGCATCAACGAGGTGCTGGCGCGTAAGATTCAGGCTTTCCTGCACGGCGAGGGATAATCGGGTAGCAAGCGCAAAAAAGCATCGCTCTATAATCGTTTTGGCCGACCGCAGCTGCCAGCCCTACTTGCGCATCGTAGCGGGGATTTCGTATATTTGCTGATGCCTGTTCGGGAGAACGGCCGGCGCCGCCGGCCGTTCTCCTTGTTTTTTTACCTGTTTGCCCACCACTCATCGTCATGGCTGTCAACTATTATACCCCCGAAGGCTTGCAAAAGCTGAAGGACGAACTGCAGGACCTCAAAATCCGCGGCCGGGCCGAGGCAGCCCGCCAATTGGCGGAAGCGCGCGACAAAGGTGACCTAAGCGAAAACGCGGAATACGACGCAGCGAAGGAGTCGCAGGGCCACCTAGAGCTGAAGATTTCGAAGCTCGAGGAAGTAATCGGCAACGCCCGCATCCTCGACGATTCCAACCTGGACACGAGCAAGGTGCTCATCATGAGCAAAGTGAAGCTCAAGAACCTGAAAAACAACATGGTGCTTGACTACACGCTAGTAGCCGAAGAAGAAGCCAATCTGGCTGCCGGCAAAATCTCGGTGAAGTCGCCCATCGGCAAAGGCTTGCTAGGCAAGTCGGCCGGCGACGTAGCTGAAATTACCGTGCCTGCCGGCAAACTTCAGTTCGAGATTCTGGAAATAAGCCGATAGGTTGAGTGACCGGTAACAGGTGACGCGTAACAGGTCAGCTGGAACCCCACCCAATTCGACCCGTACCAAGCCAAGCGGCGGAGCACAACGCTCCGCCGCTTGGCTTTTTCATTTATTTTGGCGTGCCATGCCTGTTGGCATGTGTTCCTGTCACCCGTTACCCCTTCCCAAAATGCCTTCTATCTTTTCCCGTATCGTGGCGGGTGAGCTGCCTGCTTACAAAGTGGCCGAAGACGACCACCACCTGGCTTTTCTGGATATTACACCGCTGGTAGAAGGCCATACGCTGGTTATTCCCAAGCGGGAGGTAGACTACATCTTCGATTTGCCGGCCGACGAGCTGGCTGCCCTGCACCAGTTTGCGCAGCGCGTGGCAAAGGGCGTGAAGGAGGCTGTAACGTGCCGCCGCGTGGGGGTGGCCGTGATTGGGCTGGAGGTGCCGCATGCGCACATCCATCTGATTCCGATGAACCGCGTGTCGGACATGAACTTCGCCAACGAAAAGATCAAGGTAGGAGAGGAGCGCATGAAGGAATTGGCGGCTGCCATTGCAGCCAAGGTACCAGCCGTCGATGGGCAAAAGTCAGCTGCTGAGTTGGCCGATGCAACTGGGAGCAGCACCACGGCCCCAACTGCCGATTCGGGGGGAGCAGAAGGTGCCCCGGAGCAGCTACACATGCTGACCCAGGGCCTGTATTACATGAGTGAATCGGAGTCGCCGCTGACGGTGGTGAGCGTGCCGATGCCCCAAGGAGAATTTTCGCCGCAGAGCGTTCTGCCGCTGCTAGGCCACTCGCCGGCCGCGGCGCAGGTGGAGACGCAGGAGCTAACGTATTTCCTGCGCAATCACACCGCCGACGATGGCGTGCTGGGCGACGTGGAACTGGCCAACCGCTTTAAAGCCTTACAGATGTACATGAAGCAGGAGCTGGAGGATACGCAGGTATACCGCGTGGGCAGCAGCCCCGAAATTGCGGCTTACGCGTTAGGCAAAACAAGTGACGGAAAGCTGGCTGGCTTCAAAACCACCCTGATTGAGACCTGATCCAGCCTACCTTATCAAGCGTAACGAAAGCGGCTACCCTGCGGTAGCCGCTTTCGTTACGCCTAATTGAACCTGGGAATCGACAAGTATTCAATCACGTTCGGCAAAGGGTTCGTTTGTTTAAAGGCAAATACTAATTGATAGCCTTCGCACTTCTGGTTTGAGCCGGAACTACGCATGATTCACAAGCAGCCACTTTCAGCGGGTATCGATATCGACGTGCCGCATGGCCTGTGGGGCCGGGCGCACCAGCTGCTCATCGACGCAAATACCATCTGCTACCGCCAGGTAGGAACTGCTGAAACGCCGGAAACAGTATGGCGACTAGCCGATGTAGAGGCCATACGCTACGGTTACCAGGTAATAGTATTTTACCGTTTTCGGGTGGGTGTCAACTACGAGGTTCGGCTGCGGCATCGTGACGGCCGGGAACTCAGCATCTGGTTCTACTCCTTGCTGGATAGCTCCGAGGAAGATGAATACTTGTGGCAACTGTATAGCCGTATTCTTGATGCACTGGAAGAGCCACTCATTGAACAAATGGTGGCCGCTGAAGAGGCTCGTATCCGGGCGGGGCTTACCACCCAGATTGGCAAAGTAGAAGTCAGTAAGGATGGCGTGCGGTGGGTTGACCAACAATGGGTTAGCTGGGACGACTGCTACGTGCAGGAAGCTCACCACGCGTTTTCCATCAATTCCCGTGTCAACAGTCGTTTGTATACCAACGTCAGCTTCCGCCGCACCTGGAATGCGGCGGTGCTTCTTTCACTAATAGAAAAATTAACGAGAAGGAATTAAATAGAATCACGCTATGGTTCAATCTTTGTACCATATTGCAAAGGCAGGATCCACGTTTGATCATTGCTTCGTAAGTATGGTACTCATTAGTTCTATTTTCCCGTTATGCATAAGTTTCTTTTTGTGGGTCTGACCCTGTTGGGCATCAGTACCAGTAGCTTGGCTCAAACGCAGTCACCCGGACCTGTGCCAGCCGATAGCGCTGTGCCTGTGACGGAAGCGGCTGTTGACGTCGAAGCTTTCGTGAAGGCTCAGACCAAAGGCGGTGAGTTGGACTTCAATAAGATGCTGTCTTCCCGCAAGCAGACAATGTTCTTGCACGAAGGCACCATGTATACGCGGCAGGAATATGCACTGGTCTTGTGGGCCATGCGGGTAAAGTCGTTAGGGCTGCCGTCGGTTGAGAAGGCCTGCGCCATCTACGCTTCGATCAACAACCGGGCATTGACGGCTGCTGAAAAACAAGCCGTCATGCAAGGTTTTGCCAGCGGCTCCAGCGACTAAGGAAAAGATTGCCGCATTAACTGTAGTTGGTGCCGGTAGCTTAGAAAACAGGTATTAGAAGAACGTGATACACTACGCTGGCCTCTTGGTTTCTGATAACGAACAGCCCAGTTAGCTAATCCGACATAAACAAAAGCCCCATCGGCGGTAGCTGATGGGGCTTTTGCTGTTTAAGAGCCAACGGCAATCAGCGGACGGGGCCGTTGTCAACGGCTGCTTCCAGACGAGCCTGAACCTCGGTGGGAAGCTTGCTGAGCAGGTCAAAGCCCGTGGCGTTTTCGATGGCATCAACGCTAACGCGGTACTGGCTCCAGTCAGACGCAATGCCGTTGTCGTTGGGCGTATCGATGGCGATAAGCCGGGCCTGGCCCGCGGCTATGCGTTGCAGATCATCGGAGCCTTCGGGCAATACCACGAGTACTTTCCAAATGCGTTTGGGCACAGTTACGCGGCCTTGATCGAGGGTAGTAGCCGGGCCATTGGCGCCGCTGCCGCCTTTGCCGTAGCTGCCCATCAGTACGTACACTTCATGGCCCGCCCGCACCAGGGTGCGCGTGTATTCCTCCAGGTTATTCCAGGTGCGCTGGTTGTTCATGGGTGCCTGCGGAACCATGTTGGTCATCAGGAAGGTGGCAGAGTTGTCGTCGAGGTCGTAGCTACGGTCGGCGGAAGGGCAATTATGGCCTTTGTCGAAACCCGAATTCGAATAGGAGCGGGGCGTGGGGCGGTACCAGCCACTGGGCAGCGCGGGGTCGGGACGAAAGTCGTCTTGGCGTGGGGCTGAGCCCATCCATGCCTGACTCAGGTGCCAAACCACCCAGTTGGGCGTGCCCCGGTCGCGGGAGTAGCTTAGGGCAAACTGTGGCTTCACCATCAGGTAGTTGTTGGGCGAAGCAGCGGCATTGTTGGTAGCGCCACTGGGGTTGCCGAGGGCCAGCGGATCGTCGCGGCGGGCCTGGGCAAGTGCTGAGTTCTTAGGAGGTGCAGGAGAGGTGGCAGTGGCCGGCTTAGGTGCGCTGGGTACAGCGCTTACAGCTTCCCTAGCACTGCCGGCGCTGTAGGGCTCTACGGTGAAGTCGTCGAGGTTCAGTCGGTCGTCGCCACCGTCGACTTTGCGGATCTCCAGGCGCAGCGGGCCAGGGCGGTTCACGGCTACTTCAGCCGGCAGGCCAGCGCCTTGCACTTTAATTTCAGTGCCGGTGGGCTGCCAGGTGCGGCCACGGTCGGTGCTGACGAAGAGCTGCCAGCGCACGGCGCCGTCGCGGCCGTAGCTGGCGTTGAACACGCGCACTTTTCCAGCGCCTCCGGGCAAGTCAAAGCGCATTTGGGCGCTGCCCTTGCCACGCAGGCGCAGGGCTTTCTGGCCGCGCTTATGGTCTTGGTCGGAAGTGCCGATGAGGGCGTCGTCGAGTAGCCAAGTGCCGGAGGGAAGTTGCTCCTCGGCAGCCGAGTAAGAGCCTTTGCTGCCGGTTTCAAAGTTCTCGGTGAGGGGACGGGCAGCCTGATAAGCCGCGGATTCCGGCTCGGTGGCTGGTGCGGGTGGCCGAGTAGTGGAAGAATCATCAGTACGCTGGTAGCAGGCAAGCAAGGTGCCGCTTATGAGCAGACCCGAGAGGAGCGGAGTGGAGAAGAGGCGCATGACGGCAAATATAGGAGCCTCCGAAACTGACGCAGCAGCTATAGGTAAGTAAGCGCTGGATAGGTCAGCCAATGACAAGGTAATGCCTCAGCCTTGCGGGATGCCGTTACATCGACGGTAGCCAGCGGTGGAAAGCCAGTGTCCTGCGTAATGTTACTTTGCAGGTCCAATGCCGTAATGGTACATATCGTTCCGGTGCCTTTACTGCTGACCTTTCTACTTATGAAACTTCGTTTCTTATCGGCGCAAGCCTGCCTGGCAGTTGGCCTCGCGTTAGCACTTGTGCAGCCCTTACAGGCTCAGAAAAAACCAAAAGCGGACCGCAAGGCCAATTCCAAAAACGCCGAGTCGGCCATTCGCGAAAGCGACATCAAGCGCGACCTGTTTGCCTTGGCCTCGGACAAATACCGCGGCCGCGAAGGTGGCACGCTCGATGAGCTAAAGGCCTCCGTGTGGCTGGCCGAGCAAATTCGCAGCATTGGTCTGGAGCCA
This sequence comes from Hymenobacter sp. FMD4, assembly GCF_058932745.1. NCBI lineage: Bacteria > Pseudomonadati > Bacteroidota > Cytophagia > Cytophagales > Hymenobacteraceae > Hymenobacter > Hymenobacter sp. FMD4. The sequence continues at coordinate 249,690 of NZ_JBZYWH010000003.1, forward strand.
GCTGGTGACGATGGTACCTACTTTCAGTTTTTCCACTTGCAGCGCACGCGCCTCACCAAGGCCAGCCGGCTAAGCATCGGCACCCACGAGCTGCGGCCCAACCAGGATGCACTGCTGTTTGCGCCCATGAATGCGGCCGTGAAGGCGCCGCTGGTGTATGTGGGCACTGGCACGGCTGCAGAACTAGCCAAAGTAGACATCAAAGGCAAAGCCGTGGCGCTGCAATTCAGCGGCAATCCGCCTGCTGACCTGAGCTTCCGCCGCTTCCTGAGCCTGACGCTGCGCGACAAGTCAGCGGAGCTGCTAAAGGCCGGGGCGGTGGCGGTGGTGTTTGTGGCTGATGCGCGGGCCCAAGATATTTACGAGCACTGGGGCCATACCTACGAGCGGGGCCGCTACGGGCTGCCCGGCGACGCCAATACCAAAGTAGTGGATGGCCAGCCGGTGCTGTTGTTGCCCGAATCGGCCAAAACTTGGGTGCAACAGGCCGGCCAGCAGTTCGTAGCTGATCTGCGGGTAGAGAGCTTTCTGTACCCCTCCGTGAACATTGTGGCCCGGGTACCCGGCACGGATGCGCAGCTCAAGAACGAAAACGTGCTTTTCAGCACCCACCAGGACCACGACGGTGTGCGCCACTCCGTTGCCGGCGACTCCATTTGGAACGGTGCCGATGACAACGCCACGGGCTGCGCGGCCCTGCTAGCCATCATGCGCGCCTTCAAGCAGCAGCCCGCCCGCCGCTCGGCCTTGTTTGTGTACCACGGCGCCGAGGAGCGCGGCCTGCTAGGCTCCCGCTATTACTCGGCCACGCCCACCGTGCCGCGCGAAAGCATTGTGGCGGTGCTGAATGCCGAAATGATGGGCCGCAACGTACCCGACTCGGCCGCGCTCTTAGGCTCTATCCCGCCGCACCGCAACTCCTTGGACCTCGTTAACTTGGCCCTGGCCGCTAACGACGCCGGCCCGAAGTTCAAGCTGGATCAGAAGTGGGACCAGGCCACGCACCCCGAGGGCTGGTACTTCCGCTCCGACCACCTGCCGTACGCCCGCCTGGGCATCCCGGCCGTGATGTACACCTCATGGCTGCATAAGGACTACCACACGCCCAAGGACGAAGCCGACCGCATTGATTACGGCAAGCTCACCCGCATGACGCAATGGATGTACCTCACCGGCTGGGCCGTGGCCAACCGCACCGAGCGCCCCGCGCCGGAGCCGGGCTTTAAGCTGGAGCGGTAAGCGGAGTTGAGGTGACTACTGCTTCAAGAAAACCAAGCGCCTGCCTTTCAACTGAAAGGCAGGCGCTTGGTTTTCTTGAAGCAGTGGAGCTTATTCCACCACCACGCGGCCTGTGTACTGCCGGCCCTGCGCATCGGTGGCGCGCAGGGTGTAGGGGCCAGGCTTCAGGCCGCTTACCGATAATGAAGCTGCAGTCATAGAGACCTCGCGCACCACGCGGCCCAGCGCATCCACGAGTTGCACGCGGGTGCCGGCGGGTAGGGCGGGCAGGTGCAGCTGGTCGTGGGCAGGGTTGGGATAAGCGCTGAGAGCAGCCGTACGCCTAGGCCGGGTAGCTAGGGCGCCGTTGCCAAGTCGGGCTACGAACGTATTGAAGGGAGAGGTAGTGCTGAGGCTATGCGGCCCAAATGAACATGTGGCAGCAAAATGGCCCAGCACAATGAGGTCCCCACTGGAGTTCAGGCCCATGGCACTGGCATAGTCAGTACCTGACCCACCGGCTTGCTGTACCCAGCGTAGGGCACCTTGAGAAGTATAAGCTGCCACCGCCACGTCGCTGCTACCAGCGCTGGTAAGGGTGGTTGGACCTAGTTGGCCTACGTTGTTAAAACTACCACACACATAAGGGTTGCCGGCAGCGTCCAAGGCAACATCCCGCCAGATATCAACGCCAGAGCCACCGAACGTGTGGGCCCAGGCCACGGCGCCTAGGGCGGAATACTTGAGGAGAAACCCATCAAACTCGCCAGCGTGAGCTAGCGGAATACCGCCGACGGTGACGGCACTGCCCACGTAGCCGACCAGGTAGAGGTTACCTGCCGCATCCGTTGCGCCATTGTAGTTGCGGTCATCTTCAGCCCCGCCAAACCGCTGCGACCATTCCAAGGCACCTTGCGGACTGTAGCGCGCTACCAGAACATCATTGAAACCAGCGCTGGTGAGCGTGGAAGAACCTACCGTAATACTTTGATCGAAGTGATTGTGCAGGTACGTGGCACCGGAAGGAGTCACTGTCAGCTTGGGGTAGCGCAGCAGCCTGGCCCCGGTAGCGGGAACGTAGTTGTAGGCGGGCACCAACGACAGAACCGTCCCGCTAGCTGGCTCTAGTCGGGCAATGTATGCACCGTCGGTGAAGCTGCCACCGGGGGCGGAGATGGTTTGGCCCCCGATGGTGAAGGTGCCGGAGAAAATACCAGCGACGTACAGATTGCCAGCCGCATCAGTGCCGATGCCACTGGCCGAACTGCCCGACGTACTGGTGAGTGCACCCTGTTGCGCCCACTCAGGAGTGCCTTGTGGCGAATAGCGGATAATAAAAGCGCGGGGACCGGTGCCGCCTACCAATGAAAGGTTGTTGCCCAGCGCAATGGTGTTCGAAAACAACCCGGTTATGTAAGCGTTGCCGGCCCCGTCCAGCGTGACACCCAGGGCCAGATCAAGACCCGCGGAGCCCAAATGACGCACCCAGGCCACGGCTCCAGCGGGCGTGTACTTCACCAGATATGCGTCGCTGAAGCTGCTGCCCTGGTTGGTGAGCGTGGTGCTGCCGATGGTGGCTGTCGCCCCGGAAAAGCTGCCCACCTGGTACAGATTGCCGGCCGCATCCACGGCGGCGGCACCAGTGCCGGTGCCACCTGGCCCCACGGCAGTGGCACTAAGCCAGGCGGGAGTCGTTTGGGCAGCTGCGCCGACACTAAGGCCGATACCTATGAGAGTCCCGACAGCGCGGCCAAACCAAGTGTTGGTAAAAAGATTCATGAAAAGGTAGTTGTGAAGAAGACTATACAAGGCAAGCGGTGCGGATGGCGGTTAAGCACCCTAGGCGCGCTGTGTTGGTGCAGTGCCCCTTTCTCAGCGGGGGATAAAGGTTTCCTAACAACACAAACAGGTGCTTATTCCACCACTATCCGGCCAGCGTACTGCTGGCCCTGCGCATCAGTGGCGCGCAGGGTGTAGAGGCCGGGGGTGAGCCCATGCACTGATACCGAGCCACCAGCCACGGCCACCTCGCGGGCTACGCGGCCCAGCGCATCCACGAGCTGCACGCGGGTGCCGGCGGCTAGGGCGGGCAGGTAAAGCTGGTCGTGGGCGGGATTGGGATAGGCCGTGAGCAGACGCAGCCCTTTAGGAAGCGTAGTGGTTGTGGGCTGAGCGCCTAGGCGCACCACAAAATCGCTGCTTTGATTAGGGACAGTAGGGCCGGCAAGGATGATACTGCCGAACTGCGCCGAGCTGTAAAAGTAACCGCTTATGGAAAGCTGGTCGGTACCATTGGCTGCGACATACCAAGCCGACTCATCGTCGGGAGCATTGGAGTGACGAAGCCAGCGCATGGTGCCCTGGGGCGAATAACTAACTACCAAGGCATCTGAACGGCCTTGGCTGCTGGTGAGCGGGGAGGAGCTCAGGGTGGCGCTGCCCCTAAACTGGCCTACGACGTAGCTGTTGCCTTGGGTGTCCGCCGAGACGTCCTCATAAACGGCTGCGGTACTGGCTTGAAGCGGACGTATCCAATTGATGGCGCCCGTACCGGCATTAAGCTGCACCAACGCGGTATAGTAACTGCCGCTGCCGGTGAGCGTTTGGCTTCCAACGGTGGCCGGGCCGGCGCCGTCGAAGCGCACGGTGACCAGCAGGTTCCCCTGGTTGTCGACGGCCGTTGGATTGGCCGCATCCATGCCGGCACTACCAAACTGCTGAGCCCAGCGGGCAGTGCCTTGGCTGTCATACATCACCACGGCAGCATCGCGGGCCCCGTACGCCGGAGCTGGGGACAGAGAGCCAAAGCCACCCGTACCCGGGTTTATCGCCCAGCTCAGAAAACAGTCGCCGGTCGGGCTCACGGTCAGGTGGTGGCTGGAGGATTGCAAGGAGCCACTGGCAGGAAAGGCTTGGTAGCCGCCTTGGCGTGCCCAGAGCGTCGTACCGTCGGGTGCCAGCTTGAGCAGGTAAAGGGAGCTGCCATTGGGCGAGGACATGGGAATGCCGCCGAAGTTCTGGGTTCCTGAGAAAGAGCCAGTCAGATAAAAATTGCCGGTCGCATCCATGCCCATACCCATCAAGCTGGAATTGCCCGACGGGCCGGCGGCGGAACCTCTGATATCAACCAAGTGCAGCCATTGCACCAGCCCCTGGCCATTCAATTTGGCCAAAAACTTTCCACCTATGCCCGAAGAGGAGTTAATGCGTGTACCGGCCAACTCGGCGTAAGCACCGTCAAAGCTGCCCGCCAGATACACGTTGCCGGCATTGTCGGTGGCTAGCTGCCACACGTTCTGGTAATCGGGGCCGCTCAGATGCCGAACCCATAGCGGGGTACCATCGGGGCCGTACTTGGTCACGTAGGAATCAGAGGCGCCCTGGTTGGAGAGGGCAAGCCCCGACGCGAACGTAACCGGCGCCCCGAAGAAGCCAGCTACGTAGGTGTTGCCGGCGGCATCAGTCATCAGGTCGTAGTTGCTGACCAAGCTGCCGGTGATGGCCCGCGCCCAGCTCCAGGAGGGACCTGCAGTCTGAGCCTGGGTACTGAAGCCAGCAAGTAAGCCGGCAAGTAGGCCGGCGCTGCGCCGGAGAAGAAGGGTAGAAAGAAGCATATAGCGTGACTAAACATGTAAATGGCCCAAGCGGCGTGGGCATCCGCCAACCACCCCCGTTTTGCCTGCGGCAAAACATCCCCTCCTCATCTGAGGAGGGGAGTTTGTTTCATCAGGCCATGAAGGCGCCTTCGGGCGTTTCGCGGACTAGGGCCAGGGCGGCCAGCGTGGCCAGCAGGGGCTGCACCTTCTCGGGGCGGAGGCGCTTGAAGCGGGTGGCGAGCTGGGCAGCGGTGAGGGGCTGCTCGGCTTGCTGGAGGGCGTCGCGGAGGGCCTGCATCTGCTGGGCCAGCTCCGGGGGCCAGGCCTGGGGCGCTTCCCCGGCGGGGGCTTTGGCAGCGGTGGCCTGGGCGGCGGCTTCGGGCAGGGCCAGGGCCGACTGCTGCTGCCCGGGCGCCTGGTAGCTGGGGCGCAGGTAGCGCACGTGGCCCTGCTGCTCTTCGCGGGCGCGCTCGTGGTTGAGGCGCACCAGGCGCTGCAGCAGCTCGGCTTCGGGCAGGTCGGCGGGCCAGCCGTAGGCTTCGGCTACGGCGGCATCGAGCTGCTGGTGCAGGCTGAGCACCACGGCGGCCAGGCCCTGCTGGTGCACGGTCTGGTCTTTGGCCGTGAGGGGCTGGCCGGCGCGCAGCTTCTCCACCACGTTGTAGAGGTCGGTGAGGGTAAGCGTGGGGTGCTGGGCTTGCTGGCGCTTGCGGTGGGCGTCGAGTTGTTCGGCCAGGGCGCGGATGGTCGCCTGCTGCGCGGGCGTGGCGGCGGGGAAGGGGAATGGGTCGAAGCAGCGCGTCTTATCGTAAACCGGGTCGTTCCCAACTCCAAGTCTACTGCCTGCTGCTAATGCCCAAGTAATATGGATTCGACTAGAAATAACGCCTAAATGGTAAGCATCCTCAGAAGCAAACACCACAATCTTCTCATCAGGCAAAACAGCTTCATGCAAGAAGACAAAAAATCTCTGCCTTGAAACGCGAGTTGTTGCTATGTATCGAGGGAGCCCAACTAAGGCTTCGCGCAGTCTGGGATTAGGCTCACCAAAAAGCCACCACTTTTCTCTTCTAGACGCTCTATTGTTCTTATCACGCTCTGGCTTAACCTTTTCATAAACGTGCTGATAAACCTGCGGGTATTCTTCGATAATTTGACTTGTACTCATGCCATATAAATCAATGGCGAACATATCTCTAGACTTTTGAGCTAGGTCACGGCCGTTCAAATAGGGACGTATTCGTTTCTCGAGGCCCGGCAATTTTCCTAAGCCCAAGTTGGTGGCTTCGTTTCCACTCACCAGAAATCCTCCGCCATAAAGCCCAAACCCGACATTTGCTATAGACTTATTGGCTTTTAGATTTCCTGCGGAGTCGATGTTCACGCCTACTGAGAAGTCAGCGTTAATAGACCCTTCTGTTTCTGCTAGATCTACTGCGTGCGCGTCGTCTTCATCGGTGGCAACTTCCTTTACCACCCGCATCAACTTGCCCACCGCCGTATCAGTGCGGCCTACGCTCATGGCAATCCGCACGGCGGCTCCTTGTGTGCTGTCAACCCAAGGGTGGTCGGCAATGGCGTAGGTGAGGTACAGCGGCGGGGTGGCGTCGAGTTGCCGCTGAATCAGGCGGCGGTTAAAGGTTTGGGTAATGGAGTTGGTGGTGATAAAGCCGAATGATTCGGCCTTGCCCTGCCGGACAGTTTCTGCGGCTTTCTCCCACCAGTACATGACCAAATCGGCCGATTCTGGCACCACGCCTTTGTAGGTTTTGCGCAGGGCTTCCACGTAATCAGCGCCCAAGGCGCCGCGCATGGCTTTGTCGCCCACGAAAGGCGGATTGCCGATGATGAAATCCGACTGCGGCCATTCGGTAGGTCGGGCGTTCTGGAAACCGGTTTCGTAAGTCAGCACCGCGTCCTGCTGGCGGATGTTCTGGTACTCGTCCAGCAGCGGCTCGCGGAGCTGGGTGGCGCCGTGGGTGCGCAGGTGCCATTGCAGGTAGCCGATGCGCAGCACCACGTCGGCAATGGCGGCGGCGCGCGGGTTCAGCTCCAGGCCCAGCAGCTGCCGCGGCGACACGGTGGTGCCGCCGCCGAGGTCGAGCAGGCCGGTTTGGCCGAAGGCGTTGATGGCGGCCAGCACCTCGCCTTCGAGGCGTTTGAGGTGCTCCAGGGTCACGTAGAGGAAGTTGCCGGAGCCGCAGGCGGGGTCGAGGATGCGCAGGCTGGTGAGGCGCTGCAGAAAGCGCAGCAGCTCCTGGCGGGCTTCCTTGGCGTTGCCTTCTTCCAGGCGGCGGGCCGAGGCGGCCTGGGCGGCCGTCCACTCGCGGCGCAGCGGCTCGAGCACGGTGGGTAGCACCAGGCGCTCCACGTAGCGGCGCGGGGTGTAGTGGGCACCCAGGGCGTGGCGCTCCTTGGGGTCGAGGGCGCGCTCCAGCAGCGTGCCGAAGATGGCGGGCTCCACCTCGGTCCAGTCGGCCTGCGCCGATTGGAGCAGCAGCTCGGCCTGGTCGGCATTGAGCGGCAGGGCGGTGGCGTCGTGGAAGAGCTTGCCGTTGAAGCGGCGCAGGCGGGCTTTGAGGTCGGGGGAGAAGCCGCCCGTGTCCATGGTGCGCCAGAGGGTGCTGAGCGCATCGGGCAGAAACTCCAGCAGCTCGGGCGTGCCGTACTGGCGCAGCATGCCGGTGAAGGAGGCTTTGGGGATGAGGCCGGTGTCCTCGGCGAACATTGTGAACAGGCAGCGCATCAGGAAATGGGCCACCACGTCGGTATCGTGGCCGGCTTTTTCGAGCTGGGCCGACAGGCGGGCCAGCCGCCCGGCCAGCTCGCGGGTGACGCGGGCGGCGCGGCGCGAGGGGTCCAGCTCGCGCGGCTCCAGCCAGATGCGGCGCAGCAGCTCGCGGGTGGTTTCATCCTGCAGCGCGGCCAGCGGCAGCCGGAAGCGCGACTGGTCGGGGAAGGGCACGAAGGCGTCGCCGACCTGGGCAAAGTTCGAGTACACGTCGATGCAGAAGCCCACGTCGACGACGAGCAGGAACAGCGGGCGGGGCTCGTCTTGGGGGAGGGCGCGCACGTAGCCGAGGGCCTGCTGGCGGGCCGTCTGCATCATCTGCTCCCACTTCACGGAGCCGCGCAGGGCGTGGCCCTTGCGGCGCTTTTCGGCGGGCAGCCCCAGTTCCTGGCGGTCGATGATTTTTTGCTGGTCGGGGGAGTCGGTGCCCTGCTTGGTTTCGAGGATAAAGCAGCCGCGCTTGTAGAGGTCGATGCGGCCGGTGCTGCGCTTCTCGCCGTCGGAGCGGAACTGCACGGCGCGCTCGAGCACGTACTGGTCTTGCTGCGGATTGTCGGTGGTGGGGTCGGGCCGCGGGACGCCCAATAGGTCACAGAGGTCTTGGAGGAACAGGCCGTAGTTGGCGCGTTCGGCCCCGCCAGCCGGGCGCCAGCGGGCCTCGAATTCGGGATAAGTCAAGAGGGTAATGCTGAGGTAGAGATTTGCGGTCGGGAAGATAGGAGAAATGGCCGCTGGTGAAAAGGCGGAAGGGCGGGTTTGCCGGGTAGTTCTTGCGGCTACTGACCCGGGAGCGAAGGGGAACGGCGGCTGGCAGTAGCCGCTGTGCCTCGTTGCTGGTGCCGATAGGGAAGGCCGGTGAAGGGGCAGTGAGGGGCTGGGTCGCTGCTGCCGTCGGCGGGTAAAGGCCGTTGTTCGCTGAAGCGCACTACCATGCACATGGAGCTAAAGAACTGCTTCAGGATGCGCCGTTTGGCGTTACCTTGTAAGCCATTTTCCGGACGCGTTTGATAACACTTTTACCCTACCGATGATTATTTACGGTACCAATGGCTCGCTCGTGCGCACTGAGCCTGTGCCTGGCGTGGCCTGCCCGGCCTGCACCAATGCGGAGCACATGCACTTCAGCGTATTCAGCCGCTACGCCCACGTTTATTGGATTCCGCTGGTGCCCTACACCAAGCCCGTGGCAGCCGAGTGCCGACACTGCCAGAACTGGTGGAAGCTCGATGAGGTGCCCGCCGAAGCACCGGAGCTGAAACAGGCACTGCAAATCGTGAAGAAACACACCCGCACACCGTGGTGGCACTGGTCGGGAGCGGCGCTGCTGGTGCTGGGCGTGATGGGCGCCACCCTGGCCAGCTCCATGGATGAGCGCGACAACGCGGCCTACCTCGCCGCCCCGCAGGCCGGCGACATTTACACCATTCGCGAAAACGACTCCGCCAACCGCTATACCCTGCTGAAAGTGGTCAAGGCCCAGGGGAACACCGTGGATTTGGTGGCCAATGAGTACTCCGTAGATAACAACCATCCGCTGCCCAAGCTCAACTTTCCCGACCGCTACAGCAAGGAAGTGTTTACACTCACGCATCTGGACTTGCTGACGATGAAAAACACCGGCGAGCTGACCGACGTGGACCGGCCGGAAGAGTAAACTAAATGGAGTAGGAGCGGGGCTGCTCACCGCAGGAAGCAAACGGGATTTACGGCGCAGACTGCACCGCGCTGTGGCCCGATGGCAAGCACGCTCCAAGCGCAACAGCCTTTGCCGGCGGTGGGCCGCGGCGCCAGCGTCGGCCATTGAGGCGCCAGCCTTACGTCACTTGCCCATATGCACAAGCTATAATCCGTCGGCTTGCCCATTCTCACCCATGCAGCCAACCAGGCGTTTCTGTGTCCTACCTTGCTGCCTGCATTTCCCCTCAATCCACCACATGACCAACCGCTACTCCCTGGCCCTGCTGGGCCTGGCTGCAGCCGGCACCATTGCCGTCAGCAGCTGCCAGCGCAACACCGATAAGGACAATAGCACCGTCTCCGCCGCCGACGTAGGCTTCGACCGCTACAAGGAGCGTTTCATCGATTCTTTGTGGTACTACAATCCCGAGTGGTCGTCGTCGGTGGGCTTTCATCGCTACGATTCGCTGCTAGTGGTGCCCACGGCCGGGCGGCGCCAGGCCGAAACCAAGGCCTATGCCCGTTGGGAAAAGGAAATGCGCGACATCGCGCAGCTCGACAAGCTCTCGGCCAACAACCGCACCGACTACCAGCTGATGCTGAACCGGCTGCGGGCCTCGCGCTGGTACGCCGATACCCTGCGCAACTGGGAGTGGAACCCGGCGCAGTATAACATATCGGATCAGGTGGCCGAAATCCTGAACGGCCGCTACCAGCCGCTCGACCGCCGTCTGCGCAGCATTTCCTTTAAAATTCGCCGCTCGCCCGATTATTACGAAGCGGCCAAAACCAACCTGCGCAACCCCACCAAGGAGCACCTGGAGCTGGCCATCCTGCAAAACCGCGGCGGGCTGGAAGTGTTCGGTAAGGCCATGGAGGATTCCATCAGCCGCTCGGGCCTCTCGGCGCGGGAAAAAGAGGAGCTGCGCCTACGCGTGACTACCACCCGCCAGGCTATTGGTAGCTATATCAGCTTCTTGGATAAGGAGCTGCGGCCCCAGGCCAAGCGCAGCTTCCGCATCGGCAAGCCGCTCTTTGATCAGAAGTTCGCCTACGACATTCAGTCGACCTACACGGCCGATCAGGTATACCAGAAGGCGCTGCGGCACAAGCAGGAACTGCTGCGCGACATGGCCGTGCGTGCCACGCGCCTGTGGCCCAAGTACTTTGCCGGTCAGCCCATGCCCGCCGACACACTTACCCGCATTCGGCAGGTTATCGGCAAGCTATCGGCCGTGCACACCAGCCCGCAGGGGTTTGTGACTTCGGTGCGTGAGCAAATCCCGGAGCTGGTAAAGTTTGTGAACGACAAGAAGCTGCTGACCCAGGACCCTTCGAAGCCGCTGGTGGTGCGCGAAACGCCGCTGTACATGCGCGGCAGCGGCGCTGGCGCCTCCGTGTCGGCTCCCGGCCCTTATGACAAAGGCGCCGATACGTACTACAACGTGGAGCCCATCAACGACTGGAAGCCCGAGCAGGCCGAAAGCTACCTGCGCGAGTACAACCAGTATACGCTGCAGATTCTGAACATTCACGAGGCCATTCCCGGTCATTACACGCAGCTGGTGTACGCCAACCAGTCGCCCAGTATCATCAAGTCGGTGCTCGGCAACGGCGCCATGATTGAGGGCTGGGCTGTGTACTCCGAGCGCATGATGCTGGAAAACGGCTACGGCGGTGGCTCCGATGAAATCTGGCTGATGTGGGACAAATGGAACATGCGCGTGACGCTGAACACCATCCTTGACCACATGGTACACGTGGACGGCATCTCGGAGAAAGATGCCGTGGCCATGCTCGTGCGCGATGGTTTTCAGGAGCAGGCCGAGGCCACCAACAAGTGGCGCCGCGCCACCCTCAGCCAGGTGCAGCTCAGCAGCTACTTCACCGGCTACACCGAGATTTACGACTTGCGCGAGGAGCTCAAGAAAAAGCAGGGCAAGGACTTCGACCTGAAGGCATTCAACGAACAGTTCCTAAGCTACGGCAGCGCACCAGTGAAATACATCCGGCTGATGATGCTGAAGTAAGAGCCGCACCCCAAGTTCCCTTTCCCTGTCCAAGGATGGGAAGCCTGGCGCCAGTAACGATTCCGTGCAACGTTTGCGGGGCCGCCGAACTTAGTTCGGCGGCCCCGCTTGGTTAAGTGACCAGCGCTGACTGGATTTCGCCTTGACACGGATTGGTAAGTCGTTCGTCCTTATGACGATGCTTGGCTGAGGCTGTAGGGTTAACCGAGGCCAGGGTCTATGGGCCTGTGCAGTCGTGCAAAAAACAAAGTGGGAAGGGGAGCTTGTCAGGAAACAGGCGTCGTGCCCAGACAGAATAGCCCACAAGGAAGCAGGATCTAGATTATTTAATATCCGTATAGGATCGATTGCCACACTATTTATAAAATGCCCATTGCGGATGATTGTATTAGAAACCAACGACGAGGGACTGCGTCAGCTCACGCATGAGCACCTGAAGGTGTTTGCCAAATTCACTTCTGATAAGGATTGTGATGTTTGTGAACTGCTGTCGCCGCACTTCATTCGTTTTGCCGACGACCCCTCTTTCGAAAGCATCTACTTTCTGCGCCTGAACAGCGACGAAAACCCCGTCGCTCGTAAGCTCATGCAGCAGCGCGTGGCGCCGTTTTTTGTCTCGTACTGTCAGGGGCGTATTCTGGAATGCGACACCCGCACCACCGACGAGGAAGTACGGGCGCAGCTGGAGCGGCTGCGGCACTTTATGCCGGTGGCAGCGCACTAGCCAGAGTGTGGACTGCACCTGAAAAGGGTCTTGGTGCAGCTGGTGAAACCGTCCCGCTGAGCTTAGTGGCCACAACCCTCAGCCGGCGTTCTTAGCCTGTCCGCAAAAAGGAGCCGATCAACTGGGTTTTGGCCTAGCTTTGCGCCGGTGTTTTTTGTCCTGTCCAAGCTGCTCGATTTCGTGTTGGCACCGGCCCTTTGGCTGGTTGTGATGCCCGTGGCGGCCCTGCTGGCCCGTTCCTCCCTTTGGCGCCGCCGCTGGCTGATTGCGGCTGTCGTTGCGGCCGTAGTATTTACCAATCCGGGCCTGAGCAACGAGTTGCTACGCCGCTGGGAACTGCCACCCGTGCCGCTTGCCACGCTGGGCCAACAACCCCACGATGCCGCCGTGCTGCTCACCGGCATCACCGACCCCCGCCGGGGCCCCACCGACCGCGTGTACCTCGACCGCGGCGCCGACCGTTTTACCCACGCGCTTTGGCTTTACCGCGCTGGTCGGGTGCGCCGCATCATCATCAGCGGTGGCTCGGGTGCCGTGCTGGAGCAGCCCGGCGCCCGCAGCGAGGCGCGCGACTTATCAGTCCTGCTGCGGCTGGCGGGCGTACCCACCAAGGATATATGGCTGGAAGAGCGCAGCCGCAATACCCGCGAAAACGCTCAGAATACTCAGGCGCTGCTGCAAGAACGGCAGGTGCAGTCGCCGCGCCTGGTACTGGTGACTTCCGCCTTTCATCAGCGGCGAGCCATCGGGTGCTTTCAGAAAGCTGGGCTGCAGGTAACGCCCTTTCCAGCTGGCTACCTTACTATTAAGCGTCAGCCGACGCCTGCGTATTGGCTACTGCCCAGCGCCGGGGCGTTGGAGCAATGGAGCGTGCTGCTGCATGAAGTAACCGGGTACGTGATATATCGGCTGCTTGGGTACGCATGAGAAGGGCGAGAGGCCAAGGCCGGAACGTAAGCGCATCGAGCCCTCTTACTCTGCTTTGTTCTTTACTGAACCCGGCTTCTCGCCGCCAACCCAAATGGTTTTTTGATTGACAAACTCTTTGATGCCTAGGTGAGACAACTCGCGGCCGTAGCCCGATTTCTTCACCCCACCGAAGGGCATTTCTGGAGAGGACTTCACCAAGGCATTTACGAATACTGCGCCGGCCTCCAGCTCGCGGGCTACTTGCTGACCGCGCTCTTCGTCGCGGGTCCACACGGCGGCGCCCAGGCCGTAGCGGGAATCGTTGGCGAGGCGGATGGCCTGCTGCTCGTCGCGGGCGACAAGGATGGTGGCCACCGGGCCAAAGGTTTCCTCCTCGTATGCGGGCATGCCGGGCTTTACGTTGGTCAGCATCACGGGCGCAAAGCGGGCTGAGCCATGTTTAGGCTGGCCCCCCTGTAGCACCACTTTGGCTCCGGCCTGCACCGATTTGTCTACCTGTTGCGTTAGCTCATCAGCCAAGTCGGGACGGGCGAGGGGGCCGTACTGGGTTTGCTCTTCGAGCGGGTCGCCGGCGCGGAAGGCCTGCAGGTGCGCTTTCATGCGTTCGACAAATTCCGCCGAAACGCTTTTCTCCACGATGAAGCGCTTGGCCGCAATACAGCTTTGCCCGGCATTGATCATGCGGGCCTGCGCGGCGGTTTTGGCGGCTAGCTCCAGGTCAGCATCGGCTAGCACCACGAAGGCATCGGAGCCGCCTAGTTCCAGCACCGTTTTCTTGATGTGGCGGCCGGCTGCGGCGCCCACCTGGCTGCCCGCACCTTCGCTGCCGGTTAGGGTCACGGCCCGCACCCGGTCATCGGCGATGAGTGGCTCCACGGCTTTGGATTCGATTAACAGCGCCCGGAAAGCGCCCGTGGGCAACCCCGCATCGTGAAAGATTTTTTCCAGAGCCAGGGCGCACTGCGGCACGTTGGAAGCGTGCTTGAGCAGGCCCACGTTGCCGGCCATCAGGGCCGGGGCTGCGAAGCGCACCACCTGCCAGAGCGGGAAGTTCCAGGGCATCACGGCCAGCACCGGCCCGATGGGGTCGTGCGCAATGTAGCTGCGCCGAGCTTCGGTCTTGATTTCCTCGTCGCGCAGCATGTGCTGGGCGTGCTCTGCGTAGAAGTCGCAGGTGAGGGCGCACTTCTGGGCTTCGGCGCGGCCGTCAGATATAGGTTTACCCATTTCGAGGGCCATGATGCGGGCCAGCTCATCCTGCCGCTCGTGCAGCAACTCACCAGCGCGCCGCAGTACGGTGGCGCGTTCGGCAAAAGCGCTGCGACGCCACTCCTGAAAGGTTTTTTCGGCCTGCGCCAGCATGCGTTCAACCTGTGCAGGGGTGTGCGGCCGAAAGCGGCGCAACACTTTTCCGATATATGGGTTGTAGGACTCGATGGCCATGAAAAATATAATTTTGAAGGAGGTCAGGGGAGCTGGCTTTGCAGGCAGCTTCGGCAGCGATGTTACGTATAACTACTGCCTACCGCCAGAGGTTGGCAGCGGAAATGTCGCAATGTCCGTTTTGTCCCTATTTTTGACCACTTCTGCTGCGCTTCGCTAACCAGCGCCGGGAAGCATTCCACACCACACCGTGACCCAATTGATACCCGAGTCGCCGCCTATTGCCGAGGAGCAGCTAGTAGCCCGGCTTAAGGCACAGGACGAATCTGCCATGGCGGAGTTCTACGACAAATACTCGGCGGCACTGTACGGCGTCATCCTGCGCATCGTGCGCAAGGAGGAAGAAGCCGAAGACGTGCTGCAGGAAAGCATGGTTAAGATCTGGCACTCCTTCCAGAGTTACGACGCCACGAAAGGGCGCCTGTTTACCTGGGTGCTGAATGTTTGCAGAAATTTAGCCATCGACAAAATCCGCTCGCGCCAGTACCGCGTAGGTTCTCGCACACAGTCGCTGGATGACAGTCCGGCCGAGCATCAGCCCGCAATAGCTACTTTCCGTCCCGAGCACATTGGGATTCAGGAGCTGACGCGGCAGCTAACGCCCGACCAGCGCCAGATCGTCGACATGCTGTATTTCGAAGGCTATACCCAAAGCGAGGTAGCTGACGAATTGCAGCTGCCGTTAGGAACCGTGAAAACCCGCGCCCGCGCCGCCATAAAAGTCCTTTCCAAACTGATTCGATAAAAGAACAGTGAATATTGAAGAGTATATCGAATCAGGACAGCTAGAGCTGTATGCCCTGCAACAACTCAGTCCGGCCGAGGCCACTGAGGTGGAGCAACTGGCCATGCAGTACCCGGCCATCCGGGCCGAGCTGATCCGCGTGCAGCAGGCGCTTGGCCTCTACGCTGAGGCCCATGCCGTGACGCCCCCCGCAGCCATGCGGGAGCGGGTGCTCAGCGGCTGGCAGCAGGCCATCCGCCAAGCCCCCGCGCCGAACCAAGTGGCCCAGCCCGCTACGCCCGTAATGCCTACCCCCATGGTGGCTGAGCATACCCGCACCGCGCCCGAAACCACAACCTCGGCGCCTGCCGAGGCCGTAGTGCGCAGCCTGCCTGCCGCCGAGACGTCTTCGGGTGGTGGCTACCGCTGGATGGCGGCTGCCGCAGCCGTACTGCTGTTGCTGAGCATCGGGGCCAACTGGCTGTTCTACAGCCGCTGGCAGCAGGCCGAGTCGCAGCTTTCCGTTGCGCAGGCCGAGCAGGCCCGCTACGCCGCAGCCACGCAGGCCGTGGAGAAGCGCCTCGCGGCTCGCACCGGTGAGCTGGGAATTCTGCGCAACGAGCAGTTCCGCACCGTGGTCATGACCGGTACGCCCACCGCGCCCGGTGCCCGCGCCCGGGTACTTTATAATCCGGCTACCCGCGCCGTGTACGTGGATGTCAACAACCTGCCGCCGGCGCCCAGCGGCAAGCAGTATCAGCTCTGGGCCCTGGACAAAGGCAAGCCGGTGGATGCCGGCATGTTGGCCCAAAACACCGCCGCCGGCGACAGCCTGCAGCGCATGAAAGACGTCATCAATGCGCAGGCCTTTGCCGTGACGCTGGAGCCCGCTGGCGGCCGCCCCGAGCCGACGCTGGCTGCCCTTACAGTGATGGGCCAGATGTAGACGCGCAACCCAAGCACGTTATTCGCAGTACCTTTAAGGCCCTTGGCAACGTGTTTGCCGGGGCCTTTTTGCTACATGCACGGTTCGATTTTTCTCCTGCTCAAGCGGTACGTTCAGACACAATACGACCACAGCACTTGGGTACATTTACTGGAAGCTTCCGGCCTGTCGGCCACTGATTTTGACCATAAAAGTGTATACCCCGATCAGCATATGTACGCCCTGGTGGGCACTGCCGCCAGCATGACGGGCATTCCGGCGGAGGAGCTGCAGGAAAAGTTTGGCGAGTACTTGGTGCCCGACCTGATGTACATGTACAGCAAGCTGTTGCAGCCCGAATGGCGGACGCTGGAAATGCTGCTCCACACCGAAGGGGTTATGCACAAGCGGGTGCGGGAAGAGCACCAGGAAAACGCTCCGCCCGTGCTGCACGTGCGCCGCGTGGACGACAATGAGGTGGTAGTAGAGTATGTGTCGGCGCGGCGTATGGGCGCTTTGGCGGTAGGCATCGTGCGTGGGTTGGCCGCCTATTTTGATGAGGTCGATAAAATTGAAATCGAGCCCAGCTACTTCGACAACGGCCAGCATGTGCGCATTGTGGTGCGCCGCTTGGAATAAGTTATTCGCTTTTATTTGTCGGATAATGCCGCGTCCAATCCAAACCAACCGCGGATTCGTTTGTTGCCTCTGACCATGGAAAAGACCTATTACAACCCCGCGGACCTTGCCAAATTTGGCAATATCACTGAGTGGCAATCCGAGATGGGCCGCAAGTTCTTCGACTACTACGGCGAAGTATTTAAGGATGGTGCCCTTTCCGAACGCGAAAAATCCCTCATTGCCTTGGCCGTTGCCCACGCCGTGCAGTGCCCGTACTGCATTGATGCTTACACCACCGACTCCTTGCAGAAAGGTGCTGATGAGGCCCAGATGATGGAGGCCGTGCACGTGGCCGCCGCCATCAAAGGCGGTGCCGCGCTGGTGCACGGCGTACAAATGATGAACAAGGCCAAAGAACTCAGTATGTAGGTGCTATGGTTACAGGTTCAGTAGTTGCCCATTCTGACACTGCCTGACAACAAGCGACTAATCAGCTCTGTAACCAGCGGCTTATGAAAAGTTTACACGCCCAGCATCACCCGCTGGCCGATACCAGCTACCAGCTTACCGTACTGAATGCTGCCCAGACTACAGGGCAAGCCTGGCCGGCGTTTGCCAGCAAGCTGCGCGAAACGGGCCTGCTGCCGTTGCGGCCTACCAGCATCAGCACCCTGCAACTGAACGTCGGCAAGATGTGCAACCAGACCTGCAAGCACTGCCACGTAGATGCGGGCCCTGACCGCACCGAAATCATGACTCGGGAAACCATGGAGCAGTGCCTGGAGGCGCTGCGCCAAGCCCCCGACATGCAGGTAGTGGACCTAACCGGCGGCGCGCCCGAGATGAACCCGCATTTCCGCTGGTTGGTGGAGCAGGTATCGGCTTTGGGCCGACAGCTGATTGTGCGCTGCAATCTTACCATCATCGTGGCCAACAAGAAGTACCACGACCTGCCCGAATTTTTCCGGCAGCACGGCGTGCGCGTGGTATCGTCGCTGCCGCACTTTTCGGCCGTCCGTACCGATGCGCAGCGGGGCGAAGGGGTGTTTGAGCGCAGCGTGCGGGCACTCAAGATGCTCAATGCCGTGGGCTATGGGCAGGAGGGTAGTGGGCTGATTCTGGACTTGGTGTATAACCCATCCGGCGCGTTTCTGCCCGGTTCGCAGACGGGCCTGGAGCGCGACTTCAAGCAGCGCCTGCGGCGGGAGCACGGCATCGAGTTCAACAACCTGCTCACCATCACCAATCTGCCCGTTAGCCGGTTCCTTGATTACTTGGTGGAAAGCGGCAACTATGCCGCCTACATGGACAAGCTGGTGCAAGGCTACAACCCCGTAGCCGCCGCCAACGTGATGTGCCGCAGCACGCTATCCGTAAGCTGGGACGGCGGCCTCTACGATTGTGACTTCAACCAGATGCTGGAGCTGCCCGTAGACGCCCGCGCTCCGCAGCACATTCGGGATTTTAACCTCGCGCTGCTCAACGGCCGCAGCATTGTCTTGAATCAGCACTGCTACGGCTGCACGGCCGGCGCTGGTTCCAGCTGCGGCGGCGCCACTGCCTGATATCACGCATGAAACACCTTTTGCTGATGTGGTCGGGCATGCTGACGCTGCTGGGCTGCGGCAATGCCCAGAGCGTGCCCCCGCAGGTAGAGCCTGCCTACGGGCGCCTGCTCCATACGCTCTATCGCGGCACTGTGCCCACGGTTCAACCTGCTGAGCTAGCCGAGTTGCGCAAAAAGCAGCCGGGCCTCATCGTGCTCGATACCCGCGCGGCGGCCGAATACCGCGTGAGTCACTTGGAAGGTGCCCGCTTCGTGGATTATGATGCCTTCAGCGCGGCCACTGTGCGGGACCTACCCCGCAATCAACCAGTGGTGGTGTACTGCTCGGTAGGTTACCGCAGTGAGCGAATCGGGGAGAAGCTGAAAGAGCTGGGCTTTAAGGACGTGCGCAACCTCTACGGTGGCATATTTCAGTGGGTCAACGAGGCGTACCCCGTTTACAACGAACACGGCCCGACTGCCCAGGTGCATCCTTATTCGGCACTGTGGGCTCCGTGGGTGCGTCGCGGCGAAAAAGTATATCAGTGAAGCCAACCGAAGGGGCTGCAGCCGAACACCTGCTCATTTTTGCCCGCTACCCCGAGTTGGGTAAAGTGAAAACCCGCCTCGCGGCCGAACTAGGCGATGCTGCTGCCCTTGGTGCCTACAAGCAACTGCTGGCCCTTACTCAAGCTGCGGTGCAGCCGCTCGCCTGCCTCCGCATGCTGTGGCTGGCTGCCGCGCCTCCAGCCGGTGCCCTGCCGCTGTGGCCCGGTACGCAGCAGCAGGTACAACCCACTATTCCCGATCTGGGCCAGCGCATGGCGCACGCCTTCACCGCGGCGTTTGCCACTGGCGCCCGGCGCGTAGTTATTATCGGTACCGACTGCCCGGGGCTGAACGCCGATTTGCTGACGGCGGCCTTTGAAAAGCTACATACGCACGAAGTAGTACTGGGCCCTGCACACGACGGCGGCTATTACCTGCTCGGACTCACTCGGCCCCAACCAGCCCTGTTCGAAGGCATTACTTGGAGTACTGCTGACGTGCTCCGCGACACGCTTCAAACAGCGGAGCGGGAAAGCCTGTCGGTAGCGCTGCTGCCCATGCTACGCGACGTGGATACCGCCGAAGACTGGCAGGCCTGGCAACAAGCCCAGACACCAGGTGCTACCAGCCCTTACCTTTGAGCCGAACCGTTCTTCGCGCCTGCTCCCTTATGCTGCGTCCTGCTGCTTTACGCCCCTTGTTTTTGTTGGTCATGCCTTTCTGGCTTGCTAACTGCTCCAATGCTCAACCCGAAAGCAAGCAGGCGGCGCCAAAAACGGCCTTGGGCAATATTCAGAAGCACTTTGACCCCAACTGGGCGCAGGCGAAGCTTTGGGAGGATGGCTTGGCGGAAGTAGCCACTTATGCCGCCGAGCGCGTGGTGTACAACAAGCCCCGGCAGTTCGATTTGACGCTTATCACGGTGAAAGAAGACTTCAACCAAGCCTTCAATGTGAAGACCGACGATTACCAGCGCGACGACCTTTTTCCGGTTATGAAGGTCAACGTGTTTGGCCGAATTCCCACCGATAACTACCCGTATCATTACCTCACCTCGCTTTTCTTCCGGCGTGAGCAGCCCTTGCAGCTGCATAAACTCACGTCGTCTTCGCAGGAGTGGTGCGGCAATACCTTCAAGGCCCTGACGGATCAGGGTACCTCATACCAACTGACGTACAATTCTTACTGGGATGGACAAGGCGCCGGCCAGCGGGAAGTGCAGCGCGACATTCTGCTCGAAGATGCCTTGCCGTACACCTTGCGCAGTCTTCGCTTCAATGATGAGCCGCTATTTGAAGCCAACGTGCTAGAAACCCAGCAGACCAGCAAAGCCGCCGAACCAGTATTGTACCGCGCCGATTTCCGGGTGGCCCGCGCTACCCTTAGCGAAGCCTCACGCCCGACCTGGCGCGTGACTGTTCGGCTAGAGCGGGGCAAGGAAAACGTGTATTGGTTTGACCAGCAATATCCGCACGTGCTGGTGCAACAGCAAACCTGGGACGGCCGCAAACTGCAGCTGCGGGAAGTGCGCCGCTACGCCTATTGGCAGCATTAATCATGCTATGCCACCTGGGCACTTACCTCGGCCTTTTTTCGCTGCTGGTGCCAGTCCCACAACCCAGCTAGTAATACCACGAAGTACTCCAGCATCACTAGTCGTAGGTCTTCGCAGTAGGCAGTGGTGCGGTAGGCGGCGTACGACAGTGTAGCCATGGCCGCCCAGGTGGCGGGGTAGCGCCAACCGGTAAAGCAACTCAGTGCTACCAAAGTGGTGAGATACCACGGATGCACCGTGGTGGCTAGCGCATAATAGAGCGTCAGACTAAGCAGCAGGGCCCGCGGTACGGTAGCCAAGGTAGCGCGGCGGTCCAGGGCCGCAATCGTTAGAATGCCAACCGCGGAAGTAGCGGCTAGGGCGGTGCCCAAACGGGCAATTTCGTTGTACCCCGTCAGCCAAAAGCCCACCGTGCGCAAGAGGTAGTACACGCTGGCATTAAACTCGAATGCGTGAAAGTACAGATCCAGACTGCGGCCGATGTTGTGCAGCAGCTCTGCGGAGGCAAACGGGGCAAACAGCACCAGCAAGGCCACTAACACCACGGTACCGAAAAGCGCAGTAGGCCACCAGCCCAGCCGCCGTACCAACAGAGGCAAGACCAGCACGGGAGTAAGCTTAGTAGCAACGGCTGTTGCCAGCGCCAGGCTTGCAAGCACAAGGCGCTTCTGCGTGAGAAGCCACAGTGCCAGCAGCACACCGGTAATCACCAAGGCCTCGAAGTGCAGATTACCGACCAGTTCGGCTACTACCAGCGGGTGTAGCAGGTACCACAGCGCCCGCTCGGCCGGCAATTGCCAGCGACGCAGGAGCATTACCAGCAATACGGCACTAGCGACTTCGGCCAATAACAGCACGAGGCGCATGACCATAACCTGGCCCAGTTCCGAATTAGGAATTAGCCGAACGGCTGCCCCGAAAACCGCTTGGCAGACCGGCGGATAGACCGAGTAGTAATGAGGGGAATTAAGCCGCGCGTAGAGGGCAGGAGTGAGGACCGAAGGGCCAGCTATGGCACCGCCAGCCACTGTGTATTCGTCGGGAAGGTGCAGGTAAGGACTTTCACCCGCCGCTACCAGCATGCCGTCCCAGCGGAAGCGGTGGAAGTCATCGGAAAAAGGCGGGCTGATGGGCAGCCAGAGTAGCCGCAGCACCAGCGCCAGCAACAGCCCGGAGCGTAGCGGTAGCTGCCAGCGCAGCAAGCTTACATAGGCTACGGTGGCTAATGCAAACAAAACCAGCAGCTGCGCGGTATGATTGCGCGGCGTGGCATAGGCCAGACCGAGGTGGGCGGCCGTGAGCAGCACCGCCGCCAGCGCAAGCAGAAGCGTCCGTCGCGGCAGCATCAAGCGTTGCGGGCGTGCTGCACGCTGTAATATACAATGGCAGCGTAGCCTAGCGTCAGCAGCAAGTGAAAGGGTAGCAGGCCGTAGTTATCGTAGTGAAAAGCCAAGCCAATACCAGTGGCGAAATACCCAGCCAGCAGGGCCTCCAGCACTGTTTGCCCGTTGATGGAGCCTGTGCGGTAGCGCCGGCGTGCCGTGCTGCTGCGCTTGATGAGCCCGGCCTTGGGCGTGCGCACAAACGGGGTTAACTGGCCAGCTAGCCCTGTAAGCACTGCCCAGGCATTGTGCAGCGACAAGCCCATCGACATCGATAAAAAGAGCAGGAATTTCGGGGCAAAGCGCAGACCGGTGCCTCGGCCTCCGTTCCAGCGCCAAGCCGTGTGGTAGTACGTTACCAACGGCAGCAAGCTCAGCAGCGACACGCCTGCCAGGCGGAAAATCCAGTTGAACTCCGGCCGGTGCGCCCGCACCACCAGCAGCGGCACACTGAGCAGGCCCATCAGCAGCACAGCCACAAACACGCTGCTATTGAGCAAGTGAAAAGTGGCATGCAGCTTGGTGCCAAGGCTTAGCCGGGCATCCTGCCACACGCGGCCGAGGTGCTTTCGGGCCGTTTCAGCCGCGCCTTTGTTCCAGCGGTATTGCTGGGAGCGAAGCGCATCCATGGCGGCGGGCAACTCGGCCGGGGCTACCACCAGCGGCAGGTAGCGGAAACGCCAGCCGCCGAGTTGGGCGCGGTAGCTTAGGTCTAGGTCCTCGGTAAGGGTATCGGACTGCCAGCCGCCGGCCTGCTCAATGCAGCTGCGCCGCCACACGCCGCCCGTGCCGTTGAAGTTGATGAAATGGTGCCCAGCGTTGCGGCCCACTTGCTCGATCAAAAAATGAGCGTTTAGCCCGAAAGCCTGCAGCTCAGTCAGCAGGGAGTATTCTTCGTTTAAGTGGCCCCAACGCGTCTGGACTACGCCCAGCTGCGCTTCCTGGAAGTAGGGGACCGTGCGGCGCAGAAAGTCCGGCTCGGGCACGAAATCCGAATCAAAAATGGCCACCAACTCACCGGTTGCCGACTCCAGCCCGTAAGCCAGTGCCCCCGCCTTGAAGCCTTGGCGGTCGGGGCGGCGTACGTGTTCGATGCACAGGCCGCGGGCCCGGTGGTAGGCCACCCGCGCAGCAGCCAGCGCCACGCTTTCGTCGGTGGAGTCGTCGAGCAGCTGAATCTGCAGGCGGTCGGTGGGGTAGTCGAGCGCGGCGGCGGCGTCGATGATGCGCTCCACCACGTTGTATTCGTTGTACACGGGCAGCTGCACCGTCACGCGCGGCCACTCCGCAGGCAACGGTGGCACTGGTTCAGGCCTGGTGCGGCGGCTGCGGTGCGCCAGGCGCGTAAGTTGCCACTGCGTGATGCTGAAGCACAAAATGAACAGCAGGCACAGCCCGTAAAAAGTCAGCAAGACGATTTCCAGCCCTTTCATGTGGTGCGTGCGGTGGCCTTAGCGGCGGGCATACCGGAAAATAGTCCAAAGAATCTTATACCCGGCGCCCAGCGTCCCCTTCACGGTGCCCGATACCTTCGAAACGCCAATGCGGCGGCGGTAGCGCACGGGCACTTCCGTGCTGCGCAGGCCCTGCCGGGCGGCTTTGAGCTGCATCTCCACCGTCCAGCCATAGGTCTTGTCTTGCATCTGCAAGCGTTGCAGGGCGTCGGCCCGGATGGCGCGAAACGGGCCTAGGTCGGTGAATCGGGCGCCGTAAAGGCGGTGGAGTAGGGTAGTAGCCAGCCAGTTGCCGAAGATCTGCTGGGGCAGCATGGAGCCCGGCTCGCGTTGGCCCAGGGCCCGGGAGCCGATGACCATATCCACGCCATCGGTCAGGATGGGTTGCACCAGCTCAGGCAATTGCTCAGGATAATCGGAGTAGTCGCCATCCACAAACACGATGATGGCTGGCTGCTCGGCCGCGGGGCGGGCGTAGCAGTGGGCCATGCCGCGCAAGCAGGCGTAGCCGTAGCCCGGTCGGTCTTCGCGCAGCACAGTGGCCCCGCCGGCACGGGCGGCAGCTGCTGTGTCGTCAGTAGAAGCGTTATCAACCACAATGATTTCGCGCACCCATTCCCGCGGAATTTCGGCCAGCACCCGCCCGATGCTGCGGACTTCGTTGTGAGCCGGTATGATGACGTCGATGAAAGGAAGCGAAGCGGGAGGGGCAGAAGACATGTAGGCGCGTAACAGAGCGCAAAAGTGCTGATTTGTAAGCGAAGCTAGCAGCTTGGGCTATAAGCTGCGCGTGCTGCGGCGTTGCACAACGCGGCGGTGCCAGCGGCCGGAGCGGTTGCTGGCGTGAATTTCAGCCTCTTCATCCATCACCAAATACAGGCAGTAGCCAAATATGGCGGCCGTGGCAGCGCTCAGCAGCCAACCCCACCCGTGGGTAAGGGCCATGTAGATATCGTAGCCCGTTACCAGGGCTGGTACGCCTGCGGCAAGCAGGGCCATGCGGCGCGAGGGGCGGGGCTGCTCAAACAGCAGGGCCGCCAAGAAGGCGGTCAACAGTACGGTTTGGTGAATGGCTTCGCCCATCCAGGGCGGTAGCAGCATGTTCAGGCCCACAAAGCGCGACAACGCCCGTAGCACGTAACCCACGGCGGCAGCTTCCAGCACTGCCAGCAAAAGCGGAAAGTAAGGGCGGAGTACGAGTCGGGCCATAGGCACTAGCCGGAAAAGGGGACCATAAAGTAGGCTTAGCAGCAAACTGACGCGGGTCTAAGTTTGTACCGTGGTGAACATACGCGTCAACTACTCCCCATGGTTTTACCCGCGGAAGCCAGGTTTGCGTACGTATACCTTCTACCCATTTCAATTTACCCTTTTTCTCCATGCTGCAGGTTGGCGACGTAGCTCCCGATTTTAACCTTACCACCACTTCCGGCGAAACCTTTCGGCTGAGTGAGCAACGCGGAAAGGCCGTAGTGCTGTACTTCTACCCGAAAGACGACACGCCCGGCTGCACCGCACAAGCCTGCTCTTTCCGGGACCAGTACGAGGACTTTCAGGAGCTTGGAGCCGAGGTAGTGGGTATCAGTTCGGACTCCGAGTCGTCGCACCAGAAATTCACCCAGAAGCACCGCCTGCCGTTTCCGCTCTTGGCTGACGAAGGGGGCAAGGTGCGCAAGCTCTACGAAGTGCCCCGGGGCTTTCTCGGCTTGCTGCCCGGCCGGGTTACATACGTAATCGATGCGCAGGGCAAAATTCAGTACATCTTCAATTCCATGAGCCGCGCCACCGACCACGTAGCCGAGGCCAAGCGCGTACTGCAGGAACTGCAGGTAGGGTAGAATGGCCAGTAAGGCCACCGTGGAGTTGAATTCTTTCTAAGTAGCATGGCTTACAAGCAACCGCATTCACTGATTCCGGATAACGAGCTGGCGCGTTTGCGCACCCTTTACCAGTATCAGATTCTGAACACCACCCCAGAAAAAATATTTGATGACTTTGTAGCCCTCACGGCCCAGCTGTTCAACCTGCCAGTCTCGCTGATTTCGTTGGTAGACGAGGAGCAGGTGTTTTTTAAAGCCAACAGCGGAATGGAAGGGTTGCCAGAGCGCGTGTTGCGGACGGATAGCCTATGCTCGGCGGCTGTGCTAGAGGAAGCCACCATTACCTTTCCCGACCTGCAAAAGGAGCGGTGCAACCTGGTAAATCCAGCCGTGGCCGAGTCGGCTGGGCTGCGCTGCTACGCCGGCTCTGCGCTGCGTATGCCTGATGGTCATCCTATTGGCACCTTGTGCGTGATTGGGTTCGAGGCCCGCGAGTTTACGCCCGCCGAGGGCGAACTGCTCATGCGGCTGGCCCAACTGGTGAGCCTGACCATCGAGCTGCGGGGCCGGCTGCTAGAGGCCGGCAAGCCCGAACGGTGGGCCGATGCGCAGCACAGCTTGCAAACCGCCCTACTCGAAAGCTCTACGCTGGCGCGCTACCTCACCGCCCGCACCAGCGGAGCCGCTTTTTTCAATGAAGAATTGATGCAGACCGTCGACCGCCGACTCGATGAAATCGAGCGTACGCTGCAGCGACATCTGGAAATCGATTAATACTGTCCGGTTGCTGCCGGTTCAGCTTTTCGGCTTATTATAGCCGTCCGATCAGCTGGCCGATTGCCGCTGCGGAGCATTTATGGGAGCTTTACTGATTGACATGCTGCAACGCGCCCAGCGTACCCGGCGCGTAGTATCCCTCCAAACTGCCGGTGGGACTTTCCTGGGCTACGTGCTCAGTTTCAACCCGGAGCTGTTGATGCTGCGCAGCATCACGCGCCAAGGCATGCTCAGCAGCGTGCGGAGCATCAGCATGGGCGAGGTGTCGCAGGTGCATTTTGACGACCGGTACGTGCGCCTGATTGAGTTCAAGGAGCACAACCCCGAAGCCATTTTCGGATTGGCCGCTGCTCCCGATGGCGTGGAGCAGCAGTACCTCACGGTGCCCGCCTTGCTGCAGCGCGCCATGGAGGTGCGCCAGCTGGTGCAGCTGCTCACGACTTCCGAAAATGACCCTTACGGCTACATTACCCGCATGACCGAAGACGAGCTGCTGCTAGAAGCTTACACAGCCTTCGGCGAGCCAGACGGCCACTCGGTTCTGCAGATCGATGACGTGCGCAGTGTGGTGTGGAGCGACGAGGAGACGCGCACTATTGAACTGCTGCTTAAACAGCAAACGCGGCCTAGCTAGGGCTATTGGCTTCCATGCGTCGGGTGTGGTCAGCTTAGTGGCAGCACCCGGCGCGTTGTCGGGTCGCGTATCTTTGCCTGCCAAGCTCCCGCCCCATGCGCCTGATTACCCGCGACGACCTCAGCGAAACCCTCGCCAAAATCAACCAACGGGGCAGCGCCTACATTCTGTCGAAGTTTACGACCAATGCCCTGGCGCGCACCCAGAGTACTTTCGATGATGTGCATCTGCAGGCGGCCAACTGGTGGATTATACCGGCCGTGCGGGCCCGCTGGAACGAAAAGATTACCGGGCAGGCTACGCTGGCTTATGAGCCGTACGTGGTCGAAAAGTACCTGAAGGAGCGGAGCGGGCTACACTTGTTGTCGCTCGGCAGCGGCATTTGCAGCCACGAAATGGCCTTTGCCCGGCACCCCCAATTTGGGCTGGTAGAATGCGTTGATATCACCCCGGGGCTGCTGCGCCAGGCCGAAGCCAATGCCCGGCAGGAAGGCTTGCACAATATGCGCTTCGAGGTGCGCGACGTCAACGCCATGCCCTGGCCTGAGGCCGCTTACGACATCGTGTTTTTTCACGCTGCCCTGCACCACTTCCGCAACGTACCCGAAGTGGTAGCCCGCGTGCACCGGGCCCTGCGCCCCGGCGGCCTGCTGATTTTGAATGATTACGTGGGGCCCAACCGCCTGCAGTGGACGGCCGCTCAGCTGCGCGAGGCCAATGCTTTGCTTCGGACCGTGGTGCCCGTGCGCTACCGGCAGCGGTTCCTTTCCAAGCGCATCAAAACCCAGGTAAGCGGCCCTGGCTGGCTGCGCATGGTCATCACCGATCCATCGGAGGCCGTGGAAAGCGAGCAGATTCTGCCCGCCGTGCGCCGGCACTTTCGGGTGCTGGAGGAAAAAGCCATCGGCGGCAACCTGCTCACGCTGGTGCTCAAGGACATCGCCCATCACTTTCTCGCCGAAGATGCCGTCACCCAAAGCCTGCTCCGGGAGCTGTTTGCGGCTGAGGACCAATTTTTGGAACGCGAGCCAAGCGACCTGCTCTTCGGCGTGTATCAGAAGGATTAAGAGACGGGGAGTAGCTGCGCCAAGGGGCACAAGGTTCGACTTTTCCCGAGCCAGTGCGTAATGCAGGCCACACCCAGCCTGTTAACTATGCTTCGTTCGTGCTTGTTGATTTGGTGGTTGTGCTGCGTTGCCTGCATTGCATCGGCGCAAACCACGCCTTCCGTACCTACTACGCTCAATGCCACACTCGATGGCTACGAGTACCCGTTTCCGGTAAAGTACCTGCCGCTGCGCCTCGAAGGCCAGGCCGTACGCATGGCCTACATGGACGTGCCCGCGGCCGCAGCGCCCAACGGCCGTACGGCGGTGCTGATGCACGGCAAGAATTTCTTCGGGGCCTATTGGCGGGGCACGGTGGAGGCCCTCTCGAAAGCCGGGTTTCGGGTGCTCGTCCCGGACCAGGTTGGTTTTGGTAAGTCGGATAAGCCCAACATTCATTACTCATTTCATCAGCTGGCGCGCAACACCAAGCGCCTGCTCGATACGCTGGGTGTGCAGCGGGCCGTAGTCATAGGCCATAGCATGGGCGGCATGCTGGCTACCCGCTTCGCCATCGATTTTCCCGACGCCACCGAGCGGCTGGTGCTCGAAAACCCCATCGGCCTCGAAGACTACCGCCGCGGTGTGCCCTTTCAGAGTGTGGACCAAGCCACTGCCACTGAGCTAAAGGCCACGGAAGAAAGCATCCGCAAATACCACGCGACCTATTACCCCAACGGCTACCCCAAAGCCCACGACCAGTGGCTGCTGCCGCTGGCGGCCCAGACGCGCCACCCCGATTTTCCTAAAGTAGCCCTGGCCAGCGCCCTCACCTACGACATGATCTATCAGCAGCCAGTGGTGTATGAACTAGACCGCGTGCGGGCGCCCACGCTCATCGTAATCGGTCAGCAGGACCGTACCGTGGTGGGCAAAGGCTTGGTGAAAGACCCGAAAGTGTTAGCCACGATGGGGCAGTACCCGGCGCTCGGTAAGCGCACCGCCGCTGCTATCAAGGGCAGCAAGTTGGTGCCACTGGAAAAGGTGGGGCACATCCCGCACCTTGAGGCGCCAGAGCAGTTTCACACGGCGCTGCTGGCGTTTTTAAGGTAGAAACGGCCAGCGCCGTTAAGGTTGTGGCAACTGATTCCAGTCGCGCAGCTAGTGGTGCTTAGTGATGGCAGACACAGGTTTGAAAACTCATTTTGCAAGCAGTTCGCCGCCACCCCAACTTAGCCAGTAAGTGCCCATTTGTCCGCGTGTGGGCATATCATTGATGCGTATGGGTGGAACACTCGGGCTGACATTAGCGGCAGCATGATGTTGAACGAACGCCTGTAAAGCTACCAGGTGTTGAAATGCAGGTCGGTTAAAAGTATAGTCCCAATATGCGTAATAGTGTAGCATGTTAATCAATTCTGCATCGGCTGCTTCAGTTAGCAACAACTCATCAAGAAGGGTAAGCACGAGTAATTCTGCTTCGGAATCGAGCAGGCCTATGCCGCTAAAGCAAGAAGGCTCTGCCATATAATACCATTGAATAAATAAGGCTCGCTTAAGCGCTTCCTGATTTGATTGGTTAGCTGCCAGTGCAGTGTAAGCACGATGAACAGCTTGATATTGATCAAATACTCCTCGACGCTCTAATTCCTCACTCATCCATCCCATTTCACCTCTCACACAAGTAGTCAAGGTTTGTAAGTGCCTTTCGAGCAGGCACAATTCATCTAAAGTCATCGTATCAGCTTAAAATCCGCAGGCTCTCCGCCCTGATCAGCTGACTACCCTGATACCGCCCTTCGCGCGGGCCATTTTCCAGGTTCAGCACGCCGCGGGGGCAGGCAGTGGCGCACATGCCGCAGCCCACGCAGGCCGCCCGAATGATGGGCTCACCGCGCAGGGCGTACTGCTTCACGTCGATGCCCATTTCGCATACGTTGGAGCAGTTGCCGCACGAGATGCACTGCCCGCCGTTGGTGGTGATGCGGAAACGGGAAAAGTGCTTTTGCAGCAGGCCCAGGTAGGCGGCCATGGGACAGCCGTAGCGGCACCACACGCGGTTGCCGAGGATGGGGTAGAAGCCTACGCCCACCACGCCGGAAAAAATAGCCCCGATGACAAAGCCGTAGGTGCGCGAAAACTCATCGGACAGGCGCCCCAGCAGCGCGCCGCCCAGGTAAGTATTCAGCCATAGCAGCGCCGTTACCACTATCACGAAGCCCAGAACGGTGTACACGATGCTAACCTCGTAGCGCCAGGCTTCGCGGCGCTTGTCGGCGAGGTGGCGGTACGGGTCGCCGGCGGTTTCGGCGAGGCCGCCGCAGCCGCACACCCACGAGCAGTACCAGCGTTTGCCGAAGAAGTACGTGAGCACCGGCGTGGCTACAAACGACATGACCACGCTCCAGAATACGAGAAAGGTGCCCAGGGCCTGACCGTCGTTTTTTAGGTAGCTGATGGTGCCCGGAAAAAGGTAATCGTACTTCAGCGGCCAGAAGTAGCTGAAGTAGAACTCCGGCTTTTGCAGGGCCAGCAGCAGGCCCGGAATCAGCCAGGCCAGCACGAGTTGAAAGAACATTACCGACAGCGTGCGAATGCGCTGGTAGCCGGAATGCCGGTACTTGAGCAGCGCCCGAAAGCCCATCAGCAGTACCGCCAGCGTGTAGAAAGTACCGTAGAGAAACCATTGATCAGCCGGCCTTTGGCGTAGGGCCTGGCTTAGGCTGTCAAGCGGCCGGATGAGGTTTTCAAGAAATTCGGGCCACCAGTACAGCACCACGTAAAAGCCCGTCAGCACAATGCCGGCTATCCACGCCACCATGCCCCGGGACGTGCTGTCGCGCTTCCAGAGGTAGTTGTGCCGCACGCCGGCCGGGCCTTGGCCAAACTTATACCAGCTCCAGCCCACGGTGCCCGTGCTCAGCAGCGCAACGCCCAGCCAGAAAGCCTGTGCCTGCAGCGAGGTCGGCGCTACCAGCGTGACAGCCAGCGCCAGCAGGCCCAAGGACACGGGCAGCAGCCACAGCCGCTCGGCGGCGGAGGGCTCAGGTACCGGCTCGGCCAGCGGTTGATCAGAGTAAGCAGTGAAAAAACTCATATTGACGAAAGGCTAAAAGCCTGCTTCTGGATGCTGAAGCGTAAAAGGCTCAACCGTCGTGCTGCCAGCTAGCCAGCACAACGGCGAAAAGAACTAGCAGATTCTTAACCAAGAAATTCAGTAATCGGTCCGGTGCCGCTCAATGTTTTTGACCTGCCGGCTCCGAGTGTGCTTGGGTTGTCAAGACAGTGGCGCGCCCTTAGTGGTGGTGATGATGGTCGTCGGGCTTACCGTACAGGTTGCTCAGCGTACCCAGCACAAAAAGCACCACCCACGAAACGTACAGCCAGTGGAAGCCCTCGGGACGCGGCTGATCAAGCAGAATGAGCACGAGGTGAGCCGCCACGCTCATAATCACGCCCGTGAAGGCGATGTACTGCCAAGCGTTGAAGGTGCCGGGGTGGTAGAGCTTGCGGTAGTCGGGTTTATCGGCCATGAATGATTATACGGAAAGCAGGCGGGCGAGCAGGCCTTTGCGGCGGCGCAGCGTAAGCGGCGGCCGCTCCGGGTGCTGCTCATTGAAAGCCGCCACGATGGCGGGCTCATGCTCGGTGAAAAATTCCGGGTCGAAGTTAGCTTCCCCCAGGTGTTGGAGCACGTGCTCAATGGAAGCGCCCGTGCGCAGCCACCGGTCGCATACGTCGTGGCGCAGGCGCAGGCCCATGGCGTTGATGCCGAGCAGGGCTGCGCCGGCATCGGCGCGGTAGTGCAGGCGCAGGCCGCAGCCGCCTTTGGGGTGGGCCCACCAGAAGCTGGTTTCGCCTGCCACGGGCCGGGCCGGTACCTGGCCGTAGGTCTGGTATTCGAGGTCAAAGAATTTGGCTGAGTTAAACCACGGCCCGCGGCGGTAGGGCGTAGGTTGGCCGCAAATAGTGTGGGCTACCGTTTCGCCTTGCATGCGCCCGGTATACCACAGCGGCTCGATGGCCGCTTCGCCAGGCAGTGGCTGGCGGCGTTGGGCACAGTCGCCGGCGGCATACACACCCGGCACCGAGGTCTGCAGGTAATCATCGACGAGAATGCCGCGGTCGGTTTCGACGGCGGTTCCACTCACCAAGTCAATGTTAGGCGTGACGCCCGTTGCAATGCCCAGCCACTGGCAGGGAATTTCCTGCTGATCCGAGGTAATGACCGAATCCACGCGGCCGCTGCTGTCACTCACTACCTGGGCTAGCTCGGTGCCGTAGCGCACCTGCACGCCGTGCTGCCGCAACTGAGCGTCCACCATGGCGGCCTCTTCCGCTGGCAGCACCGAACCCCAGTAGTGGCTGTCGCGCACCAGCAGGGTCACCTCGATGTTGCGCGTGAGTAGCATCTCGGCCATTTCCACCCCAATAAGCCCACCGCCTACCACCACGGCCTGCCGGGCATCCTGCGTTACTTCCGTCATGCGCTCCAGGTCGGTCATCGTGACGAGGCCTTGTACCCCCACCAAGTCCTGGCCGGGCCAGTCGAAATACTTGGTGCTGGAGCCAGTTGCCAGGAGCAGCGCGTCGTAGGAGAGGGGGGCTTGGCGTGCGAGGTGCACTCGCTTCCCCTCGTAGTCAATGACCACAGCGCGGTCGTGTACCAACTCGATGCGGTTTTCGCGCCAGTACCAGTCCTCGTAGGGCTTTACATCGGGCAGGCGCAAATGGCCCATGTACAAGTACATCAGCGCCGGGCGGGAGAAGTGAAACTCCGTTTCCTTGGATACGATGGTGATGCGGGCATCCGGCCGCAGGCGGCGCACCGTCTGGGCGCAGGTTACGCCTGCTATGCCGTTGCCGATAATGACCAGGTGCATGGAATGAGAATCAGCAGACAATGAACCTGTGAGCATCTGGCCGCTCTGTAACGGCCGGATCGGGAATGTGAATCTGAGAGAGTAAGGAGGCGGTTGGGTGTCGGGCACGGCCGCTTCGGTCACAAACCTACTGGATACAACTATAGTTTGGATTGCCTGCCCGTGCTTTTGCCCAGCGGCAGGTCACCCGGAGAGGCAGTTTTAGCGAGCTGGGCCGAACGCTAGCGGTACTGGGTGCGTAGGAGAAAATGCAAATAAACACCCGAACATCATGGCTAATCCATTTAATCTCAATGTAGAAGGTACTGAAGGCGACGAAAACGAACGCATCAAGCGGCAGAAAACCGGCCCCAAGCGCGATGAGCAACAGGAGCAGGAGCGCGACTTTGAGCAAATCGTCAACAACAATACCGACGTCGACAAAGACCCCACGGCTTATCGCAGCGCCGGTGCGCATGGCTACAGCCAGCGCACCGGTCAGAAAGATCAGCTCGAAAATCTGCGTATTACCGGCAACGACATCACCCCCCAAGGTGGCAACGACCACGAATCGGACCCCGGCAAACAGCAGGGCCCCGGCCACGAGGTGGAAGGCACTTACGAACTCGACCACGAAGCCAACCTGCGCACCCGGGAGCAGCAGTTTGGCGACAAGGCGCCGAGCGGCCCCAGCAACCCCGCTCAGGATTAAGCAAGCACCAGTGCTTGGCCAAACCGCCCCGCTGCCGCCTTGGTAGCGGGGCTTCTTTTATTATTAGGAAATTATTATGGACTGTTGCAATACGATAAGATTCCTCAATAATTTTAGGGACGAACCGAAGACTAAGCTGGTCCGAAAGCGAAAATTACACGTCGGTCAGCTGCTCTTCATTCCTCTCCTCCCGATTTCCCACTGTCAAAAGCACGCCTATGAAAGTTGATTACGAACCTACTCACACCGACGAGCAACTAAACACCGATGAGGCTTCCCTAGAGTCAGGCAACCGCAAGCTTGGCTTAATTGCCGGGGCTGTGGTGCTGCTGATCGGGGCGGCTGTTGCGTTTGTGCCAGCCGAAAACCGTGAGCGAATTGCCAATGGTCAGATGCCAACCTTTGAGCTGGCGGGGGCCAGCGTAGTGGGCACCCGCGAAGTGACCGAAGCCCCCGCTGAAGCAGAGCAAACCGCTGAGCCGGAAAAGGAAGCCAAAGCCAGCGCTGAGTCCAAAACTGCTACAAAAACCACTGCGACTACTAAGTCTGTAGCCGCAACGGACGCGGCCCAGAGCAGCAGTAATAGCGGCAACAGCGAAACCCAGTCGCCTGAGCCCGAGGTGCAGACCGCCGCGGCTCCCGAGCCGGTAGCAGCAGTAGAGGAAGCACCGCGCAGCATAAACATCAGCGGCCGTGTGCTCGATGAAAACGGCCGCCCCCTGGCCGGTGCCACCGTGTTTGTGAAAGGCACTCGCAAGTTTGCCAGCACCGATCAGAACGGTCATTACACCGTAGAAGCGCCCACCGGCGACAACACTTTGGTGTATGGCTACGGCGGCTACGAAGACCAGGAAATGCGCAGCCGTTCGGGCCAATCCCTAAATGTAACCCTCATCCCGAGCGAAAACGGCCGTAACCGCCGCCGCCGGTAACGGAGCCATTAAGAACCTGGGGTGCAGCTCGAAGTGCTTTTCGCCTTCATCCCAAAGCAACAAGGCCGCTTCCTCACTGGAAGCGGCCTTGTTGCTTTGGGATGAAGGCGCTGACCTAGGCTTTTGGTGCGTTGTCGGAAGAAGAGAAGCGGTTGCCGAAGAAAAAGTACACTGGCAAGCCCAAGGCTACCAGTACTAGCCCACGCCAAGAAAACTCACGAGTATCGGGGGCTACCAGCAGGATAAGGCAGAACATGGAGGCCAGCAGGATGTAGATGGCCGGCAACACCGGGTAACCCCAGGCGCGGTAAGGGCGCGGGGCATTGGGCCGGGTGCGGCGCAGCACGAAAATGCCGATGATGGTGATGACGTAGAATAGAATTACCGAGAACATCACGTAGTTGAGCAACTGGCCGTAAGAGCCACTCAGGCACAGCAGAGAGGCCCACAAGCACTGCGCCCATAGTGCCCGGCTAGGTACGCCAGCGGCATTGAGCCGGGCGAGGCCGGGGAAGAACAGGCCGTCCTTGGCCATGGCATAGTAAGCACGGGCACCGGAAAGGATGATGCCGTTGTTGGCTCCGAAGGTGCTGAGCATAATGAGCACTGCCAGCACAATGGCACCAGCTGGCCCAAGCACGTGCTCGGCCACGGCGGTGGCCACACGGTCGTCAGTGGCGTACATGATGCCGCGGCCGGCAATTGTGGTGGCATCGGGAGAGCCTTGGAGCGGTAGCACCAGCAGGTACACCACGTTGGAGAGAATATAGAGGGCCGTGACAATGGCCGTGCCGATGGCCATGCTGCGCACCAGTGTCCGCTCCGGATTCACGATTTCCTCGCCCGCAAAGCCGATGTTGTTCCACGAGTCCGAGGAGAACAAGGAGCCCGTCATGGCCATGCCCACGCCCAGCAGCAAACCCACGGCGCTCAAAGGCAGCGGCGAGCCAGTAGCCCCCGGGGCCGGGTAGCGCACGGTGCTCCACATGTCCTGGAAATTGGCCTGAATAGCTTCAGCATTCAGCCCAAGAGTAAGTCCGCCAATGATCAGCAGGGCCAAGGCCACCAGTTTGGTGCTACCGAGCACGTTCTGAATCAGCTTACCGGCCCGCACCCCGCGGGCGTTGATGGCCGTGATGGCCACGATGAGGATAATGGCCAGCAACTGCACGCTGCTGAACTCAAAAGTGTACTCGCCAACCAGTGGCAAAGTCATCGGGCCGGCGCTGAACAGCACATTCTTGACGCTGAACCACGGCAGCAGCACGCCGGTAAACTTGGCGAAGGCTACCGCCACGGCCGCGATTACCCCGGTCTGAATGACCAGAAACAGCGACCAGCCGTACAGAAATGCCACCAGCTTGCTGTATGCCTCGCGCAGGTAGACGTACTGCCCGCCCACCTTGGGAAACATGGAGGCCAGTTCCCCATAGCTCACGGCCCCGGCCAATGTAATTACGCCCGTCAGCAGCCACACCACCAGCAGCCAGCCGCTGGAGCCTACCTGCCGGGCAATGTCGGCAGAGACAATAAAAATACCGGAGCCAATCATGCTGCCGGTCACAATCATAATGGCATCAAACAGCCCGATGGCCCGTTGAAAATGGCCTTGTTTTTCGCTCATGCGGGAAGAAAAAGAGATATGGCGGCCGGAAGATAGACGATTGGGCAGGATTTGACACCACTATGAAAAAGCCCGCTGCAGGGGCGGGCCTTTGCAAAATCGGTTGTAAGTGGCAGTTGGTAGAGCGACGATTCGCCTAATGCAAGGCTTAAGTCAGCGAGGTTGGCAATTCGTGCTCAGAACTCGCTGCGGTCGTTCCAGCTGCGCATGCGCCAGGGCTCCGAGCGGTTTTTGCGCACCAGCACGATGCGGGCGGTGCCGGTGCCGTCGTAGCGCGTGTTGTCGCGCTGCTCGATGGTGAGCGAGAAGGCGCGCTCCACGTAAGCCAGCGTATCGGAGTAAGCCGTGTCGGTGGTGGGCAGGTACTGCGTCCACTGCAAGTTGGCGGCCCGGGCGGCCCGGAATAGCTTGTAGGTAGCCGTCACGTCCACGTCGCGGTTCCAGGAGCGGTCGGCGTTGGCCGCGAAGTCGCGGTAAGTGAAGGTGAAGCGGCGGTTGAGCAGTTGCCCGTAGAGCGTGGAGTCGCGCAGCTGATACGAGGCCCGGAACCGGTCGAAGAAGCCGCGCACCGTTACAGGGTTGCCCAGCAGCTGATCGGGGCTAGCCATTTCATCGTCGAGGCCCGGGGCAAATGGATTGCAAGCCGAAACCATGAGCACGGCGCCAAGGGCCCAATAACGGCGGCTGCGGGCAAGTGCGGCTTGGGCGAGCGGCGAAGTAACCAAACGGCTCATGATGAAGCGGATATCAACCGGGGCAAGCTAAGAAGTAGCCCGGTGCAGTGCAAATGCTCCGAACTGATGAGCTGAACAACGGGAGAGAATCGATTTTGTTAGCCCGCGGCTAGTTGCGAATGAAATATTTTTTGGCCTCGGTCCAGACCGGTCTGGTGGAGGTACCCAGGTCGCGCCAGGCAGCTATCTGCCACTCGTTGTTGCGGCGGCGTAACAGCAGGCGGATGTTGCCTTCGAGGGTCCGGAACCTGAAAGCCGTGTCCTGCTGCGCCAGCGTGAGCAAGTACTGCGCCGACACCTCAGCCGAATCGGGGCCAAAGAGTTGGTCGCGGCGGGCGGTGAGCAGTAGCTGATTTTGGGCCGCAGCGGGCGTGCGCTGCCGCAGCCGGTTAAAGTAATCCAGCTCCTCCCGGATGCCCCAGTTCGCAAACAGCGCCGCGTTGGTAGAGCCGGCGGCCGTCGGGTCGGGGTAGAAGCGGTAGCGGCTGGGCACGAAGCAGCGTTCATAGTTAGCTGCGTTCAGGCGCTGCACTGCCGTGGTAAAGTTGGTCAGCAACAGGTCAATGCTGGTGGGCGAAATCCACTCGCTTGATAGGGTAGAGGGCTCTGGTTCGCGCAGCTCAAAGCAACTTGGCAGCAGCAGGCACAGGGGAAGCAAAAGCGCAAAACGAAATCGAGCGACCATAGCAGGCTGAAAGTAAGCAATCAGCATGGATCTACCCGCAGGACGCAGGCTGCAAGACGCGCTGAGGGCCAAGCGGGCACCTATGTAAGTGGCGCAAGCCTAAAAAAGTCCGAACGGAGGTGTTCGGCGCCTGCGCTGCCGAGCCCGTATAGCTACCTTTGCCGACGTTTCTCCCGCTCGCCGCTCCTGCATGTCGCAACGTCTACTGGTACTGCTTACGGGTTTGTTGCTGCTTTCGGCGCTGGTATCGTACGTGTACTACCGGCGGGCCGTGGCCAGTGCCCCCGTTGATCCGTGGGCGCTGGTGCCGGAAGATGCTGTGCTGGTGGCTGCCACCCGCGACCATCCCACGCTGGTGCGGCATCTAAAGGAAATTCAGCTCTGGGACAACCTGGCCACGTTGCGCTACTTCCAGCAAGTGGAAGAGCACCTGACGCTGGCCGACAGCATCGGCAGTGCGCAGCACACCATGCTGGACTTCTTGGGCACCAAAACGGTGCTGACTTCGGTGCACGTTACAAGTCCGCGCTCCTTCGATCTGTTGTTTATCGTGCCAGTGGCCAGCGTGCGGGAACACCGCCAACTCCGGACCCTGGTGGAAGCGCTGGGCCGCGATGCGCGCTACCAAGTAAGCCAGCGCGACTACCAAGGGGAGTTGCTCACTACCATCAGCGAGAGTAGCTCCCAACTGGGCCTGACGTTTTACAACTACCGTAATACGTTGGTGATGAGCGCCAACCCGGCGCTGGTGGAAGCTGTGGCCAGGCGCATGGACGGGCCCGCGCAGCCTTCCATTGCGGCGGAATTTGGCGACACAGATTATTTGAAAATCAAGGACGTAGATGCTACGTTGCTCATAAACTACCGGCAACTGCCACCGTTTCTGGGCATGTTCTTTCAGCCGGCGTTACGGCCCGACTTGGAGTACCTAGCCAGCCTCTGCGATAAAGGCCTGCTGGAAATGAAGCTTTCCAGCAACCGCGTGTTGTTCAACGGCTTTTCTAACCCCGAGCGCGCCCGCGGCTCGCTGCATCAGCTGCTGCGTGGGCAGCACGCCGAACGCCTGCGCATGGCCGACGTCATCAGCAACCGTACGGCCCTGCTTGTGCACCTGGCCACCAGCCCCAGTATCCTGCGCAAATCAGCCGCTGCTCCCGACACGGTACACGCTGCCCTTGTCGACAGTGTGGCGGCTTCGCTGGCTCCGGAGGCGGCGCTTTGTTACCTAGCCGCGCCATCGGCGCGAGTGGTACCAGGCCGCTTGGCCCTAATCAGAAGCTCCAATCCAGCCCGAACTACGCAACTGCTAGGTCGCTTGCGCCGGGCATCGGGCACCAGCCCCAGTTTTGAGCGCGTTGGCAACTATCAGTTGCACCAGATAGGAGTGCCGCGCCTGGCCCAGCGAATCATGGGGCCGCTTTTTGAGCCGATTACCGCCGGTGTCACTGGTGGGGCCACGGCCATGGTGGGAGAGTACCTGGTACTGGCCGATGATGCAGCGGCCCTGCGTGCTTATTTGCTGGATGTCAGCTCCGAAGCCGTCTGGAGCCGCTCGCCTACACAGGTGGCTTTTCTACAAGAGACGACCCCCCTGGCCCGGGTAAGCATTGTGATAGACGCCCGCAACAGCTGGAACGTGCTGCTGCGGGCACTGGTAGAAGACCGCCGGGCCGGACTGCTGCGCAACGAAACCTTGTTCAAGCGCTTCCCGCAAGTGGCCTTGCAATGGGCGCCTGCGGATAATGGACAGTATTACACGCAATTGGTATTGAGGCATCCGCCCGTGGGGCCAGCCGTTGCCAGCCTGCAGAGCAGGGCCGGAATGGGAAGCACGCTTAGCTTTCAGGCTGGGCTGGAAAACCTGGGCCCCACGCTGGTACCGGCCAGTGGAAGTAAAACTCCTGCGGCCTTGGTACAGGATCGGCGCGGTACTGTGCATTACGTTACGCCCGATAACGCGGTGGGCTGGTCCGACTCGCTGGGTGGTCCGCTAATTGCGCCGCCGGCTCCGCTGCCGGGTATTTTTGGGCAAAACCAAGGCTTTTTGCTGGCTACCGCCAACCGCCTGTTTTTGCTGGATGAGCGCGGCCGCCCAGCCCCGAATTTTCCATTGAATCTGCCCGATACCGTACAGGCTGCTTCCATCAGCAGTTCGCCTCCCAACGAAGGCAAGCCCGCCCGGCTGCTCGTGGCCGACCGCTACGCCAATCTCTACCTCTACGACACGCGCGGCGATGCGCCCGCGGCGTGGCAGCCCAAGCGTTTGGATTTTGCCTTAGCTGCCCAGCCGCAGCTGTTGCGCGTAGGGACCCGTGATGTAGTGGTAGCCCTGCTCGAGAATGGCTACATCTTCGCCTATGATATTCAGGGCAACACCCTGCCCGGCTTTCCCATTAGCATCGGGGCGCGGCTGCATACGGGTGCGTTTGTGGAGGGCGGCCCCACACTACAGCGCACTCGCCTTACGGTGGTAAGCCAGCACGGTGAGTTGGTGACGTTCACGCTCAGCGGCGACATCCGCCAGCGTAAACGCCTGACTACCTGGAGCCGACTCAGCACTTTTCGGGTAGTGGCCGATCAGGAGCAGCGCCGGTTCGTGGTGGTGCGCGATGATGGCCAGGGCCGTATCACAGTGCTGGACCCTAGCGGCCGCCAGTTGGTGGACCGCCGGTTTGTGACTTCGGCGCCCAAGCCTGTGCAGCTCTTCGGCTTCGGAAACAACCGCAGCGCCTTGGTAATCACCGAAACTGGCCCCGGCAAAGCTTACATCTACGATACGGCTTTCCGTTTGGTGGGCGGTCAGCCCTTTGATAGCAACGCCCCGACCCTGGGCCTCACTTACGACGCCGATGCTGGAACTTACCACCTGTACCGCGTGGTGGGAGCAGAGCTACGGCGCCTGGCGCTGAAAATGAACTAACCGGCTGAAAACCCTGCATCAGCCGCGGTAGGGCTTGGTAGTCGGCAAGTCTACGCTTACAGCGGCGCTAGGGCTGCACTTCGGAACGACTTGGGTGCCGGAGTACGGCCCACGCTCTACGAAGAAAAGCAAGGGCAGCTAGTGTATGATGATCTGCTGCGCATCGCCCACCGCCATCGGGCGCAGGAGGACGATGCCCTGCCCGAAGTCCGG
This sequence comes from Hymenobacter sp. FMD4, assembly GCF_058932745.1. Taxonomy (NCBI): domain Bacteria; kingdom Pseudomonadati; phylum Bacteroidota; class Cytophagia; order Cytophagales; family Hymenobacteraceae; genus Hymenobacter; species Hymenobacter sp. FMD4. Next base: position 289,814 of record NZ_JBZYWH010000003.1, read on the forward strand.
CATTTTCTTTTCGCCGATACCAATGCCGTGACTACGCTCTACTATTCCTACGCCTACTTCGGACGGGCCGAGGACGAGCTGCACGCCTTGGCTGCAGCGTGCCAAACGCGGTATCAGCACACTTTCGTGTGCGCCCCGGATTTCGCCTTCGAGCAGGACGGCACGCGGGCGCCGGCCGAGCTGCAGACCGTGCAGCAGCGCATGATACTAATGCAGCTACACCTGCTGGACATACCGTACACGCTGCTCTCAGGCAGTGTGGCGGAGCGCATCAGCCAGGTCGAAGCAGTGCTTAAAGTAGGAATTGAAATTAAACTATAAATGCCAATAAGTTAATTGGTTAACCAGCCTTTCTTGTAGAAATAGATTACCATACCGCCGGCCATCACGGCCATCACGGCTAGCACTATCGGGTAGCCCCAGGGCTCGTACAACTCCGGCATGTTCATCGGATTTACGCTCCCGTCGGGCCGCTCGCGGGAGAAGTTCATACCGTAAAGGCCGGCCACAAAACTCAGAGGAATGAACACGGCGCTGATCATGGTGAGTACCTTCATTACCTCGTTCATGCGGTTGCTTTGGTCCGACATGTACAGGTCGATCAGGCTGGATACCGATTCGCGGTAGCTCTCAGTCAGGTCCAGGGCCTGAATGGCGTGGTCGTAGCAGTCGCGGAAGAATACCTTGATTTCTTCGGGCACGATGTCCTCGCTCATGCGCAGCAGTTCAGCAATTTTCTCCCGCTCGGGGTACACCAGGCGCCGGAAGCGCACCACGTCTTTCTTGATCTGCAGGATGCGGGCTAGCAGACGCTTGTTGGGGCGCCCGCGCAGAATCACATTCTCCAGGTCCTCGATGTAGTCGCCGATGGCCGCCATGGTGGGGTAATAGTGGTCGAGAACCACGTCGGTGAGGGCGTAGGCGAGGTACAGCGGCGGGCGGCGCTTGATCTGGCTGAAGCCCGAGCGAATGCGGTTGCGCACAGCATCAAGGCAGTCCTCGTAATCGTCCTGAAGGGAGAGAACGTAGTTGGGACCGGTAAACAGGCTTAGCTGGTCATCTTCGATTTCGAGGGCGTTGGTGAACTCCGTCATGCGCGACACCATAAACAGCCGCCCGTCGCCGAACACCTCCACTTTGGCCCGTTGATAATCGCCGAGCACGTCCTCCATTTGCAATGGGTGCAGCTCAAAGTCGACCATGATGCGCTGCATGAGCTCCAGGTCGTTGTAGCCCCGCACGTCGATCCAGTGGCGCCGCTCGGGGTGGCTGCGGAAGCGCTGCATCAGCTCGGTGTAGCTGGCGCACTCGTACTCATCGAAAGTGGTTTCGTCGTAGCTGAAGAGGAACAGACGCGGTTTCAACGCACGCTCCGGAATGGTGAGCGTGCCGGGGCGGGCGCCTACGCCCTGGCTGTGGGCCTGGCGCGTGGCGTCGCGGTCGGAGACACTGTTGGGAATTACGTCATCGTCCTCATCTTCATCAAGATCAGGGGCAGGTGGCGACGCAACATGTGGCAAACCCGAGGCAGCAGGGCGTGAATCGGGAGCAAATTCGGACATGAGAGAGTAGACTGAATGGCGGCCTGAAAGCCGGCTTGTGCCGTAATGCTACGTAGCCGCGGGCAGAAATGTGCTAAGCAGGCCGTGCCAGACGCTAAATAGGGTGTGGCCACTAAGCCCGCAGGCGGCTGAATTTTGCTGTACCTTCGCGGACTTGCTGCTCTGCTTCCGTGACCATTTTTACCTCATCCGCACTGCTTTCACCTGCTCCCGGCAACGTCCTGACGTTGGTGGCGGGCCAGGGGCGTTACGAGACGCGGTGGCAGGAACAACCCACGCTGCGCCTGCCGTTTGCCAGTGAACCATACTTATATCAGCGGCCCGAGCAGCTGGAGCAAGTACCGCTGGGGCCGGGGCAGCGCCTGATCATCAGCCTGGAAGACACCCAGCGTGAGCAAACGGTAGGCTGGTGGCCCGTGTTTATCGGGGCCGACGGGCAAGGGCTCAGTCCCTGGATGGCGCCCCTGGGTGGTCCGCAACTGCTGGTGCCTCATGTGCCCGAGGCTGTGCTGGAGGAGTGGCTGGCCGTGGCCCGGCAACTGCTCACCAGCCACGGCGCCCGGCAGCTCACGTTGCGCTTGCCCCCTTTTGCCTACGAGCCGGCAACTAGCGGCCGGCTGGTGGCCGCCTTGCAACGCAATGGTTACGAAATTGAGCTGGCCGAAGTCGATACGTACCTGCCGCTCGACCGGAGCTACGAGGCCGGGCTGCACCCTTCGGAGCGGCGCCGCCTGCACAAGTGCCAGCGCCACGGCTTTCACTTCGAACAGGAGCCACCTTTGTTGCTGCCGCTGGCCTACGACTTCCTGCGCCGCTGCCGCGAGGAAAAGGGGCAAAGCCTGTCGCTCACGGAAGAGCAGCTAACGGCGCTGTTCCAACGCTTCCCCCGCGAGTACTTGCTGTTCTCGGTGCGTGCCCCCGATGGCGAATGGGTGGCTATGACGGTAGCCGTATTGGCCGGCCGAGGTGTGCTTTACAACTTTTACCCCGCCAGCCCACTGCGCTACAACGCCTTTAGTCCGGTAGTGCTGCTGAACGCCGGCTTGCACGCCTTCGGGCAAGCTAGCGGCCTGCGCTTACTCGACCTCGGCACGTCCACGCTCCCCACGGGCATCAACGAATCCTTGCTGCGCTTCAAGCGGCATTTGGGCGGCGTGCCCAGCCTGAAACTGACGCTGACGCAGCTGTTCTAACGCGCCGTGCGCTACTCCGCCTAGTACCCGCTACTTTGCCGTCTCGTTCCAAGCCTTCATGAGCTTACCCGCCGCCGAAGACGAAGCCACCGCCCCAAGCGTACCCGCACCAGCCAGCGGGCTGGCGCGCTTTGTGCGCGGATCATTGGGGTCAGGCGTATCGATGCTGGCGCGCACCGGTGGGGCCTTGACTTTGAATAAGTTGGTGGCCGTGTTTGGCGGCCCTAGCGGCCTCACGCTGCTGGCGCATTTTCAGAACCTGATGGCCCTGCTCACCACGCTGCCCAACGATGGCGTGCATGTAGGCATTGTGAAGTACCTGGCACCGCGCCAGCCAGGCTCTGCGGCGTGGCGGGCTTGGTTTGGGGCCGGCGTTGGGCTGAATGCGGCTATGCTGCTGCTGGGCTTTATAAGTTTGCCGCTGTTATCGGGGCCGCTGCTGGAAGCCTTTGCGCCCTCGCCCATTTGGGTGCTCGGGCTGATGTTGGGCATTTTGCTATTGACGGCCAACGCTTACCTAACTGCGGTGCTGCTGGCAGCGCAGCGCCTAGCCGCCTACATCCGCCTCACGGTGGTGCTGAGCGTGCTGGGTCCCGTTGCCGTCGGCGTGGCCTTCTGGCTGAGGCTGCCGTTGCCCTGGGTACTGCTGGTGTACTTAGTGGCCCAGAGCCTCACGGTGCTGCCCACAGCGTGGTACTGCCGGCGCTACGGCTTGCTGCCACGGTTACAACTAAGTGCGAGCCGCCCGGCGCTTCTGGGCCTCGGAAAGTTTCTGCTAATGGCCTTGAGTGTGCTGATATGCAGCAAGGCCGTCGATTTTGCCGTGCGCGACCTGCTCATCGAACGGTTCAGCCTGCAGCAGACAGGGGTGTGGCAGGCCGCTGCCAAGCTCTCCGACAACTACACCATGCTGTTTTCGGCTGTAATGGGCGCGGTGTTTTATCCGCGCCTGGCGGCTCTGGCAGCGCAGCCCACCACGCGGCGGGCATACGTTCGGGCCGTCTTTGGTCTCTTGGCCGGGGTGCTAGCTTTGGGGCTGGGCCTGATTTGGCTGCTGCGCGATTGGCTGCTACCGCTATTTTTCGATGCCCGATTTGCGGCGGCGCGCACCCTGCTCGGGCCGCAGCTGGCCGGTGACTGGGCGAAATTTCTGTCCTGGACGTTACTCTACCTGATGGTTGCCGAGGCGCGCGTAGGCCGTTATATGCTCGTTCAGATGGGGTCGGCAGTGGTGTACGTGGCCTTGTTAGTGGCCTTGTTGCCGGCCTGGGGGCTGTATGGCGCGCCCTTGGCCCACGCTCTACGCTTCGCTACCCTGCTGCTGTTTTGCCTGATTTACTTTCGAGCCTACCTCCGTCGTTAAATGCCCGACCCGGTTCCATATCAACCTCCGTCTGCTGCCGATCAGCCGCCCGTAACCATCGTGGCGCTGTGCCACAACCACGCGAAGTTTCTGGCCGAAGCATTGGACTCCATCGCGCAGCAAACCTATCCTAACCTCGACGTGTGGCTGGTAGACGATGCCAGCACCGATGGCAGCCAGGAACTGCTTCGACGGTACGCGGCAGCCAATCCTGGCTGGCATCTGCTGCTACTGCCTCACAATGTGGGCAACTGCCAGGCTTTCAACCAGGCCATGCGACGCAGCCAGGGCGAGTTTGTTATCGACTTTGCTACTGATGACGTGCTGCTGCCCGAGCGCGTAGCCCGGCAGGTCGCTTTTATGCAGGAGCAGGGTGAGCGGTGCGGCGTCGCCTACCACGACTGCGACCTAATTGATGAGCAGGGCCAGCACGTGCGCTACCACTTCCGCCGCGACGCCGCCGGCCGGCCCGTGCAGCCCGTACCCGCCAGCGGCGACGTCTTTGCCGAGGTGCTGCGCCGCTACTTTATCAGCACCCCCACCATGATGTTTCGCCGCACCATGCTTGATGAGCTTGGTGGCTACGATGAGACGCTGGCCTATGAGGATTTCGACCTGTGGGTGCGCGCCGCCCGGAGCTGGAACTTCGGTTTTCAGGACGAGGTGCTCACCCGCAAACGTCTGCATCCGCAGTCCATGTCGCGTAAGGCCTACCAGCCCGGCGACCCGTACGTGGCCTCCACCATCAAGGTCTGCGAGAAAGCCCTGGCCATGTGCCGGACTGCTGATGAACGGGCCGCCCTCGGTACCCGGGTGCGGTGGGAATTGCGCCAGGCCGTGCGGTTCCGGAACGGTGGGGAGGCCCGCAAGCTGTACCGATTATTGGAGCGAACCGGGCAGATTACGCTGCTAGATCGGGCGCTAGGTATAGCAGCCAAATTGGTGAAGTAGTAGTTTTAATAGTTTGGTTTAATACTATTGATTGCCAATACTATGAAGGTTAGATTAGCTAAACGCATTAGGCTATTTTTATTGTCGTAGTAAGTACAGCTCCACTGGGCCATCCTGCGCAATCAGCTCACGGCGCGGGTACCAACTCAGTACGCTATCCGAGGAGTAGCGCAGTAGCTTGCGCGTGAGTTCAGGGTTGCTCAACGTAGCCCGGTTCAGCAGTAGCCAAGCCTTTTCCGAAGCCGCCGTTTGCACCGAGTCCCGGGCCCAGTAGCGACGGAACTTCAGGCCCGCGGGAACCTCGTAGCCGTAGTAAAAGTCGAAGTTGCCAATCAGGTAATCATCGACAAAAACCACTCCGCGCTGTGGAGCCTGCAGGTGCTGACGGATGACGCGGTCCTGCCCAAAATGCCCCGATACACTTGGTTTGGTCATGAAGTACACGGGGCGCAACGTGAGCACAAGCGCCAGACCAGCCAGACCTAAGGCTACGAAGCGCGGGGAGGCTGTTCGGAACCAGCGCAGCTGCTGAGTCACCCCCAAGCCGCCTAGTACCAGTGCCCAACCGCCGTACAGTACTGACACGTTGCTGCGGTCGTACGCGGCAAGGGCTAGTAGCAAGGCTGCGTAGAGCAGCAGTCGGCGGCCACTGCGTAAGGCATCGGCCAGCCCGTAACCGGCGGCTAGGCACAGGGGAGGCAGCAAGGGGGTAGCCATACGCGGCAATAGCGTAATGGGATTGTATTGGCTGATGGAAGTGCTGCCAAACCAGTAAAAAGCGAGAGTGCTGAACGCCAAGCCTAGCCAAAAAGCCCGGTCGTCGGGCGCTGATGTGGCTGCGGCGGCTGGGCGAAACACACTGCCCACGGCCAGCAGCAAGGCTAACCCAAGCCCGGTGCCCAACAAAAACTGCAGCGGCCCGAAAGTGATGCGGTGCAGCAGCGCGGTCCGATTGCCAAGCAGGTAGTTGCCTTCTTTCAGAAACTCGTTGGTGTGCTCAATTAGGTGCACGCGGTAAAGCGCGTCGCCGGTCTGGTACTGGTAAAAAGCCAAGTAGGCAATTAGCACGGCCACCCCAGTTCCAAAGGCAGTCAGCCAAAACCGGCCGTGCTGACGGCGCCCCAAATCCAGCAGTAGTACGCTTAAGTAGAAGGGGGCATAATAGACCACTGTTTCCTTACAAAGCAAAGCTGCGAAATTCAGCCCCGCGAAGGCTGCACCCCAGCCCACGGACTTCCGGTCCGGCTGCCGCCCGATGTGCAACGCCAGCGCCGCCGCGAAGCAGGCCAGCATGTTGATGTTGTCGGGGTAGAGGTAGTTGGTCAGGTTCAGGGCAAAATAATGCAGCCCGAGCAGTAGCAGGGCGCCACTCACCATCAGTGGCTGACGCCGCCGGTAGTACCACCACATCAGCCCTAAGCACGTCAGCGTGGCTAGCAGCGGCCAGAGGGTGGTGCTCCAGATATTGACACCAAACACCGCATAACACACCGCTACCGGTCCAAAAATCAACCACCGTTCGTGCAGCGGGTCGTGGAGCAGTCCTTGTGGATCGGGACCGAGCGTGAAGGTGCCCGTAAGCAGCTGATGGGCGTAGCGGGAATAGTAATAGTCATCGAGGGCGTACAGGCCTTCGTGCGTCAGAATGAAATAGGCCACCGTGACCAGCACTACAAACCCGAACGCGAGGTCGGGCAACCGGTGGAGCAGACGAGCAGAAAGATTCACGGTGGCGAAGTTGGGGAGAATTCCGCAGCGGGCCGTGCTTCGTTTCATGTACCTTGCGCGCCATGAATAGTGCCCGTTGGGGAACATGGCTGCGCATTGTGGGCTTGCCGCTGGGTTTAGTGTTGCTCGTGGTGTTGGGCCTGGGCTGCTACTACGAGACCAACGACGACCTGGTAATTACGCTGTTGCTGCGGGGCCGTACAGCCGCCGCACCGGTTACCAATCTGCATTTATACTTCCACGGCTGGGCCTGGTTGCTGGCCACCTTGTATGCGGAGTGGGCGGCCGTGCCTTGGTACGGACTGCTGCTGTACGCGCTGCTATTGCTTGCCTTGGTACTGCTGACAGCCGTCTTGCACGAACTGCTGCGCCCGCATAGTACCACCCGGCAGCGCACGGCTTGGCTGACGGCGTTTCTGCTGGTGGCGTGCTTGGAGCACGTGTTCTGGTTCAACTACGTGCGCGTGCCGTTGCTGCTGGCCGGAGCGGCCGTGCTGTTCGGCGCCTTTGGAGGAGCAGGCAACAAAGGAGCTTTTGGCTTAAGCTGGGGCTCCATAGGGCTGGTAGCAGCGGCGTTTGTAGCCGCGTGGGCCGTGCGGCCGAGTGCCGCGCTGCTGGGCGCGGCGGCCGTGGCGCCCGTCGCATTAGGCCTGGGTGGCCGCGCCGGCTGGCGCACCGTGACGTTGCTGGCGGGGCTCGCGCTGGCAGGTGGGGTAGGCCTGCAACTGGGGCGGACGCCTGAAGCTGCGCGCTACCGGCAGCTAGACGTGCTTAAGTCTAACCTAAACGACTACCAGCTATACCGCCCGCAGCCTCGCACCGCCGCTGATAGTCTGGGGGTGGAGGCCGTACAGCAGTGGCTGCTCGGCGATTCCACGCTGGTCAACGAACAGCTGTTTCAGCGCGCCATGCCTTTTGATCAGCAGTTCTTCACGCGCAACGCGCCGGCTAAGCTCTCGGCGGCTCTGCTCCGGCTCCCCCGCGACTATTTTCCCATGCTGCTTTTTTGGGGGTGGTTGCTATTTGCGCGACGGCACACCGTGCCGCCGCGGCGTCGGGTATGGTGGTTGCTTTACACTGTAGGAGCTGGGCTGGCACTGGTAACCTTGGCCGTAATCCTGAAGCTGCCCCCGCGCGTGGCCGGCCCCTTGCTCACTTTGTTTACCCTCGGGCAGGTGACTTTCGCTTTCTTCGGTGCCTACAAGTCAACTCACGAGCTTACTGCCTCATTCCGACGTGTGAGTTTAGTACTGGCCGTAGGGCTAGGTGGGTTATACACTTTCAAAGTGCTGCACCGGCGCCAGTTGTTGAGTGCTGAGCAAGACCGCAACAGTCAATTAATAGAGCAAATACAACAGCAGGCCCAGGCGCACCAAGTACTCGTTGCCGCCGGGCTGGAAACCGCGTTCAAATCATTATCACCTTTCCGCTTGTATATCCCCGCTGCCGGCCCACCTTGGCTGATGCTTACGGGCTGGCATACGCTGGATCCTTCCCAGACCCAACTACGCCAGTACCTCACCGGTACCCGCGCCCAGCCTGATGCTTTGCGCCGTCTTCTCCAACGGCCTGATGTACGCCTGTGGATAGCCGGCGATACCTCCCTGGTGAAAGTAATCAGGCACTATACCCTTCATCACCAACTTAACACGCCTCCGCCTTTGGGACCCGCGAATATGTTGTTGCTGAGGTAAGCTTTTCTTGACAGGATTACGTATATAGATTCAAATTGGATTCCGGCTGGAATTTACCGCGCCCGAATGCCTACTTTTGAGTTTTCCCCGCTCTCGTTTTCCTTTACTCACCTTTCCCCATCAGCGCATGATTGCCACCATGACTTCCCGCGCGGAAGTACTTCAGCATCTCGAATCCTTTTTACGTGAGAACATTGGAACGTTTCTCAAAAAGGTAGATGAAAGCTGGCAGCCTTCCGATTTCTTGCCTGACCCCCGTCTCGATACTTTTTTTGACGAAGTAAAGGCACTTCGCGAGCGGGCCAAGGAGCTTAGCTACGACCTGCTGGCCGTGCTCATCGGTGATACCATCACGGAGGAAGCGCTGCCCAATTACGAAGCTTGGTTTCACCAACTCGACGACCTGAACCGCGACCCCAACAACGGCTGGGCGCAGTGGATTCGGGGCTGGACTGCTGAGGAAAACCGCCACGGCGACTTGCTCAACCGCTACCTCTACCTTTGCGGCCGCGTAAACATGCGCGAGTTCGAAGTAAGCACCCAGTACCTGATTGCCGACGGCTTCGATCTGGGCACTGCCCACGATCCGTACCGCGCTTTCATTTACACGAGCTACCAGGAAGCCGCTACCAACCTCTCGCACCGCCGCGTGGGTACCCTGGCCCGCAAGGCTGGTGACGGCGCCCTGTCCAAGCTTTGCGGCATGATTGCCGGCGACGAAGCCCGCCACGCCCGCGTGTACCAGACGTTCGTGGAGAAAATCTTCGAGGTAGATCCATCAGAAATGATGCTTGCCTTCGAAGACATGATGCGCAAGAAAATTGTGATGCCGGCGCACTACATGCGCGAGATGGGCGTGGAAATGGGCAAGACCTTTGGTCACTTTACCGATGCAGCCCAGCGTCTCGGTGTGTACACCAGCCAGGACTATACCGACATTCTGGAAAGCCTCATTAATACCTGGAAAGTGGATCAAATCAGCGGCTTGAATGGGCAGGCTGAAAAGGCTCGGGACTACATCATGGCCCTGCCCAACCGCTTGCGCCGCGTAGCCGACCGCATGCCCGTTCCCAAGCTCGAGTACAAGTTCAAGTGGATTGAGTAGGTAGCATACCTTTACTGCTGCTTTCCGCTAGCTACTGAAGCAAAAGGCCGACCCTTCTCGGGGCCGGCCTTTTGCTTTTAAGTAGTCGACGCTTGATCTGGTATCGGTACAGCATTAGTTATAACTGCCTTCTCACCTTTACGGAAGTTCGAGTGCGTAAGGAGAAGCGAGGGTGAATCAAGTCTCTGTGAGCTAAGGCATATCCTGATGCCCAATCATACTTATCATGCCTTCCTTTTTAGGCATTTCGTACTCGATGATGCGCGTGCCGCCCGATGGAGTACTGTTCGGGCCGTCGGGTCGGTAAATAGGGAAGGACCTGATGATTTTGCGGCCATCCACGCGAAACTGATCGTGGCCCTGGTAGCCATCGGCTGCGGGGCCGTCGAGCTGGGGCAAAGCGAGGTCCCGGCGGCCGCGGCTCAGGAACTCATAGCCGATCAGCTGGCCGTAGGCACCGCTGCCCGCGCCGTTTACAAAAACCAAGAGCTCAGGATAGTCGTCGTTGTTTAGATTGGTGACTACGGCGTCTTGCACCACTCCCTCGATGTTGGCGGTGGTAGCGGCCAGCTCTCGGCCTAGCCGCTCAGCGCGCATATGGAGCTGCCGCTGACTGCCCGTGCCCATGGTGCGCACATTAAAGTTATAGTCGCCGCGACTCAGTTCTTTCCGAAAACTTATACCCGCGGCGGGTACTGCCGTGTTAGCCGTGGGATTGGGGTCGGCCGCTTCGGAAATGGTACGGGGCGAGTCGCAGCCGATGGCAAGGGCCGCGCAGCAAAGTGCTGCCATCGAGGGCAGATGTAGGTGCGGTCGGGTCATGGAGCAAGCGAATGGTTCTGGGGCCACCCGAGCAGCGGCCTCTTAGTTGCACAAACGCCACACGCCGCATGAGGTTACGACGGCACCGGAGGAAAGCTGGCTGGGCGAATAGTGCACAAAAAAACCCGCTGAATAGCGGGCTTTTTTGTGCCTTAAAAGGGCTTCGTGACTAGCGCGAAGTGGTAGTGCCCGTGCCGGTAGCAGTAGGAGTGCTTACAGGCATGAGCATGCCTTGGGTGTTCAGTGTGTATTCCACGGTGCGAGAGGTGCTGGCATTGGTTGAATCCGTCACCGGGAAGGTGCGCACCAAGCGGTTGCCGCTTATCTGGTACTTGTCCTTACCCTTGTAGCCGGCGGCCAAGTCGTTGCTCAGCTTGGGCGGAGCCGTGAGGGGGCGGAAAGCGCGGTCTACAAATTCGTAGGCTTCTATGCCGCCGAACGACTCAGTGCCGGCACCGTTGGTCACCACGTACAGTTCAGGGTTACCGTTGCCATTCAGGTCGCCCATCACTACGTCGGTTACGTCGCCGCGCACGTTAATGCGAATCGGGTCAGTTACCAAAGCGTCGCCGCGGCGGGTACGGATGGTGAGCTGTTGGCCGTTTTCGGAGGTGGATTGCTGCACCTGGAAACGGTACTCACCTTGGGTTAGGTCGCGGTTGAAGGTCACCGACGAAGGGGCAGTTTCAATAGCAGTAGACACTGCAGCGTCGCTCGTCGCGTCGTCGGTAGCCGTACGGGCAGAGTCGCAGCTAGCCATGGTAAGCAAAGCAGCGGCGCCAAGCCAGCAAGCCGAAGGGAAGAGTTTCATGGTCGTTGAGATGGAGTGGAGGAGGACATATCGTATTCTTCCTATGCAAACGCGTTCAAACGCTTCGGGTTACAAATTGTTGTACAATTAGGACACAATTTGTACCCCTTTCCAAAAGGCCACCCGTCCCCGGATGTTTTCGGCTGCGGGTTTGGGGTCGGCATAGTACCAGGCAGCGTCTTTGTTCAATTCGCCGCCTACGCGCACCGAATAATAGCTGGCCCGCCCTTTCCACGGGCAGGTAGTGCCGGCAATACTATCTTCAAAATATTCGCGGTGCAACGAATCAGCCGGAAAGTAATGGTTGTTTTCGACCACCACGGTGTCAGTGCTTTCTGCTAGCACGGCGTTGTTCCATATGGCTTTCATAACGTTGGGTTGTGGTGATGGGGGTTTGGGTGTGAACTTGAAAGCGTGCAAAGCGTCCGATAAAGCCCGCAATCAAAAATCGTCAACGAAAAACTAACCCGGCCCGGCCGTTGTTTTCGCTTTCAATTCCCCTGAATTATGGCTGTTGGTTTCCGCTTCCGCGATTACGTGCCCGAAGAATCTTCCGAGAAAGGCTTCGACACGCTTTTTAAGCTATTCATGCAACTGGTTACCATCACGTCGGGCGACGTGGCGGAGGCCCTTTCCTGGCTCAACGAACTGGATAAGCAGTACGGCCTCACCGACGATGAGTACGGCATGGGCGACTTCATCGAGGACCTGAAGCGCAAGGGCTACATCGATGAAAACGAGCAGCAACTCGGTGAGCTGAAGATTACGGCCAAGTCGGAGCAGCTTATCCGCAAATCGGCGCTGGAAGAAATCTTCGGCAAGCTCAAGCGTGGCACCCAAGGCAACCACCGCACCCCGCACGCCGGGCAGGGCGATGAGCTGACCACTGACCTGCGCGACTACCAGTTCGGCGACACCATCGAGCAGATCGAAATGACCGAGAGCTTGCGCAATGCCCAGCTTAATCACGGCCTGGAAGGCAACTTCTTGCTCACCGAAGGCGACCTGGAAGTGCGCGACACCGAGCACAAGACGCAGACTTCGACGGTGCTGATGATTGACATCTCGCACTCCATGATTCTGTACGGCGAAGACCGTATCACGCCCGCTAAGAAGGTGGCTATGGCCTTGGCCGAACTGGTAAAGCAGAAGTACCCCAAGGACTTCCTTGACATCATCGTGTTCGGCAACGATGCCTGGCAGATCGAGGTGAAAGACTTGCCATACTTGCAAGTCGGCCCCTACCACACCAACACGGTAGCGGGCCTGGAGCTGGCTATGGACCTGCTGCGCAAGCGCAAAACGGCCAACAAGCAAATATTTATGATTACTGACGGCAAGCCCACTTGCCTGAAAGAGCCCGGGGGCTATTACAAAAACTCCTTCGGGTTGGACCGCAAAGTGGTCAACAAGACCCTGAACCTGGCCGCCGCTGCTCGCCGCCTCAAGATTCCGATTACGACCTTCATGATTGCTTCGGACCCGTACCTGCAACAGTTTGTGCGCGAGTTCACCGAAACCAATCAGGGCAAAGCTTACTACAGTTCGCTCAAGGGCTTGGGTGGTTTGATCTTCGAAGACTACAAGCGTAACCGGCGCAAGAGCTTATAACGGCGAACAAACATGCCCACAAAAAAGCGGCGGTTCCCGAATTGGGGCCGCCGCTTTTAGTTAGTGGCACTCGATTTTCCCTAACGCGTAGCCACTACGCTGGTTGAGCCGTCCTCCGCCGTAGCGTGCTTCAGCTTGGGTATTGTTTGCAGGTAGGCAAAGATGGCTTTGGCCTCTTGGTCACTCATCACCGAAAACTTTGGCATGGGCAGGCGCAAGGTGCCGTTGGGGCCCTGGCCATACTTCACCGCTTGCACAAATTGCGCTTCCGTCCAGTCGCCAATGCCGGTTTCGGGGTCAGGCGTTAGGTTGCGCGATTCAATGGTTTCGCCATTCTTGGCAATGAATTTATTGCCACCGCCCATATAACCTTCCGACAACTCGGGCTTCATCACGTTGTTGGTCTTGAAATCGGCGGAGTGGCAGTCGTAGCATAGGTAGCGGCCCGTGACGAGGTAGCGGCCGTGCGCAATCTGATCGGTAGCGGCCGGCTCCACAATGGCCGCCGTGGGCAGCGGTGTGGGCTTCATTACCGTGTTGGTGAGCACCTTAGCCAAGAAAGAAGGTTCCTGTGGGTGCGAGGCTACGGCTTTGGCCTGCACGAGGGCGTTATTGGAGCGCAGAAAAGCCACTACGCTGTTAATGTCTTCGTCCGACATATGCACGAACGTGGGCATCACAGCCCGGTAGCGCCCATCGCGGCCGATGCCGGTTCGGAACAGGCCGATCAACTGCTCATCGGTCCAACTGCCGATGCCATGTTCTTTGTCCTGGGTAATGTTGGCTGAATACAGCCGGCCAAACTCCGGCGGTAGGTCGTCCATGAGTTTGCCCGTGAAGGCGCCGGTGCCACGGTCGAGGTGGCAGTCGGCGCACATCGAGAGGGCAATCTTTTCACCGTGAGCAATACGCTCGGGCGTAACGGCCACCGTTTGGGCCGGTAGCTTGGGCGGATCGTAGCTAGGTATACCGCGCACGCTGATAAAAGTGGCGGCGCACACCACCAGAAACACCACGGCAGCCAGGGCTACCCCGATGTATTTAAGTACTTTTTTCATAGCTCAGAAAGGCGTCGAGAGAGTGTGACAAAAGTAAGTTTTCATTGTGCTTAAGTCACTCGCATAATCATGTGGTGGTACCGCAGGCAGTTTGGCACGGTCACCATTAAATCTTGAAAACTTTCCCTCAAAACCCGGTTTCTGAGCCTCTGATGGGCTGTGTTACAGCAAAGTCGGATAGAACAGGAGTCAGTAGATGCCGTCGGCAAGCCGGCCGGATACCCAATGATGTGAGGGGGAGTTGAACGTAATGTTTGCCTAAACTCAACTCGCTTCGAACCTCAGTGCCCGCGTAGCGGTTTAACCTCCGGGCTCTTATGCCCAGCTATTCCTCCTTCCTGATGAACCACGAACAAATCAGCACCCTGGGCCAGCTAAAGGCGGCCGGGTACCGGTCGCGCTCCGTGCGCGAGGAGCTGCGCGATAATTTGATTGAGAAGCTACGCCGCCGCGAAAACGCCTTTCCCGGCATTCACGGCTACGAAGAAACCGTTATTCCTGACCTGCAGCGCGCTATCCTGAGCCTGCACCACATCAACCTGCTCGGCCTGCGCGGTCAGGCCAAAACGCGCATTGCCCGCCAGCTGGTGCAGCTGCTTGATGAGTACATTCCCGTAGTGGAGGGCTCCGAGCTAAACGACGACCCGCTGCAGCCGCTGTCCCGCTTTGCCCGCGACCTGGTGGCCGAGCGCGGCGACGAAACGCCCATTGCGTGGCTGCACCGCGACGAGCGCTACACCGAGAAGCTGGCCACGCCCGATGTATCCGTAGCCGACCTTATCGGCGACGCCGACCCCATCAAGGCCGCCACGCTCAAGCTGCCGTACTCTGATGAGCGCGTAATTCACTTTGGCTTGATTCCGCGGGCCCACCGGGGCATCTTCGTTATCAACGAGCTGCCCGACTTGCAGGCACGCATTCAAGTGGCGCTGTTCAACATCCTGCAGGAAGGCGACATTCAGATTCGCGGCTTCAAGGTGCGCCTGCCGCTCGATCTGCAGTTCGTATTCACGGCCAACCCCGAGGACTACACCAACCGCGGCTCCATCGTGACGCCGCTGAAGGACCGCATCGACGCGCAGATCATCACGCACTACCCCAAAACGCTCGAAATTGGCAAGCGCATCACCCGGCAAGAGGCCCGCATCCGGCCCGAGCAGCAGGAGCGCGTGCGCGATAATGAGGTGATTTTTGACCTCGTGGAGCAGGTAGCCATCGAGGCCCGCGGCTCGGAGTACGTCGATGCCAAATCCGGCGTATCGGCCCGCCTTACCATCTCGGCCTATGAGCAGGTGGTAGCTGCTGCCGAGCGCCGCGCCATCATCAACGGCGAAGAGAAGACCCGCGTGCGAGTGGCCGATTTTCTAGCTGCCGTGCCCGCCATTACCGGCAAAGTGGAACTGGTGTACGAAGGCGAGCAGGAGGGAGCTGGCATCGTGGCTGAGAAGCTGATGGGCAAGGCCCTGCGCACGCAGTTCCTGCAGTACTTCCCCGACCCTGAAAAGGCCAAAAAGCAGAAAGACAAGCCGAACGCCTACAAGCCTGTGCAGGACTGGTTTGGCGCCCACACCGTGGACGTGCTGCACGATGCTTCCGAAGCCGATTACCGCACTGCCCTCGACGCCGTGCCTGGCTTGCGCGACCTGACCACCGCCAGCGTGCCGGCTGAGTTAGCCAAGGACGACCCGTACTTCTGGATGGAGTTTGCCCTGCACGGCATGGCCGAGATGAGCCTTATCTCGCGCAACCGCCTCACCGGCGGCACCCAGTTCAAGGACCTGTTCTCGTCGATGTTCACGATGCCTTCATTCGGAGGCGATGACGACGAGGACGAAGAAGACTACGGTTCCCGCAAGCGGAAGCGCCGGTAGGGGCCCCGCAATAATCAGAGAAAAGTCCTGGGCAGAGTAGCCCAGGACTTTTTTGTGTTTAATGAAAAGTCGGTTTGAATTGCTTCGCAAATAAGCAACTGGCCCAATTCATACTTTACTCGAACAGGCCTAATGCAACAACGGGGCCGGTGGATTTTCCACCGGCCCCGTGTCTTTTTAAGCAAACGAATGCCTGAGCAGGGCTTAAGCTTCGTTCACCACGATTTTGTCGATGCTGTCGTTGGGGCGAATCTGGTCGATGACGTCCAGGCCTTCTACCACTTTACCGAATACGGTGTGCACGCCGTCGAGGTGCGACGTTTGGTCACGTGAGTGGCAGATAAAGAACTGCGAGCCACCGGTATTGCGGCCGGCGTGGGCCATGCTCAGAATGCCGCGGTCGTGGCGCTGGTTGCCGCCCGAGGTTTCGCAGTTGATTTTGTAGCCGGGGCCGCCGGTGCCGGGCATGCCTTTGGCGCCGTCGCGGGTGTTGGGGCAGCCGCCCTGAATCACGAAGTTGGGCAGAACGCGGTGAAACTTCAGGCCGTCGTAGAAGCCTTTCTGGGCTAGGTCAGTGAAGTTCTTAACGGTGTTGGGAGCGTCTTGCTCAAAGAACTCAACCTTCATTACACCTTTATTGGTGTGGATTTCAGCGGTTTTCATGAATAGGAAGCAAAAAAGAGGTAAGCGCAAGGCCGGTGCTTGGCCTTTGCGGTGGGTACAAAAGTAGTTTTTTACGCAGGGCGCAACAATCTGGTGTTAGTTGAGCTTCGTATAGCGCATCGGCTATGTGAAATAAGCCCTTGACACCTAGCACCTACCACTCCCTTCCCATTCCAAACACTTCTTTCATTCCGCATGAGAAAGACATTCACTTCCGTTGCGTTGGCCCTGCTGGCTGTTGGTTCGCTCACGCTTAGCAGCTGCGGCGACAATAAACCCACCGAAACTACCGAGACTACGTCCAACGCTGCCGAAACCACCACTATGGAAACGCCGGCAGCTACCGGCGCCGGCGCTGGCGCCGGAGGCGTGATGGTAGGTGGTGCCATGATGACGCCCGACAAGGACATCGTCGACAACGCCGTCAACTCTGCTGACCACACTACCTTGGTAGCCGCCGTAAAAGCCGCGGACCTAGTCGGGACGCTGAAAGGCATCG
The DNA here is from genome assembly GCF_058932745.1 of Hymenobacter sp. FMD4. NCBI lineage: Bacteria > Pseudomonadati > Bacteroidota > Cytophagia > Cytophagales > Hymenobacteraceae > Hymenobacter > Hymenobacter sp. FMD4. The sequence goes on from NZ_JBZYWH010000003.1 coordinate 306,745, forward strand.
GGCCCTTTACCGTGTTTGCGCCCACCAATACGGCCTTCAATGCTCTGCCCGCCGGCACCGTTGACAACCTGCTCAAGCCTGAAAACAAGCAGAAACTGTCGGGGTGTGCTTGCCTACCACGTAGTGCCCGGGGCGTTGCGCGCCGCTGAGCTCATGGATGGCCAGGAACTCACCACGATACAGGGGGAAAACCTGAAAGTCTCGAAGAAAGACGGCAAAGTGATGATTGGCGGGGCCACCGTTACCACCGCTGATGTGGTTTCGAGCAATGGTGTGACACACGTAGTCGACAAAGTGCTGTTGCCCTCCAACATGTAAGCTGGTGCTTGCGCTATTTGAAAACCGCTCGGCCTGAAAGCCAAGCGGTTTTTTTGTGGCTGATACGCTATTGGTTCGCACCTACAGTTCTATCAGTGCCCGGACCTTGTGCCGCGTTGCTCTCAACCTTAGGCTCTCAAACAACGTCTGCTAGCTTTGCCTTCTCAATCCACGACTATTCATGCGTTACCGCTTCTTCTCTTGGCTAACTGTGCTGCCCCTGTTGGCCGCTTGCAACTCCCAACCCGCTGAATCGGATAGCACTGCCGAGCCCGGCGCTACCGTAGCCGATTCCGTGGCCTACGACCCGAATGCCAGCGCCGACTCGGCGCGCATGGGCAAGGCCGGTGGGGTGATGGTAGGCAACGTAGCCCTGACCTCCGATAAAACGCTGGCCCAAAATGCCGCGGCAGCTCCCGAACTGAGTCAGCTACTTCAGGCCGCAAAGCAAGCGGAGCTGGCCGATCGACTGAGCGGGGAGGGGCCATACACGGTATTTGCGCCTTCCAACGCCGCTTTTAAAAAGCTTCCCTACGGCGCAATGGCTGGCCTGCTCAAGCCTGAGAGCCAAGACAAGCTAGCCGGCCTGGTGGGCTACCACATCATTCAAAGCCGCTTGCTGGCCATGGACCTGCGCGACGGCCAACAGCTCACCACCATGAATGGGAAGAAGGTCACCATCGGGGTGAAGGGGGCCGATATTACCATCAACGGCGCCAAATTAACTACCACCGATGCCGTGTCGAGCAACGGCGTGCTGCACGTGGTAGACCAAGTTCTGTTGCCCCCGCAGTAGCACTTGGCCAGCGCTAACGGCTGAGGCCGGCACCTTCCGAGATGCGCCGCGCAAACGACGTCCAGTCCTCTTCTGCAGATTGTTGCTGTTCCACCGTGGCGGTGAGGTGGTCCAGGATGATGTGACCCACGGGCATGGGCACTTTGCGGGCCCGGGCCTCGGCCAGTACCAGCTTCAGGTCTTTCTGCAGCAGCAGTGGCGCCGCCCCAGCCGGTTTGTAATCCTCCGTCACGATCATCTGGCCGTAGCTTCGGTAGGCCGGGCTGTGAAAGAGAGTGGTAGTCATAATATCGTAAATCTGTTGCCGGCTCACGCCACTTTTTTCGGCCAGGGTAAAGGCTTCAGCCATAGCTTCGATGGCAGCCCCGATCATGAAGTTGCCGCAGAGTTTCACGATGTTGGCAGCACCCACCTGCTCGCCCAAATCAAAGCTGCCCTGGGAAAGCGGCAGCAGTAGGGGCGCCAGGCGAGCTTTGGCTTCGGCGGGGCCGGCTAGGCATATCCACAGTTGCGCCGTAGCGGCTGCAATGGGCTTACCAAATACCGGCGCTGCTACCAGGGAAGAGCCGCGCTCGGCGTGGGCCTTGGCCAGCTGTTCATTGGTGCCAGGGGCCACCGTGCTGCAGGAAACGTGTACCGCACCGGTCGGTAAGGTTTCCAGTATGCCGTCGGGTCCCGTGGTTACCTCCTTAAGGGCCTCGTCGTCGGTGAGCATGGTGAATACCACGCCGGCATCTTGCGCGGCCTCCGCCGGCGAATCGGCAACGCGGGCACCGCGGTCCTGCAAGGCTGTGGTTTTACCGGACGTGCGGTTGTACACCGTCAGCTGGTGGCCCGCCAGCAGTAAGTTGGTGGCCATGGCCTGGCCCATATTGCCCAGGCCAATAAAGGTAATCCGCTCTTTCATAGGTGCGATGGAGACCCAAAAGCCGCCTCCTCCGTATTCGCACTTCCGTTGAATAGAGTTGTGCCTTTTCGGGTTTATCGCCGATTGTCTTCGTCAGCCAGCATGCTGAGGTAGCTGTCGTAGCGTGGCAGGGCAATTTTGCCCTTCTCTACGGCCTCGCGCACGGCGCAGCCCGGCTCTTCGGCGTGGCGGCAGTTGTGGTAGCGGCACTGGTTTAGCCGTTGGCGCATCTCGGGGAAGTAGTGCGCCAACTCCTGCGCCTTCATATCCACCAGGCCCAGTTCCTTGATGCCGGGCGTATCAATTAGGTAAGTGCCGGCCCGCACCTCCAGCATTTCGGCGAAGGTGGTGGTATGCTTGCCCTTATCAGAATACTCGCTGATTTCGGTAGTCTTTAGGTCCAGATCAGGCACCAGCGCATTGATGAGCGTGCTCTTGCCCACCCCCGAGTGACCCGAAAGCAGGCTGGCCTTACCATCCAGCAAAGCATCGACGGCCGCCACGCCTTCGCCGGTTTGGGCCGAGCAGCGCAGGGTGGGGTAGCCGGTGCGCTCGTACATGTTCTGCACCTGCCCAAGGTAGTCGATCAGTTCCTCGTCGTAGAGGTCTACTTTATTGAAGATGAGGGTTGCCGGAATACTGTAGGCCTCGGCGGTGACCAGAAACCGATCAATAAACCCAAAAGAGGTAGCCGGTGAAGCCAGCGTAACTACCAGCAGGGCTTGGTCCAGGTTGGCCGCCACAATGTGGGAGTGCTCGGACTTGTGCACCGAGCGGCGGATGATGTAGTTGCGCCGTGGTTCGATGTGGTCAATCACACCCGTGCCCACGTCGCCGTCGGCATCGGTTTCAAACTCCACCACGTCACCCACCGCAAGCGGGTTGCTCACCTTTAGCCCCTTATGCTTAAAGCGGCCGCGCAGGCGGCAGCGGTGCAGCTGTTGGGTGGCATGGTCGCGCACCACGTACCAGGAGCCCGTAGATTTGACGATGGTGCCGGTCATAGGGTAGAATGAAGGAATCGTGAGTTATGAATGGCGAATTGATCAGAATGGAGAAGGTAAATCACCATTTGATTACTTCGCTGATGATGCGGGCAGTGGCGCCGGCCTGCTCCTGCACATACGTACGGGCTTGCTGGCCCAGGCGCTGCCGATATGCGGCATCTGCTAGGAGAGGAGTTAGTGCCTGCTGCGCCTCCTTGGCGTTGTGCACCACGGAAGCGCTACCGCTGGCTACCAATTCCCGAGCTTCGCGGAATTTATCGTAGCGGGGGCCGAACAGCAGCGGCAAACCGAAGGCCGCGGCTTCCAAGGTATTGTGCAGGCCCTTGCCAAACGCCCCGCCAATGTAAGCCAAGTCGCCGGCGCGGTATAGCTCGCGCAGCAGGCCAATGTTGTCGATGAGCAGCACGCGGGCCTGCGCCACTGTATCAGGCTGGGCTTGAGAGTAGCGCACTACCCGGCCGGGCAGCGCGGCTTCCACCTGCTGCAAATGCGCCTCGCTGATTTCGTGCGGCGCCACGATGACGCGCAGTGCATCGGCCCACTGCTGAAGTGCAGGCGTGAGCACGGCTACATCGGGCGGCCACACACTGCCGGCTACCAGCACGGGCGCGCCATCGGCTCGGAACGCCGCCACGATGGGTAGTTCACGGGCTGGAGCGGCGGCTGTGGCCGCTACCGTATCGAAGCGCGTATCACCTGCCACGGTTACTTGCGTCAGCCCAATACCACGTAGCAGTTCGGCGGAGGCCTCATCCTGGGTGAAGATGCGCGTCAGTTGGCCCAGTACCCGCCGGAAAAAGCCGCCCCAGGGCTTAAAGAAAGCCTGCTCCGACCGGAAAATGGCCGACACGCAGCAAGTAGGCACCTGCTGCCGTCTCAGCTCCGCTAAGTGGTGGTACCAGAATTCGTACTTAACAAACACGGCCAGCGAGGGCCGCACCGCCGTCACGAATGCGCGGGCGTTGGCCGCTGTATCGAGCGGCAGGTAAAAAATGTAATCAGCGCCCGGCCACTGCTGGCGCACCTCGTAGCCCGAAGGCGAGAAGAACGTCAGCACGATCTTGTGCTGCGGGTACTGCACCCGCAACGCTTCCATCAACGGCCGACCCTGCTCAAACTCACCGAGCGAGGCGCAGTGCACCCACAGGCGCGGCGCCGGATCCGAGGCTAGTGCCTGCCGCACGCGGCTAAGCAAGTCGTGCCGGCCGGTTACCCACTGCTTGGCCTTGGGGATGAAAGGCGCCACCAGCCGCAACAGCAGGCCGTACAGGTGAATGGCGAGGGAATACAGAAAAACCAAAGGTCGTGCTGGGGGTATGGTGCCGTAAGGGCCCGGGCCCTAAACTGAACGGAAGCTGCAAAAGTAGCAGGTACAGTTTCGACCGCAGAAAAAAAGCCCCGACCAAACGGACGGGGCTTCTTCATTGGAGTGCCTTACTTACATTGCACCAAGCTACTAGCGCGAAGCTTCCTGCTTGGAGAGGTAGTTAGCTACCCCTTCGCGGGTGGCAGTCATGGCTTCCTGGCCTTGTTCCCAGTTAGCGGGGCATACTTCGCCGTTCTTTTCAAAGTATTGCAGGGCATCTACGAGGCGCATGGCTTCGTCGATGGAGCGACCGAGCGGGCCGTCGTTCACCAGCTGGTGGCGCACGATGCCATCTTTGTCGATCAAAAACAGACCACGGTAAGCTACTGGCGAGCCAACGTAGGTCATTTCGCCAGCGTCGTTGTAGTCGTAGTGACCACCGAGCACGTCATAGTTAGCGGCGATGGTTTTGGTGGCGTCGGCTACCAGCGGGTAGGTAATTCCGGCAATACCACCGTTTTCGCGCGGCGTTTGCAGCCAGGCAAAGTGAGAGAAATGCGAGTCGGTAGAGCAGCCTACAATGGCTACGCCTTTGGCTTCGAACTCAGCCAGACGCTCTTGGAACGCAATGATTTCAGTGGGGCAAACGAACGTGAAGTCAGCCGGGTAGAAGTAGAAAATGACGTGCTTCTTGCCCAGGTAACGGTCGAGGCTGAAATCTTCTTCAAACTCTTCACCGTTTACAACGGCCGTAGCCTTGAACGAGGGGGCACGCTTGCCTACGAGAACTGCCATTAGAAAATGGAATTTGGGGATGGTAAGAAAAAGGAAAGAAACATGGTGCTGAGCCCAGCCAGTGGCTAGGCAAGGCGCAGTACCACCGGAAAGCTCAACGGGTGGCGCCTTTTTTGGCAGGGATTCCTGCTTTTCTCACGCCGCTAATGTGCAGTGAGAAGGAGCGAGGCTGAAAGTTCTCAAAACCCCGGGCGGCAAAGAACTCCTGCAGCAGTTGGTCCAGCTTTGGGTCGCAGTAATCAATAATTTCCTGCGTGTCTTGGCAAAACAAATGGTGGTGACTGGAGCAGTCGGTGTCGTAGCGGCGGCGCGTGCCGTCGGCGTCGGCCACGCGCTTCAGCAGGCCAGCGGCCACAAAGGCATCCAGCGTCTTGTACACGGTGCCCAAAGATACCGTGGGGTTGTCCGGACGAACCTGCTTAAACACCTGCTCGGCAGTGGGATGGCCCGGCAAGGTCAGCAGGGCTTCCAAAATGACGATGCGCTGCTGCGTAGCCCGCAGCCCTGCCTGGGTCAGGCGGTGGTGCAGTTGGTCGCGGTCGGGAGCAGACATTAAAGCGGAATGGCTCACAGATAGGAATGATTCTCTAGAGCAAAAGTACTCCTATAAGCGCTTGCCAAGCAAAAAGGTTTGATTTTAGGAAGTGACAAGTAGGAAGTGACAGGTAATAAATAAAATCGGCAAGTCAACGGAAGCGAATTTTAATCGCCGCTACGCATCCCGAACTCAGCTCACAAGTTCCAACCTGTCACCTGTCACCTGTCACCTGTCACCTGTCACCTGTCACCTGTCACCGCTCTCGCCACAAATTGAAACGTTTGGCGGGTGCGCTGCTCCAGCAGCAGCTGCCGGCCAGCGGTGAGTTGCGTTATGGCTTCGGGCGTGTAATTTTTGATGGTGTACAGCTCCAAGCCGGTGTTGTAGTAGATGGTAAAATGCTCGCGCAACTGTTCCAGCAGCTTGCGTAGCCGGTATTCGTGCCAGTCGGTACACACCGAAAAGGAGATGGCCGAGTTCTGCATCAAATTGATCTTGAGCCGCACCTGAGCCAGCGCCCCAAATATTACTTCTAGGTTTTCTTCGGAAATAAAAGTCAGATCCTTCGACTCAAAGGAGAGCAGGCATTGATTGGTCTTCAGGATAAGGGCTGGGGCCAAGGTTCCATGCTTGCAGTCGTGGATTTTGGTTCCCTCCGCCTCGGGGGCTACAAACGACTTCACGTAGAGCGGAATGTGGCGCACCGCCAAGGGCTTGATGGTCTTGGGGTGAATCACTGAAGCCCCGTAGTACGCCATTTCGATGGTTTCCTGATAGCTGATTTCGGGGTAGCGTACCGTGTCAGGGAAGATTTTTGGGTCGGCATTGAGCAGGCCCGCTACGTCTTTCCAAATGGTAACGGACTCTGCGCCAAGGCAGTACGCCAAGATGGCCGCTGTGTAATCGGAGCCTTCGCGGCCCAGCGTGGTGGTCTGCCCGCTGGCCGTGCCGCCCAGGAAGCCTTGCGTTAGCACCACGCCACGCTGCAGCAAGGGTAACACCTGGTCGCGCACGTTACGCTCGGTGGTGGCCCAATCTACTCGGGCTTCGCGCCAACTGTGGTCGGTGCGAATGAGCGGGCGCACATCCAGCCACTGCGCCTGTACGGCCGCCGCCACAATGCAGGTCGCCAGCAACTCGCCGTAGCTTACCACTTGATCATATTGTCGGTCGTACTCGCCTTTGCTGAGCGTGGCCAGCTTATCTCCGAGTTCTTGCAGCAGGCACTGAAGCGAGCCGCCGCCTTCGCCGCACTCCGGAATATTATCAGCGTTACGCGGCGTATCGGGCAGCAAGCCATCGGCCACGGCGATGTGAAAGCGCTGCAGCTCTGCTAGTTCGGTCGCATAGTCTTCTCCGTTGTGGGCCAGATGAAAAATCCGCTCCAAAGCATTGGTGGTCTTGCCCATGGCCGATACCACCACCAACAAAGGCTGCTCGGCGGGGCGGCAGCGCACAATAGTTTGGAGGTTGCGAATAGCGGCGGCGTCTTTTACCGATGCGCCACCAAACTTGTACACGCGAAGCGAATGCGAAGAATGCATGCGCCAAAAGTAGAAAGCTGCCGCTAACTACGGGCGAAAACGCTTAGTTTTGCTAGCTGACTTTATCCTGCCCTGTTTTTCCTTCCCATTTTTATGGAACACAACCCTGACCGTCTCGCGCTACCCGTCGGAACCACCCTCGACCGGTTCATCATGCGCAAGCAGGAGGATTTCCCCTATGCCACAGGTGAGCTTTCGCAGTTGCTGCGCGACATCGCACTGGCCGCCAAAATCGTCAACCGTGAAATCAACCGTTCTGGTCTGATCGACATTGCCGGCGCCTACGGCCAGCAAAACGTGCAGGGCGAAGACCAGCAGAAGCTTGACGTCATTGCCAACATCCGCTTCATCCGCGCCCTGCGCAATGGGGGCGAGGTTTGCACGGTTATCTCCGAAGAGGAAGAGGACATGATCCAGACCGGCAAAAACCAAGGCAAGTACGTGGTGGCCATCGATCCGCTGGACGGTTCGTCGAATATTGACGTGAACGTGTCCATCGGTACCATCTTCAGCATCTACCGCCGTCAGTCGCCTATTGGGCAGGAGGGCACTACGGAGGACTGCCTGCAGAAAGGTATTCACCAGGTGGCCGCTGGCTACGTCATCTACGGTTCCAGCACCATGATGGTGTATACCACCGGTGCAGGCGTGAACGGCTTCACATACGAAGCGTCGTTGGGCGAATTTTTCCTTTCGCACCCCAACATCACCACTCCAAAAACTGGCACGATTTACTCCATCAACGAGGGTAGCTCCAATTCTTTTCCGCAGGGCGTAAAGGACTACGTGCAATACTGCAAGGATCAGAATTACTCGGCCCGCTACATCGGTTCGCTGGTAGCCGATTTCCACCGCAACCTGCTGAAGGGCGGTATTTATATCTACCCGCCCACGGCCAAGGCGCCCAATGGCAAGCTGCGCCTGATGTACGAAGGCAACGCGTTGGCTTTCATCGTGGAGCAAGCCGGCGGCAAAGCCAGCAGCGGTGCCAAGCGCCTGATGGAAATTCAGCCCACCTCGCTGCACGAGCGCTGCCCGCTGTTTATCGGCTCTACCGAGCTGGTAGAGAAAGCCGAAGAATTTTTAGCCAAAGAGCGTCAAGCGGTTTCGGCAGCTCAGGAAGCTTAATAGAAACCATGGACTAGCCCAACAAAAAAGCCCGGAGCAACTGCTCCGGGCTTTTTTGTTGGGCTAGTCCGATTAGTTGTTGACCTGTTTGGACTTGTCGCCAGCAGCCTCAGGGTTGCCTTCGGCATCGTCCGAGTCAGCAGTTTGCGCCGGAATGGCGCCAGCTGTGCTGAGCGTATCGGTCGTCGCATCGGTTTCTTCGGCCAGGGCTGCCGCTTCGTCACCCAAAGCCGCCTCGGCCGACTGGTATTCCAAGCGGTTGCTTACGGCGCCGTACCAGCTGATGAGCTTACGAATGTCCGACATGTATACACGCTGTCGGTCGTACTCAGGCATGATATCGGCCATGAAGCTGCTTAGAGTTGCATCGTCTGATTTGTTGGTGACGGGCAGCTCTTTGCCATGCTTTTGGTAGATGCGGTCGAACACCTCCGTCAGCGGCACCGTCTGGTCCGGGTCTTCGGTGTAGATGGAAATTTCGTGCAGCAACGATACCTTATTACGGGCCGAAGCCACTGAGCGGCGGGCCTGCGCGTCCAGGGTTTCCACCAGCACGCCGTTATTGGCCGGGCGTACCAAGCGGTACAGGCCGCTCATGCCGCTGATGGCGGCAATTTCCCTCAGGTCGTAGGGCATAGGAACGGAAAAACGGTTAAGAAAAAAGCAGAACTATTCAGTAGCATTGGAGGTAGCCGCGCCCAGTTTGAAAGAGATGGGCAGGCTCGTCAGGATGGGGTACTCGGGCTTTTTGAACTGCAGCAGCTTCACGAGGCGCAATGCTTCCTCGCCGCAGCCTCCACCGATGTTCTTGATCAGCTTTACTGCGCTAAGGCTGCCATCGGGGTTCAGGGTAAAGCTTACAATGCAAGTGCCTTGTACCCGGTTGCGGCGGGCCAGCAGCGGGTATTTCATCTCTTTATAGATGAAATCGTACATGGCTTCTTGGCCGCCTTCGTAATACTCAGCCACGGGAATGCTCTTGCCCGCGCCAGCCGTAGCCGGGTTAGGAACCGAGGCTTCAACCGGGGCCTCCGGTGCCGGGGCGGCGTCGCCTTCGGTCTTGGTTTTCACTTTCACTTTCTGCTGCGCCATGGCTGGCACAGCCGCCAGCGCCAGCAGTGCCACAGCCAGCATGAAGGTGGTCTTTTTCATATTCAATGAGGAGAAAGAAGGAATTAAACGAATAGGGTGGGCGTAAGCCGGCTGTTGGCAATTACGAGGCCAATCTACGCATTCCCACCCGCATCATCCGTTTGCTCCTTTAACTGTTGGTTTACTTCGTTAATAAAGTCGAGAACTTCCTCGCGACCTTGCCGGGCAGAGGAAGAAGTAACGAAGTGACGGGGGAGTTCGTCCCAGCTTTCTCGCATTTTATCGAGAAAGGTTTGCACATTCTGTGCTGTCTTTGAACCTGACTGTTTATCGGTTTTGGTAAAGGCCAGTACGAACGGCACTCCCATCTCGCCGACCATGGTAATGAACTCTAAATCTACTGCTTGCGGTGGCAGGCGGGAATCAATTAATACAAATACGCACGTCAAATTTTCGCGTTTGGTCAAATAAGCGCGAATCATTTTGCCCCATTTTGCCCGCGACTCTTTGCTTACTTTCGCATATCCATAACCCGGTAAATCCACCAAGTACCATTGATCATTTATAATGAAATGGTTGATGAGCTGGGTTTTACCAGGCAGCGACGATGTCTTGGCTAAGCCTGTACGGCCCGTAAGCATGTTTATAAGTGAAGACTTACCCACGTTGGAGCGCCCGATGAAGGCATATTCGGGCATTGTGGGCTCCGGGCACTTGTCTACCTGGGTGTTGCTGCTCAAAAAACGGGCGTCGCGAATAATCATATGCAGCAATACAAAAGTGAATTTCTGAATGCAAAAGTAGAATCTATCCGGCAATCGAATTGAAGTCGTACTTTTTCACGTTTTGAGTCAGTTTTTTTTGTCGGCTTCCTTGCATTTATTATTGCGCTTATATATTTGTGCGGCTCCTGCTGAGTAATTTCAACTTTTTGCGACCGGCAAAAGCATTGGAAATACTCATCCAAACCGCCTAGCGGATAGGATGCGACTAAGGTCGTATTATAAAATTTTTATCTTTGCCCACGGTAAACCCGTTTTTTGGGTGTTTTTGCTTCGTTTTGCAAGAGTGGAATCTACTTTTCGTAGCCTGTTCTTTTGCAAAATTCCCCGAGTAGCAAACCAACCTTGATACGGGTTTTGAGTATATAGGGACGCTTTTGCCACCCCTACACCTATTAAAATGGTTAGGGCTGGTAGCAAACATCCCTTCTCTGCAACTCCTTATTCCAAACTCCCCTTCAAATGGACAACTTCGTCAGAAGGTTACTTCAGGCCTCTTGCGCAATGGCTCTGGCCGCCGCCGTGGCTCAGCCTTCGATGGCCCAAAGCACTCGTAAGCAGCTAAAGACCGCCAACAAGTTCTTTGATCAAGAGAACTACCGGGCAGCTATTCCTTACTACGAGCAAGTGCTGGCCAAGGAGCCCAACAACGCTCAGGCACTGTTCCGCGCCGGTATTTCCTATATGTCTTTTGACAAGGAGAAGGCCAGCGACTACATCTACAAGTCGCAGCGTTTAAAAAAGAACGTTTCGAAGGATGTTGAATATTGGCTCGGCCGCGTCGACCACCTGAACTACAACTTTGACGAGGCTATTGCCCATTTCCAGGCTTACAACGTGACCTTGAAAAAGAAGGACACGCGCAAAGCCGAGCTAGCCCAACTGATTCAGCACGCCAAAAACGCCAAGATTCAGTTCAACAGCCCGAAGGACATCTTCGTGAAAAACCTCGGCCCGACGATTAATACGTCGTACTCTGAGCACAGCCCGGTAATTTCGTCGGACGATAAGATTCTGCTTTTTACTTCGCGTTCCGAAAACGTAACTGGCTCTAATGCCAGCGGCGGCGCAGCCTCGGGCACCACGAAGAAAAAGGACAACGTGGCGGCTGATGGGGAGTACTTTGAGGACATCTTCGAAGCACGCCGTATCGACGATGACGAGTGGGAAAAGCCCCGTTCGCTCTCGGGCGTGCTGAACGGCAAAGGCCACGATGCCTCCATTCAAGTCTTCGATAACGACACGAAGATGCTGATGTACCGCCAAGATGAAAACGGCGACATCTTCTACACGGAGAAAACGGGTGGTGACTGGAGCCAACCAAAAAAGTTGAATGGCAACATCAACTCCAAAGGTTTTGAGTCGGATGCTTTTATTACTCCGGATGGCTTAACTATCTACTTCTCGACGAGCAAGTACTCGGAAGACAACACGTTGGATATCTACTACGCTACCCGCCAGCCGGGTGGTGACTGGGGTCCTGCTAAGTCTATCGGTAGCCAGATCAACACCAGATACGACGATGATAGCCCTTACCTGAGCCGGGATGGCAAAACGTTGTACTTCTCGTCGCGTGGGCACAACACCATGGGCGGCTACGACATCTTCAAGTCGGAGTGGGATGATGTAGCTAAGAAATGGGGCCGGGCTGAAAACATGGGTTATCCCATCAACACGCCGGACGATGACACTTACTACCGCCTCTCGCCGGATGGCTCGTACGCCTACTTGTCGTCGTACCGCATCGGTGGCTACGGTGAAAAGGACATCTACACTATCAACTATATCAAGAATGTCACGATTCGCGGTAAAGTCTTCTCGGCTCGTGACAGCATCTCGGTAATTCCGGGCGTAGAACTGGTATTCAGCGGTACGCAGGCCGACAAAACGGCTATCAGCTTCCGCGACGTTACGAAGCCGGAAACCGGTGACTATTCGGTGAGCTTGCTCTCGGGCCGTACCTACCAGGTAGCCGTGTCGAAGGATGGCAAGAACATCACGACTGAGGAATTTGCCGTGCCAGTGGTAACGAATGATACCACCAGCATCGTGAAAAATTTCTACGTGCCCTACGTAGACACTATGTCGATAGCCGACAACTTGTTCAAGAAGATCTACTTCGATACCGACAAGTACAACTTGCGTCCGGAATCGGTGCGCGAGCTGAATCAGGTGGCTACCGTACTAAAGGCCAATCCCGGTCTGAACATTTCGATTGAAGGGCACTGCGACTCGCGCAACACGGATGAGTACAACATGGTGCTCGGTCAGAACCGCTCGAACTCGGCTTACAACTACCTGAAGCGTAACGGCATCAACGAAACCCGCATGGTAACCGTGAGCTACGGCGAGCGTCGTCCGGCGGCCCCGAATGATTCGCCGGAAAACATGCAGCTGAACCGCCGCGTGGAATTCCGCCCCATTCTAAAGGAAGGTCAGACCCTACGCGACGTAATGAGTGGTGGCACTAGCAACTCAGGTGGAACCGGCGCCGGAACGGGCACTACTGGCACTCGCGCTACTGGCACGAGCGGTACTACTGGTACTTCTACCCGCACTACGGCTCCGCTGCAACCCGGCAAAACCAAAGTGAAAGCTGCTGATGGCACCAAGGTGAAAACCAAAGTGGATGAAGACAGCGACAAAGTGAAAATCAAAACCGAAGGCCCCAGCGGCGAAAAGACCAAGACCGTAACCAAAGACGGTGAACTGGACTCGAAAGCCAAAGATGCTGCCGGCGATAAAACTAAAGTGAAGACCAAGAACGACTAACCACCGATTTTGGCACCAGAAAAAACGGGTGCGGCCATTGGCCGCACCCGTTTTTTTTAACATTATGCGGCTTAGCCCGTTCTTATTGGGCAATTTGCGGCCCCTCTGGCCGTTTGTACCGCAACCCATGACCGTAGTACCCTACAAAGACGACCCCAACAGCAAGAAGTCACAAGTCGCGCAGATGTTTAACAGCATCGCGGGTAAATATGACTTCCTAAACCACTTCCTGAGCGCCGGAACCGATATTTACTGGCGTCGCAAAGCCGTGGGTGAACTGCGGCAACTGCGTCCGGCTCGCATTTTGGATATTGCCACCGGTACCGGTGACTTCGCTTTTGAAACGCTTCGGCTTGGCGAGGAAGTGAAAGTAACGGGCGTCGACATTTCCGAAGGCATGCTGGATGTGGGGCGCCGCAAAGTGCGGGAGCGGGGTTTGGGCCACCGCGTGGAGCTGCAACTCGGCGACTCGGAAAACCTGCCGTTTGAGGATAATACCTTCGATGCCGTAACAGCGTCGTTCGGAGTACGTAACTTCGAAAACCTGCAGCAAGGACTAAGCGAGATGTACCGTGTACTCAAGCCTGGTGGCAAAGTGGTGATTCTGGAATTCTCGAAACCCCGGTCTTTCCCCTTCAAGCAGGCCTACAATTTCTACTTCCGGCATATCTTGCCGGTGTTTGGTAAACTGATTTCCAAAGACCGCGCTGCCTATTCGTACCTCCCCGAATCGGTGCAGGCTTTTCCGGATGGTCCGGCATTCCAGGCCATTCTGAAGCAGGTCGGTTTTAACACTCCCCAATGGCAACCGCTCACCTTCGGCATAAGCTCCATATACACCGCCACCAAATAAAGCTTCGTCTCGCAGCCATGTTGCTGCTCGCCTTGCCCACTGCGGCGCTGGCTCAAAAGAAAAGCTATACCGCCGCCAACCGAGGCAAGAACGGTCGGGTAAAGTCCGTAACGGTAAATAACCTGACGGGCTACGACGACCGATGGTTTCACCCAGGCTTCTACATCGGGCTGAACGCCTCGCGCTACCGGTTGGAGCATTCCCAGACCTACGTCAACAACCTGAACGGCGGGCAGGCAGTGGCTGCCAATGCCCGCGTTAGCCCGGGTTTTTCCGTCGGCTTTGTGGGCGATGCCCGCCTAACTGATTACCTGAACCTGCGCTTTACGCCGGGAGTTTCGTTTCTGACGCGCCAAATAAAGTTTGAGGCCCTAGGCGGCCAAGAGGGTATTGTCGATCAGGAAATCGGCACAACCCAGCTGGATTTGCCACTGCTGTTTAAGTTCAAATCGGAGCGGCGCCGCAACACCCGCGTGTACATGGTGGGCGGGGTGCGTCAGAGCTTTAATGTGGGTTCGCGCAAGCGTGACCCGGAACGCAATCAACTACAGGTAGGTAGCTCGGATTTTGCCATCGAGTATGGGGTCGGGCTGGACTTGTTTTATCCTTTCTTCAAATTCGCTCCTGAATTGCGCTTCTCGCACGGTTTGCCTAACCTGATTCAGCCGGGCACCGACATATACACCAACAGCTTTCAGCGCATTCGGAGCAATACCGTGACGCTGTACTTCACCTTTGAGTAAATCTGCTAAGTGTTAAATGGCTGGGCGTTGAAATGAGAGGTCGTTCATCAGTGAACAATCAATCATTTCACCTCCCAGCCATTTGCTTGGAACGCAACTATGAAAACTGCCTTAATCACCGGTGCTTCATCCGGAATTGGCCGGGCTACGGCCGTGGCGCTGGCTCAGGCCGGCTTTAAGCTGATCATAACCGGCCGACGCCGCGAACGACTGGAGGAGCTGGCGCAAGAGCTGGCCGCAGTGCCAGTGCATATCTTAACCTTTGACGTGCGCGACCGGTCCGCGGTAGATGCCGCCATTGGCAGTCTACCCGCTGAATTTCAAGCGGTGGATGTGCTGGTCAACAATGCCGGCAATGCCCATGGCCTAGCACCTATCCAGAGTGGCGACCCCACAGATTGGGACCTGATGCTAGACAGCAATGTGCGGGGCTTGCTAAACGTGACGCACGCGGTGTTGCCGGCCATGCAGGCGCAGCGCAGCGGCTTCGTGGTAAACATCGGCTCGGTGGCCGGGCACGAGGTATACGCTAACGGCAACGTGTACTGCGCTTCCAAGGCTGCGGTGGCCGCACTCAGCAAAGGCATGCGGCTCGACCTGATCAGCCTGGGCATACGCGTGGCGGAAGTGAATCCGGGGGCCGTAGAAACGGAATTCTCGGAGGTACGATTCAAAGGCGACAAAGACCGGGCGGCCAGCGTATACCAAGGCTTTCAGCCGTTGCGCGCTGAAGATGTGGCCGACGTCATCCAGTTTATGGTGACCCGGCCGCCGCACGTCACCATTGCGGAGGTAACTATTCTGGCCGGAGCTCAGGCCGCAGCCACCGTTATAAACCGACAACAGCCCGCTTAACGGCGGGCTGTTGTCGGTTTAGCGGGATTCAGCAAGTTGCTGAAGCAATTGGGCATTGAGTTCGTGGCCGCCGGTAAAGCGCAGCACCTTCGGGGCGGCACCGAACCGATCCAGTAGGGTTAGCTGCTCCTGAATACGCGGTGCTGAAACGTAAGCATCAGTGTCGCCGCAGACGTATGTAATATCCGGTACGCGCTGGAAAAGCTCCTGCGCGGCAGCTGGCTCCGCGTCTTCCGGAAATGCGCCGGCCCAAAGGATCAGCCGGGCTGGGGCAAAGGACGAACGCAAAAGCCAGCGGCTAAGGGTAGTGGCACCCTGCGAGAAACCAAGGAGCGTGACTTGAACCCCAGTAGGTGGACAAGCAGCTAGTAATTCCTCGAGCAATTGCTCCAGATAAGCCGAGTAATCTTCGATTTCCGTCAGGCGGTCTTCGCGTGTCATCCAGGTGGCACCTACCCGGCCGCTGGTGCCTTGCAGGTAAAATCGGGACAAGCCTTCCGGCGCGACAATCACGGTACCGGGCGCGTATTCCGGTATCGAACGAAAGTGGCGAATGAAGTACGAGGCTAACTGCCCGTAGCCATGGCAAACCACCCACAGCCGTTTGGCAGTGGCCAAGTCACCAAGCTGGTAATAACGGGCCGTGCGCGGCACTACCATGCGGCGTTCCGAAGCATCCATGAGCAAGTCAGCTGCTGTTCTTACCCGCGAGACGGCAGCACGTCGGGAGAAAACTGAAAGGGAAGTAGGTCGGCCAGGCGCTTGAAGCGCCAGATGGTGCCATCGGGACCGGCTAGTAGCAAAGGGATTGGCTCCGGCTGACGGTTTTCGAACTCGATCATGACCTGACGGCAAGCGCCGCAGGAAGTCACGGGCACAAATTCGCCGCCGAGTGGCCGGGCGGCCACGGCCATGTACCGAATGCGCCGGCCGGGCTGGCTATTCAGGCCAAATAGCACTGTACGCTCGGCGCACAGACCGGAAGGGTAAGCAGCATTTTCCTGGTTGGTGTTCCACGAGATGCTGTCGTCATCAAGCAGCAAAGCCGCGCCAACGTGGAAATGGGAATAAGGTGCGTATGAATGCTCGGTAGCAGCTTGGGCAGCTTGCCAGCAACGGGCTTCTTCGGCGGTTAGCTCGGCTTCCGTCAGGACGTCGGCGCTGATGGTCAGGTTCAGGGTTTGGGCCATTGGCGGCACAAAAACGGCAGAAAAGAAGAGTAAATAGCCACCTGACGGCGGCCCCGTTGGGCCACGGGGGACGAAAATAGTACATTTCGTCCAAAAATCAGCTGTTAGCTACGCCCAGCCCTTCTCAATACCCTAGTAACTGGGATGGGCTTTCAGTTGCCAATGCCCCCGACTTTCCACCCGTACCACTACCTAATGACTCGTATTCTGTTGCTTGGCGCTGGACGCTCGGCTTCCACGCTGATTCAGTATTTGCTGCGCCAGAGCCAGGCGCACTCCTGGCTCCTCACCATTGCCGACGTCAACCCGGAGCCCTTGGGGCCCTTGCTGGCTGCGTACGCGGGCACAGCCAAAGCAGTGGCTTTCGAAATCAGCGACAAAGAACTGCTGCATCAACTGGTAGAAGCGCATGACATCGTTATTTCCATGCTGCCGGCGCTGTTTCACCCGCTGGTGGCCAAAGCCTGCCTGCAGCACCGGCGGCATCTGGCCACAGCCAGCTACGCTACCGATGAAATCCGGGCCTTCGATGCCGAGGCGCAGGCAGCCGGCCTGACGTTTCTGATGGAATGCGGCCTCGACCCCGGCCTCGACCATATGTCGGCCATGCCGGTGCTGGAAGAAATTAGGGCACAGGGCGGGCGCCTGACCTCGTTTAAGTCGTACTGTGGCGGGCTGATGGCACCGGATTCCGAGGGTGACAATCCGTGGCGGTACAAGTTTACCTGGAACCCGCGCAATGTGGTGTTGGCCGGGCAGGGTACGGCGCGCTACATCGAAGCCGGGCACCCGCGTTTTATTCCATACCCGCACCTGTTTCGGCGCGTGGAGCAACTGGAAGTACCGGGCTTTGGCGAGTTTGAGGGCTACGCCAACCGCGACTCGCTCAGCTACCGCCCGCTCTACGGCTTGCAGGACATTCCCACCATGTTGCGGGGTACCCTGCGTCGCCCGGGCTATTGCGCGGGCTGGCAGGCCCTCGTAAGCCTGGGTCTGACCGACGATTCTTATCGGCTAGGGAACAGAGCGGAGTTACCGTGGTCGGCGCTGGTGGAATCGTTTCTACCGCCGGCTACTACCCAGGCTGCCTTGGCCGAGCAAGTAGCCAATTACCTCGGTCTGGATCCGGAAGGAGAGGAACTGCAGCGCTTGATGTGGCTGGGCTTGTTTTCGGATGAGCTAGTAGGCTTGCCCGATGCCACCCCCGCGCAGCTATTGGAGTACCTGCTCACCGCGAAGTGGAAGCTGCAGCCCAACGACCACGACATGATTGTGATGCAGCACTTGTTTGAGTACGAGCTGGAGGGCGAGCGGCGGCAGCGCACGTCTTCGCTCGTAGTAATCGGCGACGACGCGGTGCACACGGCCATGGCCAAAACAGTAGGGCTGCCCTTGGGCATGGCCGTGCGGCGCCTGGCTCTCGGGCTGGTAAGCCAGCACGGTGTGGTGGTGCCGGTGCACGCCGATCTGTACGAGCCAATCTTGGCGGAGCTGGAGGCTGGCTATGGCATTCGATTCTTGGAAGTGGAGCAGGCATTGGCCTAGCTCACTGCTGCGTATCAGGAATAAACCCATGCTAAGGCACCGGCATCCTGCTCACTTCGCATACTCTGACCTCGCTAACCGAAACCTGCGACGAAATACCGTATTGGCCGATGGCCGCGTCCAGCGTCACTATTGGGCCCACGAGTTTGTCGAACTCTCCCGCAACATGCTCAAAGCCATTCCCCAAGAAATGCTTGAGCACCTGAGTTTGTTGCTGCTCGATAAGCAGGCCCACTGATCAGTACCTAACGGTTCGGTAGCCGCGCTTACTGGCCCTTCATCACGGCATGTAAAAGGCTGACTGATGGCTCAAAAAGCCAGGTAAAAATCACGGAGCAGAGCTCGGAACTCCACCGTGTATTCTGGGCCTTCGGGAGCATGCATGACCAACGTTTGCTCCACGAGTTGGTTATTGTATCGACTGAAGGTGGTGATGTGGCGCAACGGGCGGGTATTGGCGCGGTGCCGGGTGATTAGCCGATAAGTGGGGTAGAGGCCCGCCAGTTCCGCCTCGCGCTCAAACGCCTGCATTTCGGGCAGCGGCAGTAATACGGTTAGCCGGCCATCCGTCGTAAGGTGCTGCCCTGCAAAGGCGGCCAACTCGGCAAATGACAAAGTGTCTTCGGCCGCGTGGCGAGCCGTGGTGCGGGCTGCATCAGGCGAACGAAGCGAGCTGCGAAAGAACGGGGGGTTACAAAGAATATGGTCGAAGGGGAGCGGCCGCGTGGCTGCGTAAGCGGCCAGGCTAATGGCGTGCACCCGAATTCGGGTGCCCCAGGGGCTGGCGGCTACATTCTGAAGGGCTTGGGCAGCGGCCGCCGCGTCTATTTCTACCGCCTCGATGTGAGCCGCTGGGAAACGCTGCGCCGCCATAAGGGCCAGCAACCCGGTGCCGGTGCCCACATCCAGAACGCGGGCCGCTCCCCCTAAGTCAGCCACGGCCCCGAGCACGCAGGCATCGGTGCATACCTTCATGGCGCAGCTATCCTGCTGCACCCGAAAATTCTTGAACTGGAAGTAGTCGTTAGGCACAAAGTTGGTAAAACGGGCTACAGGATTCGGGCGGCCTCGATGCGCTCGTAGCCCTCGTCGATCAGCAGCGGTCCTTGCAAGGCACTGCGCACGGCCAGTTGGTCGCACCGTTCGTTTTCGCGGTGGCCGGCGTGACCTTTGATCCACTTAAACTGCACTGTGCGCTTGCGGTAAACTTTCAGGAAGCGGCGCCACAGGTCTTCATTGGCCTTCTTGCCGAAGTCAGCCTTCTTTTCCCAGCCAAACACCCATTTCTTTTCCACGGCTTCCACCACGTACTTGGAATCCGAAACCACCATGATAGGCAGTTCGGGGCGGGTAATGGCCTCTAGGCCGACGATGACGGCCAGCAGCTCCATGCGGTTATTGGTAGTGAGGCGAAAGCCCTGGCTAAGCTCTTTCTCGTGCGGACCAAAGCGCAAAATAGCGCCGTAGCCACCCGGGCCCGGGTTGCCCCGCGAGGAGCCGTCGGTAAACAGGTAAATCATGCGGTAACTAATGGCCCAACGGGATGAAATAGGCTGGTGACTGATCTTTGATTAGCCTAATTCATCCCGTAGGGCCATTTATCAGAAGTTTGATTTGAAAAGTTTGATGGCAATGGCCAGCAGGATCAGGCCGAAGACGCGGCGCAGGATGTCTTCGCCGGCTTTACCGAGTTTGCGCTCAATCCAGGAGCTGCTTTTGAGCACGAGGTACACGAAGAGCAGGTTCACCACGATGCCCACCAGCACGTTGGGCAGCGAGTAAGCCGCCCGCAGCGAGAGCAGCGTGGTCATGGTACCGGCTCCCACTATCAGCGGGAATGCCAGCGGTACGATGGAGCCCGTGCCGCTGGCCAGCGGATTCTGACGGAAAATCTCGATGCCCAGAATCATTTCCAGGCCGATGAGAAAGATGACGATAGCACCGGCCAGGGCAAACGATTGGTAGTCGACCCCAAACAGCGACAGGATGCTCTGGCCCAGAAACAGGAAGACCACCATGAGTACCCCAGCTACCACCGTAGCTACTTCCGAGTGAATCTTGCCTTCGCGCTGCCGAATCTGGATGATGATGGGAATGGAGCCCAGGATGTCAATGACGGCAAACAGCGTCAGGGTAACCGACGAAATTTGCTTCAGCGAAAACAGGGACACAAACTCAGACATAAACGAAAAGCGGGCAGCCCCAGCAACGGTGAATAGCCTGCCAGGCTGCGCGGTGGAGGAAAGTGAGCAGGAAATAAACAGTTGATGCTGGCCCACTTACCCGGCCACGGGTTGCAGGGCGGCCAGCAGCTGCGACACCTGCTCGTAGGCCACATCGGGCAAGGCCGGGAAATTGGCGATGCGGAAGGTCGTTTTGGCCCACGGACCGTAGCCACTGCCCAGGGTAAGGCCCGCCGCCGCGGCGCGTTTTTTGGCTTCATCGACGAGGGCGGGTGGGCCCTGCAGGGCAATAACCGTGGTGGAGCGGGTATCAGGATTCTGAATCAGCGGATTAAACTGCGTATTCTCCTCGAAAAACTGGTACAACCGCGCCGACCGGTCGCGCAGGTGCTGGTCGATGGCCTTGATGGGGGCGCGGTCGAGCAGCACGCGGCAGAGCAGGTAGATAGCCAGAACGTTGGGCGTATGCGTGGTCTGGTGGTTCAGCATCTTTTCGTACTGATTCAGCAGGCTGTTGTAGTGACCTTTTTCGCCTAGCTGTCGGGCCCGCGCAATGGCGCGGGGCGAGCAGATGAGCAAGCCTAGGCCAGCTGGCAGCCCGAAGCATTTCTGCACCGAGGCAAACCACACATCGGCTTTGATGTGCTTGAGTTGAATGCCGCCCAGCGACGAAGTAACGTCTACGGCGAGGAGCGCCCCGATCTGCTGGCAACGGTTGTACAGGTTTAGCACGGCCCCGTCGCGCAGCTGCGTAGCCGTGCTGGTTTCGTTTTGGGTGATGCAAACCAACTCCGCGTCATCGGGAATGAGGCCCGGGTCGGGCACTTCCTCCAGCTCGAACTGGTGGCCGCTGCTTTCGGGGTGCACGGCCTGGGCATAGTCCATCCACTTCTCGCCGAAGGAGCCGTTGTAGAAGTGGTAGCTGCGTCGTTCCGTCAGGCTCTGGGCAATGATTTCCCAGCACTCCGTGGCCGACGACGTGAAGAACACAAAGTAATCCTGCGGGATGTTGAGCTTGGTTTTGAGCTCTGCTACCGTTTGGCGCACCAGCGCCGTAAACCGGTCGCCGCGGTGCGGTGCCGACAGCCAGCCCTCGTCAAATGCTGCCGCGAGGTACTGCCGTACGGCGGGATACACTTGGGAAGGGCCGGGATTGAACGTATACATATCGAGAAGAAGCTAGGTTGGAAGCCGCCGCGAGGCGGGCCCTGCAAAGGTAGACCGCGGCGGCATCGAATGGAGGCCCGTTCTAACGAATTCTGCGCGCCCGCTCATACGCGGGTGCCCTAAAAGTCCTTGAGCAGCAGCTTCCGCCCTGGCTCCTTTAGCTCACTTTGAACCCCACGCGCTTAGGCCGCAGGTTTTGAAAATACTGCAGCGCCAGCCGGTAGCTCTCCAGCTTAAAGCCGCTAATGGCCCCCACGCAGTTGCGCCCGATCAGGCTGCGCTGACGAAAGTCTTCACGAGCCGAGAGGTTGGATAAGTGCACCTCCACCACGGGTGTGTTGATGGCCGCAATGGCATCGGCCAAGGCCACGCTGGTATGGGTGTAGCCGCCGGCATTCAGCACCACGCCGTGGTAGCTAAAGCCCACCTCGTGCAGCTTATCGATCAGCTCACCTTCGTGATTGGATTGGAAGTGCACGATGGTGAAGTCGGGAAAAGCTTCCTGCAACTCCGGCAGGTAGTCTTCAAACGAACGGGTACCATATACGCTGACTTCGCGGCGGCCAAGAAGGTTGAGATTAGGGCCGTTGATAATGAGAATTTGCATGGTGCGAAGATGCGCCTAACCACCCAAAAATGTGAGCTGAACAGTAAGCCAAATTTCTAACTTGCACGCTTATGAACATCATCCACCGTTTGTTGCGCCGCGTTGGGGCAGCCTTATCGTTAGTGAGTTTGATAGCGCTGACAGCAGCATGCGGCGAGGACGAGGCACAGCCCAAGTTGCCTGCTGCTACGCAGGAAGGCAAGGGTACCTTTGGCTGCCTGCGCAATGATGCCGTTTGGCTGCCACATACCCGGGAGTCTCTTGATTCTAGTTTGGAACCCACCTACAACCGCCAAAACGGAACGCTGGAACTACGGGCTGAGCGCGAAAAATCTCCCGATGAGTTTATTTACCTTCGCCTCGGGCGCTCTGGCGGCTTAGTGCCCGGGACCTATATCATCAACGGGGGCGGGTTTGAAGGATGGTATCTGACCGACGCTGACATGACCTCAGGCCAACGCAGCCTGTATACCACGGCATCCACCGGCAGCAGCGGCAGTGTGGTCATCACCAAAGTTGAAGACGGTGTAACGGGCCCGCCTCTGTCGCAACCGTATACCATCATTTCCGGCACTTTCGAGTTTAAGGCTGGTGCCAATGGCAAAACCGTTACCATCAGGGATGGACGGTTCGATATTAAAAGCTTTAGTCAGTAATCAGTGTCAATAAATTGGTCCATTGCGCTTAGGCAGTTTGAAGGCTACCTGCGTCTAGAAAAGTCGTTGTCGGGCCATTCCATTGAAGCGTACAGCCGCGACGTAGATAAGCTGCGTCAGTACTTGGAAATCAGCAAGCTGCCGGCCCGGCCGGATCAGGTAACCACGCGCATTATTCGCGACTTTCTGGGGTGGTTAAGTGAGCTGGGACTTTCGTCAACCTCGCAGGCGCGTACGCTTTCCGGGCTGCGGGCTTTCTACAAGTTCCTGCTTATCGAGGACTTGGCCACTCAAGACCCTACTGATACCATCGACTCGCCCAAGCTAGGCCGTAAGCTGCCCGATACCCTCAGCTACGAGGAGGTGGAACAGCTGCTCGACGCCATCGACCTGAGCACCAACGAAGGAACTCGCAACCGCGCCATGCTGGAGGTGCTGTATTCTTCAGGCCTGCGCGTATCGGAACTCATCGGACTCAGGTTGTCCAATATTTACGTCGATCAGGGCTTCGTGCGGGTGCTTGGCAAGGGCTCCAAGGAACGACTGGTGCCCATTGGCCGCGATGCGCTCAAGCACCTCGGCTTCTATCTGGAAGGAGTGCGCTGTCACCTAGAGGTGCAGCGCGGCGCTGAGGACACGGTGTTTTTGAACCGGCGCGGCTCGGGGCTGTCGCGGGTGATGGTGTTCAATATCATCAAGGATACGGCGGCCAAGGCTGGCATTCGCAAAACCATCAGCCCGCACACGTTCCGACACTCATTTGCCACGCACCTCATCGAAGGCGGCGCCGATTTACGCGCCGTGCAGGAAATGCTGGGCCACGAAAGCATTACCACCACCGAAATCTACACCCACCTCGACCGCGACTACCTGCGCCAGGTTATTACGGCTTTCCATCCGCGTAGCTAGTGCCAGGTAGTAGGAAGGCTGTAAGGTAAGGCAGTGGTGCATCAGCCTCAGAATCGTATAGCTGCTCAGGCAAAGTCGCAGGCATACCGAATTCCAGCGTCGCTTAGGAGAAAGATTCAACTGCTCCCCGACATTTGCGGGGTACATGTTCCTTACTGCTTTCTTTTCCCGGCCGGGTCGGGCCCTTGGCCTGGCCGCGGCGCTGCTGTTGCTGCTGTTGCTGCCTTGTCTGCTGCGCGGCCCCGATAGCTACGTGCTGCTCGACGATAACCTCGACGCCGAGCTCAACATTCCCTACCTGCTGCACCGCTTCGGGGTGGTATTCAATTACCAACCGGATACAACGGTTCCGGCCATCATGAATGGCCTGCCGCGCAACGCCGTTAGGCCGGGCTTGAGTTTGACGGTGAGCCTATTTGGCCCGCTGGAACCCTTGTGGGCCTACTGGCTAAACCAACTGCTGGTGCGGTCGGCGGCCTTGGTGGGAATGTACCTGCTGCTGCGCCGCTACGGACTGACCCAAGCCGGAGACCAGCTACTGGCGGCTGCGGTGGCGCTGGCTTGGGCCGTATTGCCCGCTTACACCATGTATGGGCTATCGGGCCTGGGCACGCCGTGGCCGTTGCTGGCTGTGCTTAACCTGCACAGCCGCCGCGGCCACTGGCATGACTGGCTGATTTTGGCAGTTTTTCCCATGTGGTCGCACTTCGTGCTGGGCGGTTTCTTTATTGTCGTCGGCTTGGGTACCATGCTGCTCGTCGACGGCATCCGAAACCGTCGGGTGGTGCTGCCTGCCTGGGGTGGGGTAGGGCTTTTGGGACTGAGCTATGTGATGGTAGAATGGCCGTTGTTTAGCTCTGTACTGCTAGCGCCCCAGTTTGTGCCGCACCGGGTAGAGTTTCAGCTGGCCGAACTGGCGCCTAAAGGTCTGCTGGCGGGCCTGCGCAGCTCCGCGCAATACTTTGGCTGGGGCCAATACCACAGTAGCCGTTTTTTCCGCGGCGGCATCTGGCTAGCAATGCTAGCGGCTGCCTGGTACCTCCGCCGCCGGCGCGATGCAATGGCTTGGCGCCGCTGGTGGCTGCCAACTGCCACTGTCTTGTTGCTACTCCTAACGCTTGCGGTATTCTGCGGCTTTTACCCGCAACTGATGGCCCCAGTGCAGCGGGTGGCGCCTGCCCTAGGCGCGTTCAACCTGACCCGATTTCACTTTCTGACGGGCTTTATGTGGTTTGGCCTGTGGGTGCTGGCCTTGCGTCAATTGCC
The DNA here is from genome assembly GCF_058932745.1 of Hymenobacter sp. FMD4. Classification (NCBI taxonomy): domain Bacteria; kingdom Pseudomonadati; phylum Bacteroidota; class Cytophagia; order Cytophagales; family Hymenobacteraceae; genus Hymenobacter; species Hymenobacter sp. FMD4. Next base: position 331,704 of record NZ_JBZYWH010000003.1, read on the forward strand.
GACCAGCAACTGGCGAAGTGCATTGGTTTGTGTGCAACTCATAATCGGGTTGCTGTCAAACACCGAATGGCTGCAAAACCTACGATTGTGGGCCGGTAAACCCGCCGCTCACGAACCTACCTGGCGGCAGTATGTGGCTCCGGATCTGCTGGTGCGGGTGCGCACAGCATTGGAGCAGCGCAGCGGCCAGCCGGCGTCGGCATGGCGGGTGGCTTGCTTAGGCCTGCCGCCCAGCGTGGCCCATCTCAATGGTTTTTACACGCTGGATAGCTACCAGAACAACTACCCGCTGTCCTACAAACACCAGTTTCGGCCGATCATAGCAGGAGAGTTGGTCAAAAGCCCAGAGCTGCGCTACTACTTTGATCTGTGGGGCAACCGCTGCTACGTGCTGTCGGCTGAGCTAGGCCGCAACTTTCGGGTAGGCAAAGCCGACAGCGCCGTGGTGCAAGACTTCCGCTTCGACGCCGATGCTTTCCGAGCAATGGGCGGTCGTTACCTCTTGTCGGCAGCACGGCTGGCCCACCCCGAATCCACCGGGCTGCAGTCAATTGGTCATTTTGATAGCCCTTCGGCGTACTGGCGTCTGTATATTTACGAAATACGGCCCCTGCAACCCAAGTTGTAAGGGCCCTGAACGGTCCTTTCCTCGCCGGTGCCCGGCGAAAAACCTATAATTTTGGCCTTTTGGTGCGTCAAATGGCAAAGAATACTTACAAACCCGCGAACGGCTCCGCTCCCCGGGCCACGAACGAACCCCGCCCGGCGCGCAACCAACCCAAAGCTGCCGCTCCCGAACCCGCTCCGGCTCCTCGCGAGCCGCGCAAAGCGGCTCCGCCGGCCGCTCCTAAGGCGCCGCGTAAGCCTCTCAAGCTGCCTGACTTTGGCGGGGTGCTCAGCTTCCTGACGGATCGGCGCTTCCAGTTATTCGTCGGCTTTTTCTTCCTGCTGTCTTCTCTTTACCTGACCATTGCCTTCTTCTCCTACCTGTTCACCGGCCATGCCGATCAAAGCGTGGTGGAGAGCATGGGGCAGACGCCGGTAAAGGAAGCCGGGCAGGAATCCGGCAACTGGCTCGGCCTGCTTGGGGCATGGTTGTCGCACGTCCTGATCCTGCAAGGTTTTGGCATTGCGGCCTTCGCCATGATTCCGGTAGCGTTTGCGGCCGGTTATAAAATTGTCTTCCGGCGCAGTGAAGTTTCCTTGAGTTTCGTGCTGGCCGTGTGCCTTTTCGCCATGCTATGGTTGAGCATGCTGCTCGGCTACTTGGTGCTGAGCCTGCAAACGCCCGGCGCCGATCCGCGCGTGGCGCACAGCTTGGATTTTCTCTGCGGTAGGGTAGGGTTCGAAGCTGCCTTGTGGCTCGATAGCCTTATCGGCTGGGGCACCGTGCTGCTGCTGGCTTTCCTGTTGATATCCTTTGTGGTAGGCTTCTTCAACGTCACCACCCTGAACCTGCCCCGCCGCATGGGCGCCAGTGCCGATGCCGACGAAGACTACGCCGACGACGAGCAGCCCGCAGTAAACCGGCAGACGGCCAACGGTGGCAACTACTTCGCCGACCACGGCAACACGCCGAATGGGGAAGAGAAAGAAGACGATACCATGGGCTTTACGCTGCGTCGGGTCGGGCCTTTGGCGGAAGCCGAAAAGCCGGCTGCGGCAAAGAGCAAACCCGAGCCCGTAGCGCGTCCCAGCGTGGCCTTCGACCTCGATGAGGAAGATGATGCTACTTCGCTGGATCTGAGTCCGGCTGCAGCTGCTGCTTCGGCTGGTGGCTCGCTGGCCATGGGCGGATTGACGGCTGCCGCGGCGCCCGCTGCAGCGCTGGCCACGGCGGCTACGGCCGCTGCCGCCGCGCCCATCAGTGGCCCTAGCTTCTCCTTTGAAGCCCCGGTGGCCGAGCCCGAGCCTGCTCCTGTGCTTACCTCGCGCGTGCCTACACCTTTATCGTTGGCGGATCTGGCCGACGACAACACGCCGCTGCCCACGCCTGTGGTCGTAGCGCCCGCCGCCCCGAGCAAAGGCCCAGCCTTTGAGGTAGAAATACCCCAAGAGCCGGTGTTGGAAATTGAAACCACCACTGAGCTGGACCCTGCCGCCGGCCCCGATATTGCCTCTATTGTAGAGGAAGACGCCGAAGCCATGCCGATGGTCAACTACGACCCCACGCTGGATTTGCCACGCTATCAGTACCCGACCTTTGAGCTGTTGAACGATTACGGGCAGGCTAAGGCGCAGGTGAGCAAAGAGGAACTGGAAGCCAACAAAGACCGCATTGTGGAGACGCTGGGTCATTACGGCATCAACATCGCCTCCATCAAAGCCACCATCGGCCCCACTGTCACGCTCTACGAAATCGTGCCCGATGCCGGGGTACGCATCAGCAAAATCAAGAGTCTCGAAGACGACATCGCCTTGAGCCTTGCGGCCCTCGGCATTCGCATCATTGCGCCAATTCCCGGTAAGGGCACCATCGGTATCGAAGTGCCTAATACCAAAAAGGAAATGGTGTCGATCCGCTCGGTGCTAAACACGGAGAAGTTCCGCGGCACCGAAATGAGCCTGCCCATCGCCTTCGGCCGCACCATTACCAACGAGGTATTTGTGGTCGACCTGGCCAAAATGCCGCACCTGCTGATGGCCGGTGCCACGGGCCAGGGTAAATCCGTAGGCCTGAACGTAATTCTTGCCTCCCTGCTTTACAAGCGTCACCCTGCTCAGCTGAAGTTCGTGCTTGTCGACCCGAAAAAGGTGGAACTGAGCATTTTCAACAAGATTGAGCGTCACTTCCTGGCCAAACTGCCCGACACTGAAGAGGCCATTATCACCGATACCAAAAAGGTGGTGAACACGCTGAACTCGCTGTGCATGGAGATGGACCGCCGCTACGACCTGCTGAAGGACGCCGGCTGCCGTAACCTCTCCGAGTACAACCGCAAGTTCACGGAGCGCCGACTGAACCCCAAGAAAGGCCACCGCTACATGCCGTTCATCGTGCTGGTAATCGACGAATTGGCTGACTTGATGATGACGGCTGGTAAAGAGGTGGAAACCCCGATTGCACGCCTGGCCCAGCTGGCTCGGGCCATCGGTATTCACCTGATTGTGGCCACGCAGCGCCCATCGGTAAACGTAATTACCGGTATCATTAAGGCCAACTTCCCCTGCCGTATTTCCTTTAAGGTGACGTCAAAGATCGACTCGCGCACCATCCTGGATGCCGGCGGCGCCGATCAGCTTATTGGCCAGGGCGACATGCTGATTTCGCAGGGTTCCGACATCATCCGCGTGCAGTGCGCCTTCATCGACACGCCCGAGGTGGACCGCCTCTGCGACTTTATTGGGGAGCAGCAGGGCTATTCCGAAGCCTACGCGCTGCCAGAAGTGGCTGGGGAAGACGGCGGCAACGGTTCAGCCGAGGACATGGACCCCGCCGACCGCGACGTTATGTTTGAGGAAGCAGCACGTGTCATCGTCTTACATCAGCAGGGGAGTACTTCGCTTATCCAGCGCAAGCTCAAACTGGGCTACAACCGGGCCGGCCGTTTGATCGACCAATTGGAGCACGCCGGCATTGTCGGACCCTTCGAGGGCAGCAAGGCTCGCGAGGTACTTATCCCGGACGAATACGCTTTGGAACAGTTGTTGAATAGCCTTCCAAAGTAACCGGGTAACGATGGAGAAAACGGCAAAAACAGGTTTTACGGATTTCTTTTAAACAAACCGCTGTTTTGTACGTCTCTTAGTTGCCGCATCTCCCGAACACCTCTTTCCCTCCCATGAAAAAATTTGTTGCCCTGTTGGCGTTAACCGCTTTCCTCGTTCAGTCGGCCGTGGCGCAGCAGGACCCTAAGGCCACCAAGATTCTGGACCAGATGAGCGCCAAGTATCAGGCCATGAAAGCGTTCCGCGCCACTTTTACTCAGACGCTGGAAAACCAGACGGCCAAGGTGAAAGAGAATATCAATGGCGACATCATCGTTAGCGGCACCAAGTTTCGCTTGAAACTCAGCGGTCAAGAGGTCATCAACAATGGCCAGACGATGTGGACTTATATGAAGTCTGAAAACGAGGTCAACATCTCGGACTACGACCCGGAAGACCAGGAAATTTCGCCCTCGCAGATCTATACGCTCTACAAAAAGGGCTATAAGTACGCCTACGCCGGCGAAACGGTAGAAGGCGGTGTAGCCTGCGACGTGATTGAACTGTCGCCGGAAGACCACAACAACCAAGTGTACAAAGTGCGCCTGAACGTGAGCAAGGCCGATAAGTCGGTAAAGAGCTGGAAGATGTTTAAGAAGAACGGCAACCGTTACACCTTCGCCATCAAGAAGTTCGAGCCGAACCCGACGGTGGATGCCACTACCTTCAACTTTGACAAAGCCAAGTACAAAGGCGTAAAGGTGATTGACCTGCGCTAACGCAGATTACTTCGAATCAAACGGCCCGCTTCTGCCACTTCGGCAGGGGCGGGCCGTTGTGTTTCGTCTCAGCCAAATTCGTAGCTTGTCGCTACAATCAATTTATAGTTAAATGAAACCTGCTTTTATCAAGGAACAGCTATTTGTAACGCATGCTATCGGACTTATGCGACAATACTTGGGAACCGCTGTTTTTCTAACTATAGGTGGCATTTTTATTTTATTCAAATCGGCTTTTGATGCTGATTGGAAGGGAACCGCTTTAGCCCTAGTGTTTATATTGATGGCCCTCTTATTCGGGTGGGTCAGCAGCCGCTTGGCGCAGGTCACTTTGGATTCAGAAGGTATCAAAATCCGACGTCTCTTTGAGAGTAAAGTCAAGGCAGCAGCTGAATTTGAACGAGTAGAAGCTTTTGGGTCGACATTAATTGTAATTCGGTTCAGGGATGGGGAAAATGTTTACGGTATGGAGAATCCGAATTTTGTTTATGAAATGATTCCGGCCGAATTTTTTGAAGCTGCCGACAAGGAATGGAAGGGTTGGATGCCTCGTTCTCTTCTGCGTCAGCACCGGGCGTACTTGGAGTTACGACGCAACAGGGCTGATATAGAGTTAATGAATCAAAAAATCAGTGCTTGGGCGGATAGTTATTAAGTGCAAGCATCATTACTCTAACCCGGCTATGCAAGAAGATTTCCTCCAATACGTCTGGCAGCATCAATATTTCGACAAAACCAACTTGCGCACCGAGCAGGGGGAAGAAGTCATCGTGCTACGTCCAGGCTTCCGAAACTCCGACGCCGGCCCGGACTTTTTGAACGCCCGATTGATGATTGGGGAAGTGGAATGGAACGGCGCCGTAGAAATTCATCTGCGTGCCTCCGACTGGCACCGCCACCAGCACCACGTGGATAAGAAGTACGACCAGGTGGTGCTGCACGTGGTACACACCGCCGACAAGCTCGTGAGCCGCACCGACGGATCAGAAGTGCCTGCTTTGGCACTGGCACCACGCCTTGCGCCTACGTTGCTGGCGGCTTACTCTGCTTTAACAGTAGCCCCTGCACCGGACCTGCTGCCATGTGCCGGTGCACTGCCCGCCGTGCCCGAACTCACACGCTTGATGATGGTGGAGCGGGTGCTTCTGGAGCGCGTGGCCGAAAAGGCAGCAGCTATACAGGCGATTTACGAACAGAGCGGGCAGGACTGGGAGGTAACCGCCTGGCAGGCCACGGCTGCTGGTTTTGGCTTCAAGAAAAACACCGAGCCCCTGGCTCGGTTGGCACAGGCCCTGCCGCTGGCCGTACTGCGCCGGCACCGACACGATGCGCTGCAAATCGAAGCTTTGCTGTTTGGACAAGCAGGTTTACTACCCGCCGTCGGCGCTGTAGCCGATGAGTATTGCGCTCGGCTTCGGCAGGAATACGATTTCCTAACCCACAAATACCAACTGGCGGCTAGCGCGCTGGCCGCTCACGAGTGGAACTTCCTGCGGTTGCGGCCGGCCAATTTCCCGACGGTGCGCCTCGCGCAACTTGCCGCCTTAATGCACGCCCAGCCCCGTTTGTTTCGCCCCCTGCTGGATGCTCCCGATGTAGCCGCTTTGGAGAAAGTGCTGCTGGCACCGGTTAGCGTTTACTGGCAGCAGCATTACCGGCCCGGTGTACCGGCTGCGCGGGTGCCCGGCTTGGGCCGTAGCAGCGCGCATTTGCTGATCATCAACGTGGTGGTGCCGCTGCGGGTCGCTTACGCCCGCTCGTTGGACAACCAGGTGGGAGTAGAGGCCGCCATCGATTTGCTAATGCAGCTGCCACGCGAGCAAAACAGCATAATGGCCACCTACGAAGCACTGGGGTTCCGGCACCGCACCGCCGCCGATTCGCAGGGGCTATTAGCTTTGCACCGCGGTTACTGTGAGCCGCGCCGCTGCCTGCACTGCGCCATTGGTAGCCGTATTCTACAACGCAACGTGTTGGCCCCTGCGTGAAGCTGTTGGTACTGGTAATCGGCAATGCGCTTGTGCTGTGGGGCCTTTGGCGGTGGCTGCGGGCGCAGCGCCGGGTAGCAGCCTTAAGGCAATTCGTGCTGCCGACTTTGGCATTGCGCTTGGTGGCTGGGGCTGCCAGCGTCGTACGCCCCACGGGTGATTCTACCTACTTCCATTATTGGAGCCGGCTCTTCACCAAGCAGCTGTGGGCTGATCCACCGCAATGGCTGCATACCCTGGCCAGCGACGAGTTTCACTTCGCAGGGAAGAAGCTCATTTTCCATGGCTACTCGAATACCCTGTTTCTCATCAAACTACTATCGGGGCTGAATCTGCTGACTGGAGGCTCCATGCTGGTCACGGCGCTGTACTTATCGATACTGAGTTTTCTGGGATGCTGGGTTCTGGTACGTAGCCTCAGTCAACTGTTTCCTGGTTCGCGCGGAGCCGCCATTATTGCATTTCTGATCTGGCCATCGGCCATGTACTGGGCATCGGGAATTACCAAGGAAAGCCTGCTGCTGGCTAGTGCTGCCGGACTGCTGGCCGCCGGGCTGACGTTGCTTTACGGGTCTTATCCTCGTCGTTGGGTTTGTGTGCTGGCCTGTTTGTTATGTGCTTGGCTCAACTTCAAGATGCGCTTCTTTTTCGGCGGGGCGTTGTTGGCCGTGCTGGGCGCGCTTACGTTGGTGCGTATAGGTCAGCTGCTAGGCGTTTTAAAGCAACGTCGCTGGCAGGTAGTGGCGTTTGCGCTGGTTTTGGCAAGTGGTGCTTGGCTGGCTGGAGAAATAAGCCCGGTATTTCGCTTTAATAAATTCGCCAGCCAGCTTACGCGTACCTACACGGAGTTACGCGAAAAGTCCCTGAGCCGGCCCCACATTGCGCTGCCAGAACTGGCTCCTACGGCCAGCAGCATGTTGCGCTATACGCCCAAAGCTGTAGCTAGCACATTGTTTCGACCCTTTGCCTGGGAGGGGGATACGGTGTTTTATGGTTTTGCCGCTTGGGAAAACCTAGCCCTACTGTTATTTACCTGTGCTGCTTTCTGGGATGTTCTGCACCGTCGGTCCGGTCCTTTGCCCTTTGCGTTGGCTCTGGCGCTACTGGTTTACTGCCTGGGGTTGGCTGCCTTACTTGGGCTGAGCACCCCCAACCTTGGTACCCTAAGCCGCTACCGGGCGCCCTGGCTGCCCATGTTGGTTTATGTGCTGGTGAGCCAGCCTACGGCGGCCGGCTGGCTGCGGCGCCTACGCGTTTTGGGTATCAAATAGCGACTCGCTACCTATGTATTAACGAAGGATGCCTCCATGCCCCGGCAGCGCCTTGTGTACCTACCGGTCTAGAAGGCGTCGCTTTACTCGTTTGGTGCCGTATCTTTGCGGCTTACAGCGCCCACTACAGGCGCAATCCGAGAAGTTTCGCGCATGGAAAATCCCGTTATCATCCTCGGTGCCCAGAACGTTGGCACCGCCGCCCTCGATGCATTCAGCAGCAACGACGTGGTGGTGTACTGCCTGCTCGATGACGATAAAAATCTGGTAAATACTGATCTGCACGATGTGCCCGTGATGGGCTCGACCGAAGACGAGCAGTTTCTGAAGCTGCTCGGCAAGAAGTGCGAAGTATTCGTGGCTACGGAAGACACTGCCAGCCGGCGGGCCCTTACCAACATGCTGCGCGAGGAATACGAGCAGGTGCCTGTTAACGCCATTCACCGCGCTGCCAGTATTTCGGAACACGCATGGCTGGGCCACGGCAACCTGGTATCAGCCGGGGCGGTGGTGGCTTCCGATGCCAAGGTTGGGAATGGCTGCCTCATTGGGCCGCGGGCAGTGGTGGATGTGCGTGCACAACTGGCCGATTACGTGCAGGTAGGCGCGGGAGCCATCATCAACAGCGAAGCCGTAGTGGAAGAGCAAGCCTTTATCGGCTCGGGAGCAATCATTGTGGGCGGCGTCAAAATCGGAGCCAAAGCCCGGGTAGGCGCGGGGGCCGTGGTAGTGGCCGATGTGCCCGCTGGTCAAACGGTATTCGGCAACCCCGCGGCTAAGATTTAAACCCACGACACAGGTACAAAGAATTGAATGGCAATCGGAAAGTGGCTCCGAACTTCCGGCTGCTCCCCAATGTCTCAGTACTTAATACCGACTACTCAGCAATGAACTACCGCGTACTGCTTTACTACTGCTACACGCACATCGAGGATCCGGTGGCTTTTCGGGAAGAGCATCACCGCCTGTGCCTGAGCCTGAACCTGCTGGGCCGCATTATTGTGGCGGGCGAAGGGCTCAACGGCACAGTTTCGGGAACGGTGGCTGACTGCGAGGCGTACATGCAGGCCGTGAAAGCCGATCCACGCTTCGCCTCGCTGGAATTCAAGGTGGAAGAAGCACCGGCGCACACCTTTCAAAAGCTGCACGTACGCATCAAGCCCGAAATCGTGCACGTGGGCCTACCAGCCATCAAGCCTTACGAGCGAACCGGCGTGCATTTGTCGCCGCAGGAATTCCGCGAGATGAAAGACCGCGACGATGTGGTGGTGCTGGACGTACGCTCCGACTATGAACACCACCTAGGCCGCTTCAAAAACGCCGTCACGCTGGACATCGGTAACTTTCGGGAGTTTCCCGATAAGGTAGAGGAGCTGCAGCAGTACAAGGACAAAAAAATCCTGACTTACTGCACAGGTGGCATTAAGTGCGAAAAAGCCAGCGCCTTTTTGCTGGAGCAGGGCTTCGAAAACGTGTACCAGCTGCACGGTGGCATCATCAAATACGGGCTGGAAGCGGGCGGCGAAGACTTCGAAGGGAAGTGCTACGTCTTCGATGGCCGCGTAGCGGTGGACGTGAACACCGTCAATCCGACGGTCATTGCCCAATGCACCCACTGCGGCAAGCCCGATGAGCGGATGGTGAACTGCGCCAATCCGCACTGCAACGCTCACGTAGTACTGTGCGAAAGCTGCGCCGAGCAGTTGGACGGGGCCTGCTCCACCACCTGCCAGCAGCACCCCGAAAAGCGCCCGTACGACGGAACGGGCACGTACCCCAAAAACAGCAACCACTACAATCCGGAGCAAGGATTGTATTCCTACCGCCCACCGGTGCTGTCATAAGCCCTTCAGCGCCACACGCGTCCTCAGAATATTGCCAAAAACCTCGGCTGCGGCCGAGGTTTTTTCGTTTTTTACCCGACGTTTGTCCTGATTCCGTACTAGCTACGGGTTTGGCTTGCCCACCGAAACTTATTGTCCCACCGACCCCCATCTACTGCTATGCCGATTCCTTCGTCGGAGCTCATCCTGAACCGCGACGGCAGCGTCTATCACCTGAACCTGCTGCCCGACCACATTTCCGATACCATCATCACCGTTGGCGACCCCGACCGTGTGGCGCTGGTCAGCCAGCACTTCGATTCCATTGAGACGGAAGTGGCCAAGCGGGAGTTTGTGACCCATGTGGGCTACTACCGCGGCAAGCGCCTCACTGTGCTGTCCACCGGCATCGGCACCGACAACATCGATATTGTGCTCAACGAATTGGATGCGCTGGTTAACATCGACTTTGTGACGCGGGAGCCCCGGCCACTGGAAGAGCGTATTTCCCTGCGCATCGTCCGGGTAGGAACCAGCGGTGCCTTGCAGCCCGATGTGCCCATTGGTTCGCATCTGGTAACCGAGCATGCCATCGGGCTGGAGTCGTTAATGCAGTTCTATCCGCTTGTAGAAACGGGCGCCGAAGTAGAATTCGCCACCACCGTGCAGCAGTCCGTGGGATTGGAATACCGCCCGTATTGCGTGCTAGGGTCAGATCTGTTGCGCGAACAGCTAGGTGCCGGTATGATTACCGGCAACACCGTTACCTGCCCTGGATTCTACGGACCTCAGGGCCGCACGCTGCGTTTGGAGCTACGCTACCCCGATCTGCTGGAGCGCTTGCGCAGTGTGCGGTTCAGCAACCCCGAAGGCACCTTCCGCCTGACCAACTTTGAAATGGAAACGGCTGGTTATTACGCGTTAGGCCGGATGTTGGGCCACGAAGTAGTATCGCTCAACGCCATCGTGGCCAATCGTGCTACAAACGAATTCGCCGAGAATAGCGACCAGATTGTAAATGACCTGATTGCTAAAACTCTGGAGCGCGTTTGATAGCAGAAGCGCCATTGCCTAGGCATAACGACAACAAGAAAGGCCGCCCTCAATGGGCGGCCTTTCTTGTTGTCGTTGACTGGTTTGCACGTACTAAGTTGGCCTTAGTAGAAGTCAAAGCCGATAATGGCGTGCAGAGGGATGGTGATGCCAGCCTTTAGCGTAACGTAATTTTCGTGCACCCCCCAAACCGTAGTTTGTACCCGGTTGGTGTGGCCATCGGCCGTCTGGAAATAGATATCCAGCTTGCCGTGGTAATTGTTGCCCAAGGCACAGGCCCGCTCGGCATTATGTCGGCGCCGCTTTTGCTCCTCTGGGGTGGTCAGCACATCTTCCTGCGGAAAGTGAAGGGTCGGAATCGTTTCTTTCGCAACGGTTTCGGCCGAGAGGGTTAGGACTTCCATAGGCGTAAAAAGTCGGTGTGTGGTTTTAATATAACCAACGGCCGTGCCAAGAAATCCTTTATTTGCGTTATTAATTTTTGATGAAAATGCCCAATGCGGTTCTGAGGTCTAGGCTAAGCCCGACAGAAAAGCCATAGTATCAACACCATCGGCGTAATCATCCGCGCCAGGTTGCTGCGCCCGCCCCGCCGGAATGCTGCCCGGGTACCACCCGTTTACGGAAACTACGACCTGGGTCTTAGGAGCCAGTTCAGCGAGCTGCTGCTGCAAATCTTCCTGGTCGCGGTACTCGCTGTAGTGCAGTACCGAAATGGGCGAAACCAGCTGCATGCTCTCCGTCAGCATCAGAAAGCCGGAATCCAAGTGCGGCACCCGATTGACCAGCAGAAGGCTCTTTTGATAGTCGTAATTGTTGTGGTAGCGGTTGTGGCCGAGCACATGCTCCCAAGGCTGCAGTGAGTTCAGAAGAGGAATGAAGCTATAACTCGCAGGCACCAGCAGCTTGGAGATGTTGCGGCAGCCTAGGCCATAATACTGAAAAATGTCCGGCCCGAACTGGGCCAGTTCTTCTTCTGGCTCCATACCTGCAATGACGCCGATGCTGGAGCGGTTGCGCCGAATCAGGTGGGGCTTTTTACTGAAGTAGTACTCAAAGTACCTGGAGGTGTTGTCCGAGCCGGTAGCAATGAAGGCATCGGCTTCGCGCAGCATTTCCACGAAGCGCAGGCTATCCTGGAACCGGGGCTCTATTTCTAGCAGCTCGTTAGCCGCCCAACGCAGCAGGATGTTGTCATCGGCCGATAGCTTGGCCAGCAGGATGTGGCCACTAAGCAGCACGCACAGCAAGTCGTGGAAGCCAACCATGGGAATATTGCCCGCCATGACCACGCCCACGCGGCGCGGCTCGCCAAGCGGCTCAGCGCGGTAGCGGCTGGCCCAGGCGGTGAGGGTGTCTTCTTCCAACAGGTGCGCTACGCCTGCGACGGCCGCGCGCACGTTGACCTCATCAAACCAGGGGTTATGGTTGCGGGCCCGGGTGGCCACAGCATATATTTCGTCATCGGAGAGGGTGCGCAAACGCTGGCCCAGGCGGACAAAAGCCGCTAGACGTTCGGTGTGGGTCATAAAAGGGAAAAGGCGAAACAGAACCGAAAGTTCGCAAGAAACCGCTGCCGGTGCTACTTTTGCCCGCCTGCGGCCAAACTGTTCAGCTGCCTGCTGGTTTGCTGATGCAGAACCTTCTGGCCCCGCGGCTGCGTACTACCCATACTCACTTACCTTAACTGACTTCCTACGGCTATGGCCATCATGATAACCGACGAGTGCATCAACTGCGGTGCCTGCGAACCGGAATGCCCCAATAACGCCATCTACGAAGGCGGCGCGAACTGGCGCTGGGCCGACGGCACCACGCTGAAGGGCACCCTGGACGTGGATGGCGGCAAGCAAGTAGATGCTACCAGCCCCCAAACGCCCGTTTCCGACGAGTACTACTACATCGTATCCGATAAGTGCACCGAATGCGTTGGCTTCCACGAAGAGCCCCAATGCGCAGCCGTCTGCCCGGTAGATTGCTGCGTAGACGACCCCGACTACCGCGAAACGCAGGATCAGTTGCTCAAGAAAAAAGACTGGCTGCACGTGGCATAAATACCGATTCACATTGCAGGCATTGCGAGGCGTAGCTAATCTTTCCTCTCTCGGCCCCAACCGAAAACAGCACCGCCCGAAACTGGTTTTTAGTTTCGGGCGGTGCTGTTTTCGGTTGGGGCCGAAAGAGTTACCGGCTCAAGTGCCGCAGTTAAAATATTTATCGTAGGCGGATTCGGGGAGCAGGCGGAGCTTGCTGGCGGCCCAGATGGGGTAGCGCAGCAGG
>NZ_JBZYWH010000030.1:0-61326 GCF_058932745.1 Hymenobacter sp. FMD4
AGCCTCTAATAATTTGGTGCATTGGTGGAGGATGGCGGCATTGGCCGTTAGCCTCCACCAATGCACCAAAATTTTTGGTGCCACTTGGTAGTACTGGCAATTCCTCGATCAACCAACTCCAGCTTCTCCGACTGCCTTTCCGCTGTCTCTAGCGGTTAATTCTTCGCGAATGGATATTATCGTTAAGTCGTTCAACCGCCCGTATTACCTGGAAAGATGTATCCGCAGCATATACCAGTATGCGCAGGGCGACTTTACAGTTAAGATCCTGGATGACGGCACGCCGCCGGTGTATCTGGAAAAGATAAAGCGGTTATTTCCTGAGGTAGTAATTCTTACCTCGCCGTTGTATGATGCGAAAGTAGCAGCCATCAACGCTCATGTGCACGAAGGCAAGCCTTTCGACCAACGTACGATACCTACGGCCTTCTGGATAGAGGAGGTGAGGAAAAGCTCCTCCGTATTCTTACTGATAGAAGATGATATCTGGCTAACTGGGGAATTGCCGCTGAAGCAATTCGAAGACGAAATGCTTCAGGGCAATATTGTGATGGTGAAGCTCAGTTGGCTGGGCAACAATAATGTAATTACCGGGCAGAAGCGTGATGTTAATCAGATAATGGAGGAGATTGTACCGTCCATTCCTCTGCTGAGCCAACTCATTGTCCTAGACAGGTTCGGGGTTCGTACTTTACTAAAGTCCACTAAGCTGCTGCGCTTTGTGCGGTCTGATTTTAAGTTGCAACTACCCGTGTATACGCTCTACGGAGTCGCCTCTGCATTTTTTTCAAAAGAGTACTGGCTGTATTTGTGGAACAACAGCCAGTTGCGCGTAGATGAAGTCAAGCAGCTGCAAAAGGCGGCAGATTGGTACTTTAAGCACAATAGCCGCTACGCCAAATCGTACGTTGAGCTTACGCGTACATCTTTCAAAACATCGGCAACCAATATGTTCAAGGGGGTCAACCTTGATGTATTCGTATTCAATCATCACCTAAATGAAGCTTGGCTCAAAGGGGAGTTCGATGCAATGCAAGGTTTTCCGAAAGACTTTGACGAGTCCTACATTGAACAATTTCTGCAGCGGATCAACGATTCCCGTAGCTCCCACGGAGAATGGTTGAAATGGATTGAAAAATTTAAATCTCAATACCGCAGCTTCGGCTGCGAGGTGGATTAGTAAACTGATCGACATATACTGTTTGTAAAACTAAGCTAGTGCGTCAATGCACTGGTTGCTGGGTTTTTAATTTCACCGCTTGCGCTAAGGGTTTTGTATAAAAGATTGAAAGCTGGGGTTCTTGAAATAACAAGTGCCTTAAAGCAAAAAGGCTCTTTTGCACAAAATTTCGCTATTTCCTTTTCAGGCTCTGCAGCAGTAACTGTTTTGAGCTTGTTGTTGGCGCCTATTATGTCCCGCATTTATCCACCTGCTTCGTACGGGCAATTTGCGGTATTCAATAATATCGTAGGAAATCTGGGCCTGATTTCGACACTTTCCTACGCAAGTGCTATTCCACTGCCTAAAGAAAAAGCGAAAGCGCTAAGCGTTGTTCAACTGACGCTTATTCTATCGTTCGTTTCTTTTGCCCTGCTGGCCATTGTATTTGGTCTGTTCGGAGATGAATTGCTCGTAAAGTTGCAAGTGCCGTCCTTGGGCAACTGGGTGTACCTGATTCCGTTGCTGCTGTTGTTATTCAACCTCAGCATGATCATGAATTTGTGGTATACCCGTACCAAGGCGTTTAAAACTAGAGCCGTGGTAGATGTGGCCACCAATGCTTCGGGCCGAGCCTTCACGTTGGGATATGGTTTGTGGTCAGCGGGACATCCTACGGGTCTCATTCTAGGTGACTTGTTTAGCCGCCTGACGCTGTTTATTGGTTTGTTGAGAAGCGGGGCACACAAGGAGTTGGGTGAGGTTCGCAGCACCTTTTCTTGGCAGCGCATAAAGGAGGCTGCTGTGGAATACCGCGAGTTTCCCTTGTACATGCTGCCGGGGAGCTACATCGATGCTCTTTCAGCGCAGCTACCCATTTTCTTTCTGACCAGTGAGTTTGGCGCCACGGTGGTAGGTTTGTACTCTTTCTCGGTTACGCTCCTAGAAATGCCTATTAATCTAATCGGAGCTGCTGTAGCACCCGTATTTTATCAAAAGGCTACTGAGACTTATCATAATAATCCTGGTTACTTAGGAGAAATTACTCTTAAGCTATTTAATAAAATGTTGTACCTGGGGCTTTTGCCTTTTGGTGTAATTACTGTTTACGGCGACTGGATATTTAAATTTGTGTTTGGCGCGAAATGGGAAATGGCAGGCTTGTTTACTGCCTATTTGGGGTATTATTATATTTTCAAACTTACTTCTCGCTCCACGATGGCTATTTATACCGTGGTTAATAAGCAGCGGTATACCCTCATTACAAATATTGCATTGCTGGCCACACGCGCTCTGGCGCTGTCCATCGGTGTGTATATGCACGATGTGAACCTAGCCTTGATGTTATTTGGACTAGGAAGCCTGCTTTGCATGTTTATCGTAGATATGCACATTCTGCATCTTTTGAAGCTGCCGGTATTCGGTATTGCACTTCGTACTGCTGCTATTATCATTAGTGCACTGGTTGTGTTGAAGGTATTACGTTTCGGAATAGAATCTTTATTTCCAGCTTTGTAGCTTGATTACTGCCATGTCAGAGTCTACTTTCTCAGCCAATTCTCCGTTCTTCAGCATAATAATACCCACTTATAATCGGGCAGACTTCATTGCTGATACTCTCCGCTCGGTTTTAGCTCAATCGTTTAAGTCGTTTGAGGTAATCATTGTAGATGATGGGAGCAAAGACAATACGGCGCAGGTAGTTCAGCCATTCGTTTCGGGAAACGTGCACTACTTCCGGAAACAAAATGGTGAGCGGGGCGCAGCACGCAACTATGGTCTGGACCGGGCGGCGGGTGAGTATGTATTATTTCTTGACTCGGATGACCTGTTTCACGAAAATCATCTAAGCATCCTCTTCGCGGAAATTCAAAGAATAGGTAGCCCCAATTTCATAGCTACCAAATATGATTTCCTTCGGGATGAGCAGTACCATCCGAGTGACTTGGTAGCTGTGCCTGCCGGGCGTTACGGCTTGGATTTTTTTATCCGCGGCAATGCCCTGGCTTGTAATATTTGCGTGCGGCGGCAGAATAAGCAATTGCACCGTTTTGAGGAAGACCGCCGATATGCTGCCGTCGAGGATTGGATGTTTATGCTGCAGAACACCCAAAACGATGTCGTGCATCTGGTCGATGCCGTGACGCTGACCATGAACGACCACGATGCCCGTTCTATGCGGGCCGACAACCAAGGCTTGATCAAAAAGCTGGAGTTGGCGGCACAGTGGATGCTAAGCCACGTCACGTTAAATGCGGAACAGCGCCAACGCTTGCTGGGTCGAGTGTACTACCTATGCGCAATCCACGCATACGCAGATGGGCACCGGTCGCAAGCTTTAGCATTCGCCTGGCGGGCCAAGGCAGGTTTATCGGCCTCTCAAGCAGTCATACTCGGCGTGCGCTGCTTGGCTGGACCTGGCTTTATTGGAGCCCTGAAAAAGCTGCGCGCTTAAGCCAGGCACTCTTGTTTACGACCTGACGTTTTCCCTCATCATGCGCATCTTATTTTTGAGCTATTGGGGCTTGGAAGACCCTTTGACTATTTCTACAGTCATGCCGCACCTCAAGGTGTTGCAGGAGCGGCCCGATGTGGAAAGCATCTTGCTGGTGACGATTGAACGTGGAGCCACAGCACTGAGCATTCCAGTGTTGAGTCTGCCTTTCCCTAATCAGAAAGTCACTTTCAAGCCTCTTTGCTCTCGGCCAGGGCGCAATGTGCTCGTAACCAAGACAGATGACTTCTTGCGCTTTCCGAAAGAGTTAGCCAGTTTGGTGCAAGAGCACCACATTGATGCTATCGTGAGTAGAGGCGCACCAGCCGGGGCCTTGGCCTACTTGGTATGGCAAAAAACACGCACTCCTTTTCTGGTCGAATCGTTTGAACCGCACGCCGATTACATGCTCGAATCGGGCGTGTGGCGTAGCTACGATCCGCGCTATCTGTTTCAACGGTATTGGGAAACCAAGCAGAAGCAGCTCGCCCTAGGTTTGATGCCGGTGGCTGAAAATTATCGGCAACAATTGATTCGGGAAGGAGTGGCTGCCGAGAAGATCGTAACGGTACCTTGCTCCGTCAATACCAGTGCGTTTAAGTTTGATCCGGCGCTAAGGGAGCAGGTGC
Source organism: Hymenobacter sp. FMD4 (assembly GCF_058932745.1). Classification (NCBI taxonomy): domain Bacteria; kingdom Pseudomonadati; phylum Bacteroidota; class Cytophagia; order Cytophagales; family Hymenobacteraceae; genus Hymenobacter; species Hymenobacter sp. FMD4. The sequence continues at coordinate 4,283 of NZ_JBZYWH010000030.1, forward strand.
GGCATCGTGTAGGCTTTGCTGCTGACGCGGTGGTCGGCATCTATGTCGGAAAGTTTGGTGACATCTACTATGATGCCGAAGCGTACGATTTGTTTAAGGCTGCCGCAGCGCACTTCGGTGCTGATTTTCGACTGATCGTCCTGACGCCCAATCCGCTTGACGAAGTCAAACAGCGGTTGGCAGCGGTTGGCTTGGGCCCCGATAGGGTTTTCGTAATCAAAGCTGCGCACCACGAGGTGCCTGGCTATTTATCGGCTGCTGATTTTGCTTTTGCGCCCATCAAGCCCGCCCAGTGCCGTAAGTTTTGCTCACCGATTAAGGTAGGTGAGTATTGGGCAAGCGGCCTGCCTGTATTGCTGACCGAGGGCGTAGGTGACGACAGCGACATCATTCAGCAGGAGGGTGGAGGCGCCATCTTCAACTTGGATCGGCCAGCAAGTGTGGGGGAGGCTATTGAGCAAATCGGAAAAGTGCTGGAGGCACCCCGCTACCGAGAAACTGTTCAGCAGTTAGCATTGAAGCACCGCTCATCCGAGCGGGTAGTGGGGGCTTATGATGCTTTACTGACCGGCGTCGGATAAGAGGGAATTCAGCCCGCGGCCGGCTACTTCAGATAAGCCAACCGTTTGGGACGTACCTTTGTGAGCGGCAAGCAAGCCAGCAAGAGCTGGATTAGCGCACTTTTTCTCCACCTTTGGTCCCTTTGTACTCTTGAGTTCAGAACGTCCGTTGTTTTCAATTGTCAGTCCGGTGTACGGGGCCGAGACCTTGGTAGATGAACTGGTGCGGCGTATCGTGGCAAGTGTGTCGCAGCTGACAGATAACTTCGAAATCATCTTGGTAGATGATCGGGGGCCCGATAATTCCTGGAAGCGGATTCTACACAACACCAAGCTGGATAAGCGTGTGCGGGGCGTGCGGCTAAGCCGAAACTTCGGTCAGCATAAAGCTATTACCGCCGGTCTGGCTCAGTGCCGTGGCGAATGGGTGGTGGTCATGGACTGCGACTTGCAGGATCAACCCGAAGAAATTGCTAAGCTGTTTGCAAAGGCCCAGGAAGGCTATGACATCGTGTTTGCGCGCCGCGTAGAGCGGCAGGATACACTCTTCAAGCGTTTCTTTTCGAAGGCGTTTTATCAGGTACTGTCCTACCTGACGGAGACTAAGCAGGATCCGGCCATTGCAAACTTTGGCATTTACCACAGCAAAGTGGTGCAGGCGGTGTTGGCGATGAAGGATAGCATCCGCTACTTTCCGACTATGGTTCGGTGGGTAGGGTTTGACATTGCTTCGGTGTCGGTGGAGCATGCCGAGCGGCCGCAGGGCAAGAGTTCTTATAACTTTCGGCGCCTGATTCATCTGGCTATCGATATCATCCTGTCCTACTCCGATAAGCCTTTGCGCTTAGCTGTGAAACTGGGGCTGTCGGTGTCAGCCATGGCTTTTGTCATGGCCCTGGTTACGGGCGTCCGGTTCCTGCTGGGGAATATTGTAGTACTAGGCTATACCAGCCTCATCATTTCCATTTGGCTGCTTTCGGGGCTGCTGATGTCGGTTTTGGGTATGGTAGGGTTATACATTGGCAAAACCTTCGAGCAGGTCAAGAGCCGACCCGTATTCTTGGTTGATGAAATAATCAACTAAGCCCGCAGGCCTTGAGTAATGGTGTCACACAAGGCTTGCCCTCCTGTTTATCTGGTATCTTACGCTAGACGCTAGCACATGACGACTGAATTGGTTCCTTTAGCCTGGGATAGTGAGTTTTTGGGCTTTTCGGTGGGCCGCATTTCTGTGACCAAAGGCGCAGCAGAGCAGTTGACCGATTTAATTACCCAAGCTCGCCATTCGCAGTACCAGCTGATCTATGTAGTGGCGGATCCGACCGATGTGCTTAGTCAGCAGGCCGCTTCTCACCACGGGGCAGTGCTGGTAGACCGGAAAGTGACCTTTCTGCAGCAACTGGAAGCCAACTCCGTCGCCGCAGTGGCAGAGCCCGATATCGTGGAGGTGCATCAGATGAACCCGCAGTTACGGGCGCTGGCCTTGCAGAGCGGAACGTACTCCCGGTTTCGTTGCGACCCCCGTTTTGAGCGGCAGGTGTATGAAGAACTGTACACCAAATGGATTGAGAATTCCTTGAAGCGTGAACTGGCTCGCACTGTGCTGGCGTACCGTCCGGCTGATAAAGAACTAGGTGTGCTGACCCTTGGCCTCAAGCATGGCCGCGCCGATATTGGGTTGCTGGCCGTGGATGAAGCAGCACGTGGAGCACGAATTGGGCAACGGCTAGTGGCCGCGGCTAAGCGGCAGGCGTTGGAGTGGGGGTGCCCAGCACTACAGGTTGTTACCCAGCTGGAAAATCAACCGGCCTGTCACTTTTATGAACGATGCGGGTTTCATCAGGAGCAGGTAGAGTATATCTATCACCTGTGGATGGCTTAAGGAGGAGTTGCCGCCCGTTGCGTATTTTTGCACGTTTTTGGCTTTAACCTGCCCCGTCACATGTACCCACAAATCCCATTTAATAAACCCTATCTATCAGGAAACGAGACGGTTTATATAGAGCAGGCTGTTCGTTCCGGCAAAATATCGGGTGATGGAATATTCACTAAGCGTTGTCATTCCTTTTTTGAGCAGCAATTAGGCTTCCGTAAGGTGCTGCTAGCTACTAGCTGCACCGATGCGCTGGAAATGGCGGCTATTCTGCTGAACCTGCAGCCCGGCGACGAAGTAATCGTGCCGTCTTACACGTTTGTGTCGACGCCCAACGCCTTTGTGCTGCGTGGCGCAAAAATTGTGTTTGCTGATAGCTCGTCGGAAAACCCCAATCTGGACGTGCGCAAGATAGAGGAGCTTATCACTCCGCGTACCAAGGCCATCGTGCCGGTGCATTACGCTGGTATTGCCTGCGACATGGATGCCATCCAGGCCATTGCCGACCGACACAACCTTGCCGTTGTGGAGGACGCGGCCCAGGCTATCGACAGTTTCTACAAGGGCCAGCCGCTGGGTACTTTTGGTGCGCTGGCTGCATTCTCTTTCCACGAAACCAAGAACATCATTGCCGGTGAAGGTGGCTTGCTGGCCATCAACGATTTGGCATATGCCAGCCGGGCCGAGATAATTCGTGAAAAGGGCACCAACCGATCATCTTTTTTCCGCGGCGAAGTAGATAAGTACGGCTGGGTAGACGTGGGCTCTTCCTTTCTTCCTTCGGACATTATTGCCGCTTTTTTGTGGGCTCAGCTGGAGCACATGAGTGAAATCCAGCAACGCCGAAAGGATATCTGGCAGCGCTACTACGACGCTTTTTCACCCTTAGCCAACCAAGGCATTGGGCTGCCCATGATTCCGGACTATGCGACTAACAATGGGCATATGTTCTACTTGGTTTGCCGTAGTCTGGATGAGCGTACAGCGCTGATTGAAAGCCTGAAGAAGCGGCAGATACTCCCAGTATTTCATTACTTGTCGCTGCACAAGAGCCCGTTTTACGCAGACAAGCACGACGGCCGTGAACTAGCTTGGGCTGATCATTACACAGACTGCTTGGTACGTCTGCCTCTGTATTACGAACTCGCTCCCGAAGACCAGCAGCGTGTAACTGAGGCTGTGCTGGACTTCTACAAAGGACGTTAACCGCGCAATGCCGAGCATCCTTTTTCTTGTTCCATACCCAGTTGGAAAGGCGCCCTCGCAGCGGTTTCGCTTTGAGCAATACCTGTCCCGGCTTGCTGAGCAAGGCTACCAGTATCAACTGGTGCCCTTTCTCGACGATGCTACGTGGGCTATTCTATACAAGCCCGGCCACACGGGCCGTAAGGTTCTGGGTATTTTAGCAGGCTTTCTACGGCGTCTCCTGCTGGTGCTGACTGCCGTCGGCAAGTACGACTTCGTGTTCATCCACCGCGAAGCGGCTCCCATTGGTCCACCGGTGTTCGAGTGGATTATTGCCAAGTTGCTGCGTAAGCGCGTTATCTACGATTTCGACGATGCCATCTGGATGAAGGACCCAGCCGGCGAGCAGACGTTCATCAGCCGGCTAAAGTGGCAGCAGAAAGTGGGACAGATCTGTAGCTGGGCTTATCGGGTGAGCTGTGGCAATGCTTACCTGCGCGATTATGCCGCGCAATTCAATTCACAGGCTGTCATCAATCCCACTACCCTGGACACGGAGCATTTGCACAACCAAGTGCGGGAGCAGCAGACTGGTCTTAACGAAACGGTAGTGGTGGGCTGGACTGGTACCCACACCACATTGCGGCACCTGGATTTGGTGTGGCCGGTACTGGAACGGCTTGAGCAAGAAGGGCACCGGTTTGAATTTCGGGTCATTTCCAATCAACCGCCGGAATACAAAGGACTGAAGTCACTCACTTTTCGCCCGTGGCGAAAGGAGACGGAAATTGCAGACTTGGCCACGTTTCATTTTGGCCTGATGCCGCTCGTAGATGACCCATGGGCCCGTGGAAAATGTGCCTTCAAGGCGTTGCAATACATGTCACTGGGTATGCCGGCGCTAGTATCCCCGGTGGGCATGAATACGGAGGTGGTGCAGGAAGGCATCAACGGGTACATATGCGCCAACGACGAGGAATGGTATCAGGCTATACAGCGTCTGCTTACGGACGAACCGTTACGCGCGCAGCTAGGCAAAGCTGCCCGGCAAACTATTGTGGAGCGTTATTCTGTACTTTCTAACACTTCCAACTTTCTCGCGCTGTTTCGCTAATCAATCGCCCAAATGACTGCTGATAAACCTACGGAGCCGGGTAAGCTGATTATCTCGCTCGATTTTGAGTTGTATTGGGGAGTGCGGGATCAGCAGACCTTGTCGCAGTACGGTTCCAACATTTTGGGAGTGCGCCAAGCCATTCCCGCTATGCTGGCCCTGTTTGGCGAGTATCAGTTGCGCGTCACCTGGGCCACTGTCGGCTTGCTTTTCTTCAGCAAGAAAGACGATATGCTGGCTCATTTGCCCTCAGTGCGCCCGGAATATGCTGATCCTAAACTCTCGCCTTACCATGCAATGCACGAAGTAGGGGCAGATGAAGTTCAGGACCCGTACTACTTCGGGCAATCATTGATTGACCAGATTCGGCAGGTACCAGGACAGGAAATGGCGACTCATACTTTTTGCCACTACTACTGCTTGGAGCGAGGGCAAACCCCCGAGGCTTTCCGGCATGATCTGGAAGCGGCCGTGCGCATAGCGCGTGCGCAAGGCCTGGAAATGCGCAGTCTGGTGTTTCCGCGCAACCAGTCCAATGCGGCTTATCTGGACATTTGTCGCGAACTGGGCATTACGAGCTACCGCGGTAATGAGCAGTCGTGGATATATAAGGAGCGCAACGAGGAAGAACAAGCCCTCTACAAGCGCGGCGCCCGCCTGCTCGATGCATACCTGAACCTTTCGGGGCATCATTGTCATCGGCTTGAGGATATTGCTCGCTCCGGGGCGCCCTTTAATATCCCCGCAAGTCGTTTTCTCCGTCCCTGGTCCCAGCGGCTCAAGCCTCTGGAAGGGTTGCGTATGCGGCGGATGATGGCTGCCATGGAGCACGCGGCACGCGAAGGGTTAGTCTACCACCTGTGGTGGCACCCCCACAACTTCGGCGCTAATCTGGTAGAAAATATGGCCGTATTGCGGCGCTTAGCTGACCATTACCGCACTTTGCAGCATCGGTACGGCATGGAAAGTCTTTCCATGGGCGATTTAGCCACTAGGTTGTTACATCAAGTTTCCGCTACGGTATAGAGCGTATGAGCAAACCCAAAATTGTAATTCTGGCTGGTCCCGGTTCATCCACCGATATCCTGTTTCATGCACTGGATCAGGAATTCGGTGTGCACCGCATCATCATTGAGCAGCCAATCAGTCAAAAGCAATTGCTCAAACGCCGTGCAGAGAAACTGGGTTGGAGCACTGTAATGGGGCAAATACTCTTCAAACTCCTCGTCGCTAAGCCCCTTGAAAGTAGTTCACAGAACCGACTAACGGCTATCCGGCGAAGCAATAACTTGATTGAGAAGCCGATTCCGGAAGACCGGGTGCTGCGCGTGCCTTCGGTGAATGCCGCTGAAACCATTGAGGCATTACAAAAAATGCAACCCGACGTCATTGTTGTCAATGGCACACGCATTATTGCCAAGAAGGTATTGCAGAGCGTGCCATGCAAATTCATCAATACTCACGCAGGAATTACGCCGCTGTATAGGGGCGTGCACGGAGGCTATTGGGCATTAGCCAACGATGACGTCGCGCACTGTGGCGTTTCTGTGCATTTAGTCGATCCAGGTATCGATACTGGAGCCATTATCTCTCAAGCTCTTATTCAACCTACTGCCGAGGATAACTTTGTTACTTACCCAATGCTGCAGTTAGCCGCTGGTTTGCCTTTGCTTAAGCAAGCCGTGCGAGATGCCCTAAGCGGAGAACTGCAATTGATTGCGCCTCCAGAAGGTACTTCCCGGCTGTGGTCGCACCCAACACTAACCCAATACCTGAGCAACAAGGCCCGAAACGGTACCAAATAGGGTTAGATAGCTGCGGCACGTCGGCCCGTTACGCCTCTACGAGGAGTAATTGCTTGAGCCTTTAACTGCATAATGTATAAGGCTGCTAGGAAAAAAGGCATCAAGGGAATTTTGTACCGGACCAACGTACCGAAGTTCCCGCTGGTAGTGCCCACCCCGATAGCCATGATGACGGAGAATATAAAGCAAAAAGTCAGGATGGGCTCGGTGGCGATTATGCGTAAGCCCCTAATGAAGCCCGCTTTATAGAACAGGCGAACGAATAAGTAAAGAAACATTGAGGCTTCAAGTGCCGATAGGAGCATTACCGGGTTGCGGGCCTCAAACAAGAAGGGCCGAAACAGCGAAATGAACACAGCCTGAGGTGCCACTTTGACAATAGAATTAAGAGAGCCATCTAGTTCTCCGATGTCATAAGCTGAGCCGCTGGTAACATATTCGCTTAAGTATTCTTTGGTAATCTTACTACGTTCCCCAATTTTCTCAACGTCAAACCTTTCGTCGCCAGCGGTAAGATTGGTAGCCCCGAAGTAGGCGGCACCAGCTCCTAAGATGATGAAGAAAGGCTTTAGGAGCAGGCGGAGCGACGCCGACTTGATCCGGTTGTTGTTTTCGTTGAATACCCAGAAAAGGGCTGGCGGCATAAAAGAGAGAAGAATATAGATTTTGGCGGATACCAGGATGTAAATGCCCAACCCCCCCAAAATAGCCGCTGTCTGAAAGTTCTTTTTAAGGATGAATACGTGGTAAAATCCGTAGAATGTCCAGCCAAGTGCGCCAATACAAAGCGAGTCTTTCATCAGGCCCGAGCCCCAGAAGAACACCGAGGGCAGAAAGAAGACCGCAATAGCTAAATTCTTATAGGCTGTAGGATAAATCTTTATGAAAGTAACATACATAGCCCACATGCCACAGAAGCTTATGAAGGCAAAGGCAAGAGCGATGACTGTATAGGTATTGAAGCAAAAGAGAGCAATAACGGCTGCTATTCTGACAATAAAGAATTCCGTGGAGTTAGGCTGCCACCAAAACATGTAGCGGGTATACTTTGATAGCTCCGGAAGTTTGGCTCCATTGGCGGTCATCATTTTGATGCCCGTGCCGAAAGAATCTCCAAAAGCTTGGTAAACCAGCTTGACATGCATGTAGTAGTTATAGGTGTCGCCGCCGTTATAGTAAAACTGATAAATAACCCCTAAGCTGATGGCACCAAGAAATTTCAGAGACAGCGCCGGGATGAAATATTTGCGGGTATAAGCATTGGTGTATCGGTCTCGTGCCGCAAAAGCAAGGACGTAGAATAAACCTAAGTAGATAGGGGTGAGAAAAAGGTCCTTAAGCTCCATAGTATCCAGCCGGGGCTTAACCCTTCTTATTCTTCTTAATGTATGCCTTCGCCTCGCGGTACTGCTCGCTTTTCCGGTCGGCTTTGTCGCGTACCACATCATAGTACTGCAAGGCTGCCGGAATATTTTTGGCTTTGTCAGCCATGCGAGCCAGATTGAGGTTGGCGTAGAGGTAAAACCCACCACTGGTTTCGCCGGTGCTTTCGGCAAACACGATGCAGCGCTGGTAGAAGTCTTGGGCTTTAGTGATGTCCTTATACTTGTTCTGGGCTAGCCAACCGAGGAAGTAGGTGGCGTAGCGGCCGCTGATGGCTTCGTAACCTGGGAACCCGCGGTTGATCTTGTCGAGAATGTCGCGGCTTATTCGCTCACACTCACGAAACTCACCTTCATTAAAACAGAGCAGTGCGTAGAAGCGCTGGAAGTAGGCGTTGTCGGGGTAGGTGGTAGCTAGGTAGCGCGCCACTGGCATGGCACCGGTTGGGTTGTTCTCCTCGTTATTGAGGATGCGCATCAGGAAGAACTTGGCCTCAGTGCCGGTGTAGAAGCCGTTGTCGGCCACGTGGCGCAGTTGCTGCAGGCCGAGCTGGCGGTTGCCCTTGGGGAAGAAGAGCATGACGGGGCGCAGCAAGGGGTAGTGCTCGGCAATCCAGACCTGGTAGTAGTTGAACAGGGCCTGGCCGAAGAGGAACTCCGGGCTCAGCCCGTTGGCCTCCTGGCTGCGCTGCAAATAGTCCAGGGCGCGCTTGCTCGAGACGGTGGCCTTGCGCCAGTCGGCCCGCTCGGCGTGCAGGCGCGCGTCGAAGCCGTAGGCGGCGGCCAGGAAAAAGCAGGCCTCGTAGTTCTGCGCGTTCTGCCGGTAGAGCGCCTCGCCCTTGGCGATGGCCGTGTCCATGTAGGCGAAGAAGGGCTTGTCGTAGAGCTTGGTCTGCACGTTCGTCGGCACGATCTTCCACCACTGGCTCAGCCCCAGCAGAAAGTACGGCATCGGGTGCTGCGGGTAGCGCCGGCGCAAGGAGCGGAACTGCTTCTCGGCCCGGTCGTACTTGAAGTTGTAGAGGTTGCGCACCGCCCCGTCCAGCTCCAGCTGGATGTCCTTGTCCAGCAGCAGCCAGCCCGAGTAGTCAACTGCTCCGGGGGCCACGTCCACATTCTCCAGCTGAATGTTGCGAATGGGGGAGGACTTCTGAGCAGTATCTGGCTGCTGCGCATACACCGCTGCCGGGCGCAGAAAAAACAGGCCGAACAGCGCGACTAGCGACAGGACAAAACGCAGATGAACGGTCATGTAATGCAATGAAGGAAACGGCGCGCACGGAGCAAGCCAGCGTTCCGTAGCCAAACGGAACAGCTAAAATATGCTATTTGGGTTACAATTGAGACGAAAACGCCTTTCTATGGAGCTTTTGCATACGCTGTGCCGGCTACCGGCCCCTTCCGGCAACGAAGCCGCGCTAACTAAATTTTTACTGGGTTACATTAAAGAACAAGCGCCCAAGTGGCAAGTTCAGCCACAAGTGCTGGCTGGAGAAAGATTCCAGGATTGTATTATTCTAGTCTTCGGGAAGCCCCGAACAGCCGTATTTGCGCATATTGATTCCATCGGGTTTACAGTTCGGTACGGGCACCAATTGGTACGAATCGGCGGGCCTGATGTAGAAACGGGCTACCACCTGGTAGGGCAAGATGCGCAGGGCCCAATCGAGTGTACCCTTACTGTAGATGCCCAAACGGGAGCGTTGGGTTATGAGTTCAACCGGGAGATTGAGCGCGGCACGGAACTCACCTTCAAATGTGACTTCCGTGAAACGGCGGACACCGTCCAGAGCTGTTACCTGGACAACCGCTTGGGCGTGTGGACTGCGCTACGCCTGTGCGAAACCCTAGAGCATGGAATTGTGGCATTCAGCTGCTGGGAAGAACACGGTGGCGGTTCGGTTAAGTACCTAGCCAAGCACATTTACAAAACCTTTGGAGTGCGCCAAGCGCTGGTCTGTGATATCACCTGGGTAACCGAAGGTGTGCATCCGGGGCAGGGTTGTGTGATTTCGCTACGCGACTCGCTGATTCCGCGCCGCTCCTATGTAGAACGCATCCGACGCATTGCTGCTGAGTCAGGAATTCCGCACCAACTAGAAGTAGAAGGCAGTGGCGGTTCCGACGCCAAAGAACTGCAGCATGGGGCGCAGCCCTGGGACTGGTGCTTTGTGGGTGCCCCGGAAGACAACGTGCATACACCCGACGAAATCGTACATAAGGCCGATATCGACAGCATGCTGAAGCTATATCAGGTACTGATGCAACACCTATAAGGCGGCAGGATTGGATTGAAGTTAGAAGGAGTGCGCAGAAAAGCTTGGTCTTGTGGGTAAAAGCTCTATTTTTCACGCATCAAGTTGTGCTTTTCTCTTTCTAGTCCTCCTTCTCACCACCAACACCGCTTTATGATCATTCTTTACCTCGCCCCCGCACTGGGCCTGCTGGCGCTGCTGTACACGGCGGTGCGCTCCAGTTGGGTAGCCCGGCAAGACGCCGGCGACGACCGCATGCGCACCATTGCCGGCTACATCGCCGATGGGGCCATTGCCTTCCTGAAAGCTGAATACCGTGTCCTGGCCCTGTTCGCGCTAATTGCCTGCGCTTTTCTTGGTTTTTTGAGCTTCGGTAATGAACGCTCGCACCCCATCATCATCGGGGCGTTTCTGTTAGGAGCAATTTTCTCGGCCGCTGCGGGCTACATCGGGATGAAGATTGCTACAAAAGCCAACGTGCGCACCGCTCAGGCGGCGCGTACGAGCCTTTCCCAGGCCCTGAATGTGTCGTTTGCGGGCGGCTCAGTAATGGGCATGGGCGTGGCCGGCTTGGCTGTGCTAGGCTTAGGCGGTTTATTTATTGCGTTCTACTACATGTTTGTGGGCGACGCTAGTGCCAATGGTCCCGAAATGGAGCGGGCCCTGGAAGTACTGACGGGCTTCTCACTAGGGGCTGAAAGTATCGCGCTGTTTGCCCGCGTGGGCGGCGGTATCTATACCAAAGCCGCCGACGTAGGCGCCGACCTCGTGGGCAAAGTAGAGGCCGGGATTCCGGAAGACGACCCGCGTAACCCCGCTACTATTGCCGACAACGTAGGCGACAACGTGGGTGACGTAGCCGGAATGGGCGCCGACTTGTTTGGCTCCTACGTGGCTACCATCCTCGCCACCATGGTGCTCGGCCGCGAAGTAGTAGCCGCCGGCGACAATTTCAATGGCCTCTCGCCGATTTTGCTGCCCATGGTTATTGCTGGCCTGGGTATAGTTTTCTCGCTTATTGGCATCCTGTTCGTGCGGGTAAAAGAAGGCGGCGACGTGCAGGCAGCCCTGAACAGAGGCAACTGGATTTCGGTAGCCCTGACGGCTGTTGGCTCGTATTTCACCATCCAATACCTGCTGCCCGACGGTACTATGGGGATGAACCGTCTAGGCTCGGCTCCTTTCACTGCCATGGATGTGTTCTGGGCTGTGGTAGTGGGCCTGATAGTAGGCGCACTGATGAGCATCATCACCGAATACTACACTGCCATGGGCAAGCGCCCGGTGCTGAGCATTGTGCAACAGAGCAGCACGGGCCACGCTACCACGGTCATTGGTGGTTTGGCCGTAGGCATGGAATCTACGGTGTTGCCCATTATCGTGCTGGCGGCCGGTATTGTACTGTCGTATGAATTTGCCGGGCTGTATGGCGTAGCTATTGCCGCGGCGGGTATGATGGCCACCACGGCCATGCAGCTGGCCATCGATGCCTTCGGGCCGATTGCCGACAACGCCGGTGGTATTGCTGAAATGAGTGAGCTGCCGAAAGAAGTGCGCGAGCGGACCGACATCCTAGATGCAGTAGGCAACACTACAGCCGCTACTGGCAAAGGCTTCGCCATTGCATCCGCCGCGCTGACGTCGCTGGCCTTGTTTGCCGCCTTCATGGGTACGGCAGGCATCAACACCATTGATATCAGCAATGCCCGCGTGCTGGCTGGTTTGTTTATCGGGGCTATGGTGCCCTTTATTTTCTCGTCGCTGGCCATTGCTGCCGTAGGTCGGGCTGCCATGTCGATGGTGCAGGAGGTGCGCCGGCAGTTCCGCGAGATTCCCGGTATTATGGAAGGCACCGGCCGGCCAGAGTATGAGAAATGTGTTGCTATTTCCACCCAAGCTGCCATTCGGGAGATGATGCTGCCGGGGGCCATTGCCCTGCTGACGCCCATCATCATCGGATACGCCTTCGGGCCGGAGGTACTGGGCGGCCTGCTGGCCGGCGTGACGGTATCGGGCGTGCTAATGGCCATGTTCCAAAGCAACGCCGGCGGCGCTTGGGACAACGCCAAAAAGTCGTTTGAAAAAGGTGTGATGGTAAATGGCAAAATGGAGTACAAAGGCTCCGATGCACATAAAGCTTCGGTAACCGGCGACACCGTGGGCGACCCGTTCAAAGACACTTCCGGGCCTTCGATGAACATTCTCATTAAGCTGATGAGCATTGTGTCGCTGGTTATTGCCCCGCACATTGCCCGCGAAGGTGGCGTAACGCCCAACCGCGGTGTAGCGCCGCTGCCGCAGCGCCCCGCTACGGAGCAAGTACAGCAAGCCGTTAAACCTAAAGTTCGCTACGTTGACCTTTCCGCTGAGGCTTCGCGTATCGTGCTGACTTCCTTGCGGAAGTACGCCGAATAGGAGGGAAGCATCATTCGATAATCGAGCAGCCTTTCCGCAAGCCGGAAGGGCTGCTCTTTTTTCTTGTACCTTCGCGGCACTTTCGCCCCGGATCAATCCTGCCCTGGCATGCCTCTGCCTACTATCTCGCTGCACAACAAAGAGTTTGTACCTTACCTGTCCGAAGCCCAGCTAGCCACCGCTGTGAAGGGCGTGGCCGAGCAACTAAACCGCGACTATGCGGGCAAAACGCCGCTCTTCGTGGCCGTGCTCAACGGCTCGTTTATGTTTGCTTCTGACTTGCTCAAGGAGGTAAGTATCGACTGCGAAATAGCTTTTATCCGGGTGACGTCTTACCAAGGCACCAGCAGCACCGGTGAGGTAAAAGAAATCCTTGGCCTGCAGGAAGACGTACAGGGACGACATGTAGTGGTGCTGGAGGACATTGTGGACACGGGCCATACCATGAAAGCCCTGCTGGAGCAACTGCAAGCCAAGCAGCCCGCGTCACTGGAAGTGGCTACGTTCCTGATCAAACCCGATTGTCTACAACATCCGTTAGCCATCAAATACCAAGGATTGGCCATTCCCAACGACTTCGTAGTCGGCTACGGGCTCGATTACGACGGGCTCGGCCGAAACTACCGCGACCTGTACCGCGCCGTATAAGCCGCACCATGTTGGGCAATCTTTCTTATCTTACACTCGCCCCCGTTTTTCTCACACTCCCTCCCGCTCTCTCGCATCATGCTTAATATCGTGTTGTTCGGCCCGCCCGGTGCAGGTAAAGGAACCCAGAGCCAAAATCTAATTCAGCGCTACGGCCTGGTACACCTCTCCACCGGCGACTTGCTTCGCTCGCAGATTACCCAAGGCACCGAGCTCGGCCTTAAAGCCAAAAAGCTCATGGATGCTGGCGAACTGGTGCCCGATGCCGTGGTAATCGGCATGATTGAGTCACAACTGGCTGGTAATAAGGATGCCGCCGGCTTTATCTTCGACGGCTTCCCGCGTACCATTCCGCAGGCCGAGGCCCTCGACGAACTCATGCAGCGCTATGACACGGGCATTTCGTGCATGATTGCGCTGGAAGTGACCGAAAACGAGCTGGTAAAGCGCCTCCTCGAACGCGGCAAAACCTCCGGACGTCCTGATGATCAGAACGAAGAGCTGATTCGCCGCCGCGTGGTGGAGTACAACACCAAAACCGCGCAGGTAGCTTCGTATTATGCTGAGCAGGACAAGTTTCACGCCGTGAACGGCATCGGAGGCATCGACGACATCTTCCAACAGCTCTGTGCGCTGATCGACTCGCACCAGCCCGCTACACTGGTGGACGGCTCGCAGGCGGCTGACGAGGTAAAAGCGTAACTTTGCAGAGCCGTCGGCCCCGGGCCGGGCGGCATCTGACATATCTGTCATCCTGAGCTTAGCGAAGGACCTTATCATGCCGGAACGAGATTCGTACAACCGATTCGTTCTGCCCTGAGGAGGTCCTTCACTATGCTCAGGATGATAGCTTTTTACTAGTTGACCAGTATGGCTTCCAATAACTTCATCGATTACGTCAAAATTTGCTGCCGCTCGGGCCGCGGCGGGGCAGGCTCGCATCATATGTTACGCGCCAAAGGCAAGCCCATGGGCGGGCCTGATGGCGGTGACGGTGGCCGCGGCGGCCACATTATTCTGCGCGGCAACAAGCAACTCTGGACGTTGCTGCACCTGCAGTACCAGAAGCACGTAATTGCGGGCCACGGCGAAGGCGGCGGCGAAAACCGCGCTACCGGAGCTCAAGGCGAAGACATTATTCTGGATGTACCGCTGGGCACCATCGCGCGCGATGCCGAAACCGGCGAAATCCGCGCTGAAATCACCGAGGATGGCCAGAAGATCATCCTGACGCCCGGCGGGCGTGGCGGGCTCGGTAACGACCATTTCAAATCAGCTACTAACCAAGCGCCTACCTACGCCCAGCCTGGCGAACCAGGCCAGGAGGTATGGAATATCTTGGAGCTCAAACTGCTGGCTGACGTGGGTCTGGTGGGCTTCCCCAACGCCGGTAAGAGTACGCTGCTGTCGGTGGTATCGGCGGCTCGGCCTAAGATTGCCGATTACGCCTTCACCACGCTGGTGCCCAACCTGGGAGTAGTGGGCTACCGCGACTATCAGTCTTTCGTGATGGCCGATATTCCGGGCATCATCGAGGGGGCGGCCGAAGGGAAAGGGCTAGGCCTGCGTTTTTTGAAGCACATCGAGCGCAACGCCATCCTGCTGTTCATGGTAGCGGCCGACTCGCCCGATATTGCCAACGAATACAATATTCTACTGAGTGAGCTAGAGCAGTTTAACCCAGACCTGCTCAGCAAGCGTCGCGTGCTGGCTATTACCAAGTCCGATATGCTGGACGCGGAACTAGAAGCGGAAATCGAGGCCACCTTGCCCAATGACGTGCCGCACATCTTTATTTCCAGCATCACCCAGAAAAACATCCAGCAGCTCAAGGACCTCTTGTGGCTGGCTCTGCAACAAGCACGCCGCGAAGCTCCCACGCCCATGCGGCAGAGCTACCGCGTAGAAGAGGAGTCCGAAGACCAGTTCGACTAATTGTTATGCCGAGGGCGAGGGGCGCAGTTGCTGATAAAGCAGCTGCGCCGCCGCTTCTAATAGAGGCTGGTCGGTACTGCGTTCTTGGCAGCGTTGCAGGTCGTAATGACACAGCGTGCCGAAAGGTTTGCCAGCCGCATCACGGATGAGTACGCCGCAGTATGATATGACCGGTGTGGTTACCACGCCCTTAACGCGTAAATCGGTGGTGGCGTCCTGGATTTCCAGCGGCGCTTGCTGCTTGCCTACCAATGAGCAGAAAGTGGCTGCCATGGGCGCGTCTTCCCCTTGCTGCAACTCTTGCTCGTAGCGGTCAAAGAGGAGTTCGTTACGTAGGATATCACCATCGAAACGATAAACGCCGGTGTAGCGGTGCGGAGTACGGTCGTTTAGGTACTTAAGTGCTGCACGTGGGCCCTGATGCTGCAATAAGCTGGCAAACTCGCTGATTTCCTGAAGCATCGGGCTGTCTTGCCCTGGCGTAGTGCTGAGCATGTTCTGAAGTCGGTGGTAGGGGCGGCTGGTGTGCTGATAGCGGCGGCCAAAGGTCGGAGGGGCTGCTAGGTGTGCAAATGTAGTAAAGCCCGTTCCGAGAAAAGCCAAGGTGCTGAAGTCGTTTTTACGGTTTTGGGCAATAAAGTTTAGCTCGAAGTTTCATTTGATTAGCTTCATACGTCAAAGCAGTGACTTACTGAGCCTCAATTGCTAAAGCCCGCCGTGCCCACGTGCAGGCGTTACTTTGTCTGAACTAAACCGCTTGGCTTAGGGGTTTCTGTGCCACTATGTCACCTGCAGGAGCTTTGGCAGGTTCCTTGATTTGAGCCAGTTCCCGAAACTGAACATTCATTTTCTGAAATACCTACCGTAGGCATGGCTGACGAAAAATTTCCGCAAGCCGAAGAGCCGCAGGCACAAAGTGCGGCTTCTAATCCCGAGCAAGTAACCGGGGAAACCTTTGACGAGCAAAGCAATGGCCAGACAGCCGATGGCAATGCCCCGGCCGATGCGTCCCGTACCGATCAAGAAGTGGCCGAACTGAAAGACAAATACCTGCGCCTGGCAGCCGAGTTCGAGAACTACAAGCGCCGCACTACCAAAGAGCGCGCCGATCTGTTCAAAACCGCTAATCAGGAGTTGATGACGGTGTTGCTGCCCGTGCTCGATGATTTTGATCGGGCGCGTCAGCACACGCAGAATACCGAGGATGCGAATGTTGTGCGCGAAAGCATCGACATCATTCACGGCAAGCTGACGAAGGCACTGCATCAGAAAGGCTTACAGCCAATGGAGACCAGGGGCGGGGCTTTCGACCCCGAATTGCACGAGGCCATCACCCAGATTCCGGCGCCATCGGAAGACCTGAAGGGCAAGGTGGTGGATGAAGTAGAAAAAGGCTACTACCTGGGCGACAAGGTAATCCGTCACGCCAAGGTGGTGCTGGGCCAATAATTGTAGAGCCGAAAGATTAAAGGAGAAACAGCTGCTGACCCGGCCAACGGCTCCTTACCAAGTACCGACTATGTCGACCAAGCGAGATTATTACGAAATACTGGGCGTAGCCAAAAACGCGTCGGCGGATGAAATCAAGAAGGCTTACCGCAAGGTGGCCATCAAGTTTCACCCCGATAAGAACCCCGACGACCCCACGGCCGAGGACAAGTTCAAGGAGGCCGCTGAGGCTTACGAAGTGCTGTCGGACGACAACAAGCGCGCCCGTTACGACCGGTTTGGGCACCAGGGTGTGGGCGGTGCCGGCGGCAACGGGCACGGCCCGAGCATGGAGGACATCTTCTCGCAGTTCGGCGACATCTTCGGGCAGGGCGGCGGCTTCGAGAGCTTCTTCGGGGGCGGAGCCCGTAGCCAGGGCCGCCGCGTGCGCAAGGGCTCCAACCTGCGCATCAAGCTGAAGCTTGATCTGGAGGAAGTGGCCAACGGCGTCGAGAAGAAAATCAAGGTGAAGCGCTACACGGCCTGCAATACCTGCACTGGCACCGGCGCTAAAAACGGCACCGAGGTGCGCGACTGCGGCACTTGCCACGGCCAAGGCCAGGTGAAGCGCGTGGTGCAGACCATGCTCGGCCAAATGGTGAGCAGCAGCACTTGCCCCACCTGCCACGGCGAGGGCAAAGTGGTAACGGCTAAGTGCGACGCCTGCCACGGCGAAGGCCGTCAGTTGCAGGAGGAAATCATTCCGATCAACATTCCGGCAGGCGTGGCCGAGGGCATGCAGCTCTCCATGAACGGCAAGGGCAACTACCCCGAGCGCGGCGGTGTGCCCGGCGACCTGCTCATCCAGATCGAGGAAGAACCGCACGAGTTCCTGAAGCGTGACGGCAACAACGTGGTGCTGGATCAGTACATTTCCATCATCGATGCCGCCTTAGGCGCCAACATTGAGGTGCCCACTATTGAGGGCAAGGTGAAAGTCAAAATCGACCCGGGTACCCAAGCCGGTAAAATACTTCGCCTGCGCGGTAAGGGTGTGCCCGACCTGAACGGTTACGGTAAAGGCGACCAGCTCATCCACATCAATGTGTGGACGCCGAAGAATGTGACAAACGACGAGCGGGCGCTGCTGGAGAAGCTGCGCAACTCGCAGAACTTCGCCCCTAACCCCGGCAAGAACGAGAAGGGCTTCTTCGAGAAAGTGAAGGAGTATTTTCAATAGCGTTACCACAAGCCTGATTAGCGAAAAGCCCGGCCATAAGCCGGGCTTTTTGTGCGTTATGCCACCGTCTGCCGCTACGAGTTGAGCGAGTTAGGAAAGCAACTTGCGTAGCGCCCGGGCTCTAGCCGGGACATCCAGCGGCTCAGCAAGCAGGCGGCCGTTGGCGATGCGCACCTGGAAGGCCCACAAGCCGGCAGCTAGTAGCACGCAGAAAGTGCCGGTGCTTGTTTGGCTGCTTACGAGGCTGATCAAGCCGTAGAAAAACAAAAAGGGAAGCAGGTATTTGGAAGTGTTGGCCATTGAAGCAGAGCGTTTGAAGGTGGTAGGCAAAGAATGAATAGCCGAAAAGCGCTGAAGCATTACAGCTCTGGGATAAAATATTTTTTCGGCACAAGCTGTAATGCTGATGCTGAAGCGCCGATAGATATTGTGAGTTTCATTTATTGCTCCGCCAATGTCGCTCAATGCTACTGCACCGCCCTTTGTGGCGATGATCAATGCGCACCAACCGATGCTCCGGCGCATCTGCCGGCTATACGGTGCTGACAAAGACGCACGCGAGGATTTGTTCCAGGACATCGTGTTGCAGCTGTGGCGGGCATGGCCCCGCTACGAGCCTGGAGCGGCCAAACTTAGCACGTGGCTGTACCGCGTGGCCCTGAACGTAGCCATCAGTGACCTGCGCCAGCGTACCCGTCGGCCCGCTGCTGACCGCCTCGACGACTCGACACCGGAGGTAGCTGCTCTTCCCGATGGCCCCGACCCCGAAGAGCTAGCTCAATTATACCGCGCCATTGAGCAGCTATCCGACGTGGATAAGGCCTTCGTGCTGCTGTACTTGGAGGAGCACAGCTACGAAGAAATGGCCGATATCCTGGGCATTACCCAAAACAACGTGCGCGTGAAAATGCACCGCGTGCAAGACAAAATTCGTCAACTTCTTACCCGCCTCGTCTGATGGAACTCGATGATCTTCGCCAAAGCTGGAAGCGAACCGACCCCGGCGCCGGGCAGCCGACCAACTCTTTCAATTCAGATACCCTGGCCCGGCTGCTCGCATCAGGGGCGCAAAATCCCGTCGCCAACATGCGCCGCAACGCCGGCTGGGAACTCGGCTTCACGTGGCTGCTCCTCGCGGGAAGCGTAATCGGCCTGCTGCTGGTAGAGCAGGCCCGGCACCGAGCCTCGTTGGGGCTTTTGCTGGTCCTGTGCGTAATCAGCCTGCTCAGTTACCACCGGCGGCTCGGAAAGCTGCTCGGCTCGGGGCCCTACGCCGATGGCGCCGTGCGCCACCACGTGGCGGAGCAGGTGGCCCGGTTGCGCCAGCTCATGCAGGGCAGCTTGCAGTCCGTTATGTGGACGTTGCCCGCAGCACTCGGCGTGGGTTTCTTTTTTTCGGCGAAGAACTACGTGGATGTCGAAACCTGGTCCGTGCAATGGGGGCAATTGGGCGTCCTGATTGTGGGCTACGGGGCGGTTTGGGCAGCTGCTCGCCTGGGTCTGCGCTACTTCGGCCGGCAGTTTCTGCACGATATGTATGGCAAGCACCTCGACCGCCTGGAGGCCGCCCTGCAGGAACTAGATGCCGACGAATAATATCCGTGAGGTGTCCCGTTAAGGGCTGCTTTACGCCGATTGAGGCAGCCAAAACGACCGTTGGTCTAAGATTCGCGGTGGGCATGGCTGCGGAGGCTCGCAAGTTTCTACCTTGTACCAGCAACCAACCGAAAAACGGTCGTGAAACCAATTCTACAGGCCATTGACGTACGGAAGCAGTACGCCAGCCACACCGCCCTGGATGGTGTGAGCATCGACATCCCCGAAGGCTCGATTTTCGGCCTGCTCGGGCCCAACGGTGCCGGCAAAACTTCGCTCATCCGCATCATCACCCAGATTACCGGCCCCGACGGCGGTGAAATTTTGTTTCGTGGCGAGCGGCTCAACCCCTCGCACATCGCCCAGATCGGCTACCTGCCCGAGGAGCGCGGCCTCTATAAAAAGATGAAAGTAGGGGAGCAACTGCTCTACCTCTCGCAGCTAAAAGGGCTATCGAAATCTGATGCCACCCAGAAAATCAAGTACTGGCTGGATCGGTTCGATATCAAGACCTGGGCCGATAAGAACGTGGAGGACCTCTCCAAGGGCATGCAGCAGAAGGTGCAGTTTATCGCCACGGTAGTGCACGATCCGTCGCTGGTGATTCTGGACGAGCCGTTCTCCGGCTTCGACCCCATTAACGCCAATCTGCTGAAGGACGAAATCCTGGCCATGCGCGACCGGGGCGCCACCATCATCTTCTCCACGCACCGCATGGAGTCGGTGGAAGAGCTCTGCGACCATATCGCCCTGATCAACCGCTCCAAAAAGGTACTGGACGGGCAGGTGAAAGATGTGAAAAATGCCTATCGCAGCCAGACGTACGAGGTAGAAGGTCAGGGCCGCCTGATGGTGGTGCACCCCGATTTTGAAGTAGTGGAGCAGAAGGCGCGTGAAAACGACCACTTCTACGCCCGGGTCCGCATCATGCACGGCCTCACACCCAACGACCTGCTGCGCTACCTCATCGGACCGGGCAGCGTGGAGGTGCATACGTTCCGCGAACGGGTGCCGAGCATCAATGAAATCTTCATTCAGCGCGTGCGCGAAACGCACCCGGATTACGTGCCCGATACGGATACCGTCAACGCCTAAGCCTTACCCCGAACCATGTCTAAAATCTGGCTGATTGTTCAGCGTGAGTACCTTACGCGGGTACGTAAAAAGAGCTTTATCATCATGTCGCTGATTGGGCCGCTGCTCACGGTGGCCCTGTTTGCGGTGCCGGTGCTCATCGCCAAAATGTCGGACAGCGGCAAAGTAGTGGCCGTAGCCGACGCTGGTGGCCTGTTTGCCGAGAAGCTGCCCGAGCCCAAAGACGACCTCAACTTCACGCGCGTTTCGCCTGATTTGGCCACAGCCAAAACGGAGTTTAAAGCCGGCAAGTACGACGCTCTCCTTTATGTGCCGAAGGTAGACATCAACAACCCGCAGGGCTTTCAGGTATTCTCGCGCAAGGGACTAAGTCTTTCGCTCGAACGCGACATCAAGCGCGCCGCCAACAAGGCCATCGAGAACGAGCGACTACGGGCTGCTGGCATTGACCGCGCCGTACTCGACAACATGAAGGTTGATGTGGATCTGGCTACCGTTAGCATGAGCGACGACGGCGAAAAAAGCTCCAGCACGGGCATCAGCACCGGCGTGGCGTACTTTTTCGGCTTCCTGATCTATATCTTTATTTTCATCTATGGCGTGCAAATCATGCGCGGCGTGATGGAAGAAAAGACCAACCGCATCGTGGAGGTAGTTATTTCCTCGGTCAAGCCTTTCCAACTGATGATGGGCAAAGTGCTCGGCATTGCAGCTGTGGGCTTCACGCAGCTGGCGCTGTGGGTGCTGCTGTCCTTTGGCATCAGTACGGTAATGGCCGGCTCCATCAGCCCCGATAAAGTAGTACAGGACCGTGCCGACCGCTCGACGGCCATGGTGACGGGTTCCGCCGCCGCATCGGAAGAGGAGGGAGGCGCTAAAAAGGAAAACGTGGCCGCAAAGGTTATGCAGGCTTTTAAGAATGCCGACCTGAACATGCCGCTGCTGGCCGCCTGCTTCCTGTTTTACTTCCTGGGCGGCTACCTCTTCTACGGGGCGTTGTTTGGGGCCATCGGCTCGGCCGTCGACAGCGAAACCGACACCCAACAGTTTATGATGCCCGTCACAATGCCGCTGGTGCTGACGTTTGTGGTGTCGCAGGCCATTCTCACAACCAATCCCAACGGCTCGGTCGCTTTCTGGATGTCGATATTTCCGCTGACCTCGCCCATCGCCATGATGATGCGCCTGCCCTTCGGCGGGGTGCCGGCTTGGCAACTGGGCCTGTCGATGGCGCTACTGATTCTGGGCTTTGTGGCTGCCATCTGGATTGCCGGCCGCATTTACCGCGTGGGCATCCTGATGTACGGCAAGAAAGTCACTTACGGCGAACTGTCGAAGTGGCTGTTCTATAAGGGTTAAGCCGAAGCGCTTTTCAAGCAAACAGCCCCGCGACGCAGCTGCGTCGCGGGGCTGTTTGCTTGGGCATTATCCTAGGGAAGGGAAGTCAAGTAGACGTGAAAGGCAGCAATAGGCGAGAGTGAGTTTGTTCTTATTTGGTATTAAACTAAGATTAATGTAGGAACATTAAAGTTTTCTGTTCGTAGAGTTGGGTGTGGGTAGCTAGGCTTAACTGCTGTACAGATAGAATTTAGCTGGTGCAGAAGTCTGGAGAAAATGCGCTGCCTGCAAAACCAGGATTTTGTCTTAAACCAAAGCCAAAGATTATGGGGAAGTTTGGAGTTGTCATTGCCGCAGCAACGCTGATAAGCATAAATGCTTGCAACCGCGGGACCAACGATGCTGATCGGCAGGAAGCCATCGGCAACGAAACGCCGGGCCAGCCAGTGGAAACCCGGGAGCAGGATGCCGGCTACAAGCCCGCCTTCGCCGGCCAAATGCGGGCCCCAGGCGTGAAAACTTCGGCCGCCTACGAGGTGCGAGTACTCACCGACAAACTAAATAAGCCATGGGAAATTGCCGCGATGCCCGACGGGCGGTTCCTGATTACGGAAAAGGACGGCAACATGCGCATTGTGTCAGCGGCCGGGCAGATGAGTGAAAAAATCGAGGGGCTCCCCAAGGTGATTCACAAGGATCAAGGCGGTTTGCTTGGGTTGGCGCTTCATCCAAACTTCGAATCCAACCGCTTGGTGTACTGGTCCTTCACGGAGCCCCGCGGAAAAGCCAACTTGACGGCCGTGGGCAAAGGTCGGTTATCGACCGATGAGCGCCGCATCGAGAATCCGCGGGTTATTTTCCGAGCCGAGCCCGCCTATACAGGGGACAAGCACTACGGCGGGCGACTGATTTTCGATAAAGAAGGCTATTTGTACCTTACTACGGGCGACCGGTTTGAGGAGGATAGGCGAGCCAACTCGCAGGACCCTAACACCCACGTAGGCACTCTGCTCCGCATCACCCACGACGGGCGGGCGGTACCCAGCAACCCCTTTGCGGGGCAAGCCAATGCCCGCCCCGAAGTGTATTCTATAGGGCACCGCAGCCCACAAGGCATTGCTTTTCACCCCGAAACCGGCGACCTGTGGATGTCGGAAATGGGGCCGCGGGGCGGCGATGAGCTGAACCTGATTGAGCCCGGCAAAAACTACGGCTGGCCGATTATCACTTACGGTATCGAGTACAACGGGAAAAAGGTAGGTGAAGGACTTACCCAGCGCGAAGGACTGGAGCAGCCCGTGTACTTCTGGGACCCGGTGCTTTCGCCCAGTGGTATGACTTTCTATCGGGGCAGTGCCATGCCCGAGTGGCAAAACAACCTATTTATCTGCGGGCTCAACAGCCACCATATCGCCCGGGTGGTACTCGAAAACCGCAAAGTAGTGGGTGAGGAGCGCATTGCCGCCGACCAGCAGCAACGCTTCCGGGCCATCACCGAAGGCCAGGACGGCGCGCTCTACGCTGTCACGGACGAAGGTCGGCTGTACCGCATCGGAAAAAGTGCGGGCGGAGCGAATTCAACGCCTGCGGTCAGCGGCGTAGCTCCGTAGCCCGGCCGGATAAGCTTAAGCACCAGAATCATGAAGGCCAGCACCCATATCAGGGGCGCTGGCCTCTTTTTTTGCTAGCTCGCACGTAACAGCAGCGGGCAAATGGAGTTGAAGTAAGGCGGAATGCTGACGCAGGCACGCCGGGTGGAAGTACTACCGATTTGCCTATTTGCGCCACCCGTTCCGATTTCGCTAACCTCCTTCTGCTGATGATGCGCTTACTGTTGCTTTCTTGCCTGCTGCTACTCTCACTGCAGGCCCTGGCCGTGAAAGACCCCAAGTCCACCTCCGACGACCGCCCCGCTTACCGCCTCTTCACGGCCGACGGCAAAGCCGTAAGCTTTGGTAAAATGGCGAAAGAGCTGGCTGCGGCCGAGGTAGTGCTCTTCGGTGAGCAGCACAACGACCCGATGGCCCACTGGCTGCAGCTGCAAGTAGCCAAGGAACTGGCCCAGCGCAAAGCCGGCCAGCTAGTGCTTGGCCTGGAGATGTTTGAGCGAGACGTGCAGCCGCTGGTGGAACAGTACAACACGGGCGAACTGGACGATAAAGCCTTCGAAGAACAAAGCCGCCCCTGGCCCAACTACCCCACCGACTACAAACCCTTGCTGCTGCTGGCGCGTCAGCAAAAGCTACGCGTAGTCGGCACCAACGTGCCACGCCGCTACGCCCAGCAAGTAGCACGCCAAGGCGTGGCCTCCTTGGATGCCCTGCCCGCCGAGGAAAAAGCCTGGCTGGCTCCGCTGCCGCTGGTGGTAGATTATACCTTGCCCGGCTACAGCGAAATGGCGAAGATGTTCGGCCGCAGCGCAGCTCACGGCACGGCCGGGCCGAGCCTGCAGCAGATGATTGCGGCCCAGGCCTTAAAGGACGCCACCATGGCTCATTTCATCCGCCAAAGCCGCCAGCCCGGTCAGTTACTGCTGCACATCAACGGCTCTTTTCACTCCGACAACTACGACGGCATCGTGTGGTACCTGCGCCAGGCTGAGCCTAACCTGCGCATCCGCACCATCAGCACCGTGACGCAGGAGCAGCTGGGGAAACTGGACAAGGAGAATTTAAAGAAGGCTGATTATGTGCTGGTGGTGCCGGCCGATATGACGAAGACGTATTGAACGCTAATGGTCTGCCTATTCGAAGAAAAATATCAATCAGCGCTGGGCTGGTTTAATATCAAACTTAGCTCATCGGTCGATTTTGCTCATATCGATACAACTAAGCGCGAAACCGTTGTCTTGACGGTGGGGCACAACGTAACGATTCGGCGCGTACAAGCGCTGACCGACTGGCTGCCGCCGCACATGAGCGTTTCCGCCGCTTCCGCCTGGCTATTTTATGTACAGAAGCGCAACGAAGCGCCGGAAGTACTGGAAGTCAGCATAATCATGGCTGGCACTGAATCAGCATTGGAAGCGGATGCTAATACTGGTCAATGGTTGACGGCAGTAGAATTTGAGGACGGGCAGCACCAAGTGCACATCGGCACGCAGGACGAAGACTGCTACTCTTGGCAAGCCGGTAGCCATTGGGTGCCGCTGCGGTTGCAACCGGATTTGGCAAACTACCGCCTTACCATCACGGATATCACGCCCAAAGGCCTGCTAACCCACGTACCTAGCCTATTAGCCAAGGAGCAATTCTACTTTCACTACATCCTCGCTGAAAGCTCGCGCCGGAAGTCGATTGATTACCCGAATGAATGGGATATATCAACCTGGTATGCAGTGGAACAAAGCCGAGCCAAGCTTGAAGAAGCTTGGCTATCTTCCTCACGCCTATGATTTCGATCCAGAACTACGCCGCCCTGCCTGACGCCACGTCCCTACAGAGCCTTTGCAAAACCCTCTCCGCGCTGGACGCCATCAACTCCCCTGAGTGGGAATACCGCTATTACTCCTACGACCCGAATTGGGGCGAAGGGGAGGAGCTGTTTCAGATGCGCAATGGCGAAGGCGACGAAATGCTGGTTTTGTTTCGTCCTGAAGGCTGCTGCATCAACGGCCTTATGCACGAGTACGAGCAGCCCAACAAAGGCGAGGTAATCCGCGGCCTACCCGCCGCCTTTGATGAGTTTCTATTTGGCGAGCCGGTGGCCTCGCTCGGCACCACGTTCTGCCTCTGGTATACGCCCGCTCAAGGCTGGCAAACCGGCACCATAACAACGGACGAAGACGGCTCGGAGGAGCTGCTTGCTATTTTCGACGGTAAACCAAATACTTACGCGGAGTGGGCCAACGAGTATTATACCGAAGACACCGACCGGCCGCCACTTGACCCGGAAGCCGTAGCCCTGGTGTACCGCCAGGAGCCGCTAACCAGGGCTATTGTGCATCGCATTAATCCGGAACTGGAAGATTGGGAGCAACTGGCCGCTGACTTGGAGGAAATTGGCTACCCCCACGATTTTACCTCGCAAAGCTGAACTGAGCTGACCTTGCGGGTTGGTGGGATCATACGAGCCTCATGATTGGTGCTCGAGGGAATCGTAAATATCGTTGAACCAATGTCGGAAGCTGGTGGTCAAGCGAGGCTTCTGTCAGGCTAAGTCCCCGGTGCCGAGGCAGGCGGCATCATGCACGGCCTGCACCTGTTGCGCGTCGGCGCACATGTGCCCGCTGCCGTAGTCACCCAGCCACTTGCACACGGAGTAATCTTGGCTGCGCTGCTGATAATACTGCTCCCACAGGCTCATTTCGGCTGACTGCTCGGCCGTTTCATAAGGAAAGGCATACGCCGGTCTTGGAACTCCTATCCGCCAAGGCTTCGGGCTTAGTCGAGCTCGGTAACAAGCCTGATTCTGGCACAGACGGGCGTAAGTCCAATCGACGGGAAGCGCGCGGAATATTTCGTGCGCTTCGGCGGCGTTGGGGTCGATGGGCGCATGCGTGACCAGCAAGCGGAAGCCGGCCCGGGTGCGGTACAGCCGGAAATTCCAGGCCGGATGCCGTTGCAGCCATTGCTGAATCCGAAGCTCGAGGTAGGCTTGCGGATTGAAAGGTGGAGTAGGCGGCGCAGCAACAAACAACCGCTTAATCATTGCAAATAGGCTAGACGTGGGGGTAGACCGACGCCGTAAGTCCGCATCATCCACGTCAAGAAACATGATTTGGGTAGTGTTAAGCACCTCGCTACCGTAGCGGTTGCGGGTAACAGCCCCCACAATTTGTCCTTCTTCGCCGGTCAGCCGCTGCAGTACTTTTTCGCGCAAGGGCGCCGCGCCGGAAGGGTACTGGCCCAGCCGTCTACCTTGCTCCAAGTCATTTTGTCGCTCCTGAAGTTTTAATTGCGCCTGTAGCTGCGCATCGCTCAGGCTTGTATTGCTACCGGCGTAGGCTATCAGGCGGTACGCGCGGCCATTGGAGGCCTGATAATGCAGAGACTGTTTGGCCCAATAAGAGTATAAACGCATGCAGATGCTCGGCTGGAAGGTAAAGCTGCGCAGAATAAGCCGGATTAAGCCAAGGTAGAAGTAAGCTGCTGATACCTAGAAAGCCGGTTATAGCTGGCGGTTGCTGAGCGTATAATAGCTGCTCATCTGGTTTTGGCGTAAGCGGAGGCAATAAACTCGGCCGAACCTGTTGGCGCCTTATCTACGGTATTCGCCGGTACGCCCAGAAGCCAAAGCCTAGACCTCACCTAACATTTATCATTGCACATGCCCAAAACCATCTGGCTCATCGACGGGGCTTACTTGCTGAAGTCCTCGGCCGCGCACGGCAAGTTTGACTACATCAAGCTCAAGAACGAGCTGGAAGACCTCAACGGAGGCGAGTTCAAGGAAATCTATTATCTGAACTCGGTCAAAGATTCGTCGGCCGCACAACAGAACGCCTTTCACAACTGGCTGAAGAGCGCGCCACCTACCGGCCCTAAAATGCGCGTGAAACTATACGGCCTGAAGGAAATGTCGATGCGCTGCGAATGCGGTCAAACCGCCGTCAGACCCGTGCAGAAAGGCGTGGACGTGGGCATCGCAACATTGATTATCAAGCTAGCCTCGCAAAACCAGTACGACAGGCTGATGCTAAGCGCGGGCGACGGGGACTTTGAGGACGCTATTGACTACGTGAAATCCGAACTGCACAAGGAAATCTGGATTGCCGGGTTCAGCGGCAACGTGTCGCCGGACCTGCAGAGCTACGCCGACAAGGTCATCTGGCTGGAAAAGCATTGGGAGCGAATAGGCATGGGAACCGCACCCGTAGCGGGCGAAACAGAGTAGCCAGCGCTTCGGCAGGCACGATGAATTCTGCTGCCAGCAATTAACGGAAGCGCCTACCTCCAACCATGTGCAGCAGATTGGGTTTGAATAGCACCAGCTTATACTTCCGCCCATGGCTACCACCTTCCTCACCGCTGAATGGCGCAACCTGCTCATGGCCAATTATGCCGTGGAGCCCGGCATTCTGAGGCCCTTGCTTCCCTATGGCACCGAGCTCGACGACTTCAATGGCACGCACTACGTGAGCATGGTTGGCTTCATGTTCATGCACACGCGGGTGCGTGGCTTCAGCGTACCCTGGCACCGTCATTTTGAGGAGGTAAACCTGCGCTTTTACGTGCGTCACTGCGACCCACAGCGCGGATGGCGACGCGGCGTGGTGTTTGTGAAAGAAATAGTGCCGAAGGCCATGATTGTGGCCGTCGCCAATACCTTTTACGGCGAGAAGTACGCCGCCATGCCCATGCGCCACTCCTGGCAGCCCAATGCGGAGGCCGGCACCCTTGACGTAGAGTATGGCTGGCTGGTAGGGCAGGAGTGGAACCACCTGCGCGCTACCGTGGAGCAAACTGCGCACCCCATCGAAGCCGGCTCCGAAGCCGAGTTCATCACCGAACACTACTGGGGCTATACCCAGCGCGGCCCCCGGCGCACCGATCAGTATGAAGTGCAGCATCCTCGCTGGAACGCGCACCGCGTGCTGCAGTACGATATGCACTGCCAAGTTGGGCAGCTTTACGGCGAGGCCTTCGTGGAGGCGCTAAGCCAGCCGCCCGCTTCTGTGTTCATGGCCGATGGCTCCGAAGCGCGGGTAATGGCTGGCGAAACGATTCGGATGGCAGAACCCGCACGGCTATAAATGCACAGCGGGCAGCCCGCCGAAGCAAGCTGCCCGCTGTAAAAGCAAATTCAAACGCTACGCCGAGAACGATGAGCCGCAGCCGCAGGTGCTCTTGGCCTGGGGGTTGCTGAAAGTAAAGCCGCGGGCGTTCAGGCCATCCTGGAAGTCGACTTCCATGCCCAGCACGTACATCGCGTGCTTTTTGTCCATAATCAGCAATACGCCGTCAACGTCGAAGGTTTCGTCCTGCTCCTTGGCTTTGTCGAAGCCGAGCAGGTAGCTCAGGCCGGAGCAGCCGCCGCCCTGTACGCCTACGCGCAGGCCGTACTCAGCCGGGACGTTCTTCTCGCGGAGAATGTTTCGTACCTCTTCCAGAGCGCGCGAAGTGAGCGTGATGGGAGCGGTTTTGGTGGAAGCCGTGGCAGTTGCCATAGTGAAATGATGTTGCGTAGTGTCGTCGGTTGGAAAGGCTTACGCCATATAGCAGCAAAGATACGGGCTGCATGCAAAAGGCGTAGCAATACCTTAACAGCTACCCTTCCCGGCAGGTTCACCGTACTATATTTGCCGACCGTATTATGCGGTGGCCAAAGGCCAAATCACGCGTGCGGAAGCTTTTGCCAGCCCTTTTACCCTAAACACTCAGCAACCCAGCCGCTTCGTAGCGGCTTGTGGTTTTTTATTTGCATGGACACCACTGCCCTCATCATCGATTTGCTCAAAATCACCTTGCCGGCGCTTATCGTAGCCGCTACCGTTTACTACCTCATTCAGCAATACTTGGAGAAGGAGCAGCAGCGGCGGTTGATCGAGCTGCGCATGGAAAGCGCCAAAACCATGCTGCCACTGCGCCTGCAGGCGTACGAGCGTATCGTTCTGCTACTAGAGCGCATCACGCCCAATAACCTGATGATTCGGCTGAGCTCGGCCGGGCAAACGGCTCCCGAGTATCACCGCGTGCTGCTGCAGGAAATTCGGGCCGAGTATGAGCACAACCTTTCTCAGCAGCTCTACATGAGTCCCGAAGTATGGGGCCAGGTGCGTCAAGCAAAGGAGAATGTGCTTACGATGATCAACAAAGCCTACCAGAACCTGCCCAATCAGCAGCAGGCCCGCGGCACCGAGCTAGCCAAACGAGTGCTGGAAGCCCTGCTGAACGACGAAGCCGATCCAACGGCTCAAGCCTTGGTCGCCGTAAAGCGCGAGGCAACCGGGCTGTTTTAAGCAGCCTGCCTAACTTCCTGCATTGTTTGTTGTCATCCTGACAAAGGAAGGACCTTGTCACCGCAGAACGACATCGTAACAACGATTTATTCTCGCGTGATAAGGTCCTTCCTTCGTCAAGATGACCGACGATTGATCGGTCTGTGAGATGCTGCCGTGCTACACCCCCGCCAGCACTGCGTCAATAGCGCGCTGGTAACAGGCTTCGTAACGGGGTAGAATATGCTCTACCGCAAACTCCTCGGCGCGGGTACGGGCCGCTGCTTTAAAGCGCGGCAGGTTCTCATCGTCGAGCACGTAGAGGGCGTTCTTGACCATGTCGGCTACGTCGGCCACGTTGCTTACCATGCCTGTGACGGCGTGCACGTTCAGCTCCGGAATGCCGCCGGCATTGGTGCTGATGACCGGCACCTCGCAAGCCATGGCTTCAAGGGCAGCTAAGCCGAAGCTTTCCTTCTCCGAAGGCATCAGAAACAAATCCGAAATGCTCAGGACTTCTTCCACGGCCTCCAGTTTGCCCAAGAAGCGCACATCCTGGCAAATGCCCAGTTCGCGGCACAGCTTCTCGATGCGCGGGCGGTCGGGGCCGTCGCCTACGAGCAGCAACTTGGCAGGCATATGCTCACGCACACCAGCGAAGATCTGCACCACGTCGTCCACGCGCTTCACCGAGCGGAAGTTGGACGTGTGAATCAGCAGCTTTTCGCCTTCGGGCGCAATAGCGGCCCGAAAATGCTCTTTGCGCTGCTTCTTGAAACGCTCCAGGTTGATGAAGTTCGGAATGACTTCGATGTCCTTCTCCACCGCGAAGTAGCGGTATGTTTCCTCCTTCAGATCAGCCGAAACCGACGTAACCGCATCCGATTGGTTGATGCTAAACGTAACCACCGGCTCGTAAGAAGCATCCTTACCCACAAGCGTGATATCGGTGCCGTGGAGCGTGGTAATGACTGGAATCTGAATACCCTTGGTGCGCAGAATCTGCTTAGCCATGTACGCCGCCGAAGCATGGGGGATGGCGTAGTGTACGTGCAGCACATCCAATTTCTCGTTCTGCACAATGTCGACCATCTTGCTGGCCAAGGCTAGCTCGTAGGGCGGAAACTGAAACAGTGGATACGGTGGAATGTATACCTCGTGGTAGAACAGGTTCTCGTTGAAGAAATCGAGGCGGACGGGCTGGCTATAAGTAATGAAATGCACGCGGTGGCCCTTCTGGGCCAGGGCCTTACCAAGTTCAGTGGCGACCACGCCTGAGCCGCCGAAGGTAGGGTAACAGACAATGCCGATGTTCATACGAGGGGTGGTGCGGCGAAAGTAGGAGAGAAGGGTTTGCTGCCTAACAACGCAATCGGCGGCAAGTTGGAGAAAACCTACGTTATTCTGCAGCTCGCAACGCAGCGGTAATAGAGCCCGCTGCAACCCTCCAAAAAAGAACGCGCCGTCCTGGTCAGGGACGACGCGCCGGTCAAGGGGTTGCTTGTTCCACACCACATAGAATGTCGCTTCCCCTCAGATCAGCTTTTGCCCTTGTCGGCATCGGTAAGGATGGAGCGGTAGATAACGTCGTGGATGCGCGAGCGGATGTTGTACTGGCGCAGCTTGTTGTTGCCCGCATCCGGGTACACGCGGTTCGACAGGAAAATGTAGAGAATCTTATTGTCGGGGTCCATCCACACGCAGGTACCGGTGAAGCCGGTGTGCCCAAAAGTGCTAGCCGGCGAGAGGTTGCTCGTCGGGCCGTCGGGCTTGCTAGGGTCGCCGTGGTCCCAACCGAGGCCGCGGCGGTTGCTGGTGCTTTGCTGACGGGCAAACTCCGCTACTACCGGCGTGCTGAAGAAGCGTCGGCCGCCGTAACGGCCATTTTGTAGGTTCATCTGCATCAGCACGGCCAAGTCGTTGGCGTTGGAGAACAAACCCGCATGGCCTGCCACGCCGCCCATCAGGGCTGCGGCCTGATCATGCACACTGCCCTGCAATTGGGTATGGCGGAAGTACGTGTCGTTCTCGGTAGGCGCAATGCAAGATTTTGGGAACCGCTGCAGCGGGTTGTAAGTCATGGTGTTCAGGCCCAGCGGAGCGTAGAAGTTCTGCTGCAAAAACACTTCCAGGGGCTGGTTCAGCACCTTCTCGGCCAAGCGCTTCAGAATGATGAAGCTCAGGTCGGAGTATTCCGTCGGGTAACCGCTCTTGGTTTTGGGCAGCAGAGCGCTACGTTTGATCCAGGTCCAAACAGAGTCTTCAGCCGTGCGCGCCACATAGGTGCCGGGAATCACCTCGCGTTGGAAGGCGTCGTTGCGGGTGCTGGCGTAGAAGGTGGGTTTCAGGCCACCAGTGCGGGTAACAGTTCGCTCCCAAGTTGGAATGCCTGCTTTCAGTCCGGCGCGGTGCAGCAGCACGTCACGCACGGTCATGTCCTTCTTGTTGGTGCCTTTCAGGTCGGTCAGGTAATCCGATACTTTGGAGTCAAGGTTGAGCTTGCCTTCATCTTTCAGCCACATGATGGCCTGCAGCGTGCCCGCTACTTTTGAAATAGAGGCCAGATCGTACAGGGTTTCGCCCGTTACGGGCTGGGCCTTGTCGTAGGTGCAATAGCCGTAGCTCTTGTCGAACACCACCGCACCGTCCTTGGCCACCAGCACTTGGCAGCCCGGCGTAGCAGCGTACGCAATGGCTTCGGTGGCGATGTTGTCGATCTGCGTGAGCACGCGCGAGTCCAAGCCCACCGCCTCCGGAGAGGCGTAGCGCAGGCGGCGGAAATCCGCCGTGGGCAGGCCCGTGCCAGCCTTCAGCGTTTCTGATACTGTGATGGGCAAGCGGCCTTTAGCAGGCAATGCCCCAAACAGCACCTGTGGCACCACCAGCTGCGAGCTATGATTGTCCTCGTAGCCGCACACCAGCGTGCGGGCGCTTTCCACGTACTTCAGCGCGTAGGCATTACCCATCACCACCACCACCACTTTCTGACGTTGGTTTTCCTGCAGCCGCTTGATAAAGCGCAGCGCACCGTCGCCCAAACCGTAGTTGTGAGCAGGGGTGTTGTTCATGTTGTGCAAGCTCACTACCACCGTATTGTAGGCGTTGAGCTTGGGCATGAGGTTGTCGAAGGTGGAATCCGGGGCGTAGCGGTTCGGAATGGCGTGGGTGGCGCAGGGCATGTAGCGCTGCATGGTCTTACCGAACTCATTGCCGTTGGGCGCGCCGATGGTGATGGAGGCCATCCGCAGCGTATCCAGATGGGCGAAGGGCAAAAGGTCGTCCTCGTTCTTCACCACCGTAATGGCGTGCTCGTAGATGTTCTGCTGCACCACCCGGCTGAGCGGACGGTTCAGGTTAGCCATCAGGTTGGGCATATCTACGGGCGTACGCTTGTTCAGCCCGGCCCAGTACTTGGCGCGCAAAACCTTGCGTACGCGGTAGTCGATGTCTTCCTGGGCGATTTTATTGGCCGCTACCATTGCCTTGATCTTCTGAATGGCCATGGGCACATCCTCCGAAAAGAGCAGCACGTCGTTGCCGGCCAGCAGGGCGAGGGCGTCCAACTCACCTGGCTTGTAGATGCTCGATACGCTCTTCATGTTGAGCGCATCGGTAAAGACGAGGCCTTTGTAGCCCATCTTTTCCTTTAGCAGCCCCGTCACAAGGTTGCGCGAAAGCGTGGTAGTCTGCGTCCGGACGGAGTCGAACAGCGGCATGTACAGGTGAGCTACCATCACGCCCATCACGCCCACCTCAAACGATTTCTGAAAAGGGTAGAGGTCGACGTTGGCTAATCGGGCCATGTCGGTATTGATTACCGGCAAGGCTAGGTGCGAGTCTACATCAGTGTCGCCGTGGCCGGGAAAGTGCTTGGCTACCGCAATGACGCCATGGTCCTGCAGCCCGCGGATGTAGGCCGTGCCCAGCCGGGCCACCTGCTCTTTGCTTTCGCCGAAAGAGCGGTTACCGATAACTGGGTTGTTGGGGTTGGAGTTGACGTCGACCACCGGCGAAAAGCTCACGTGCACACCGAGGGTACGCATCTTCAGGGCTATTTCGCGGCCCATCTGGTACACGTACCGGTCGTCGTCCATGGCGCCGAGCGTCATCTGCTTGGCAAAGTGCTGGCTGGAATCCAGGCGCATGTTCAGGCCCCATTCAGCATCCATGGCGATGAGCAGCGGAGTACGGGCCGTGGCTTGGTAGCGGTTGGTGAGCTGAGCCTGGCGGCGCGGGCCGCCCTGCAGGAACATTACGCCCCCGATGTTGTACTCACGAACCAGAAATTCGGTGTAGTTGACGTGCTTCTTATCCTTGTTGGAATAAGCAGCTACCATGAAGAGCTGCCCCAGCCGGTGGTCCGGCGAGAGGGAGTTGAAGACCGAGTCAACCCACTGCTGCTCGGCCACCGAGGAGGGCCGGGCCCCCTTGTCGTAGGGCGCAGATGATGACACGATCAGACCCGTCACGGCCAACAGCAGCAGTACCAGTCCAATCCGAATTTCCTTGCCCATTGGCCTCTGAGTCGCGTCTCTGATGATGATTTGGTTACGTCGGCCGCCTGTACTTGCGCCCTTCGGCGTAGGCCGAAGCCTGCGGAGAAGGGCGCCAATCAAGCGGTGCAGAAATAACCGGCCATAGCCCGTAAGACGATGACCGACTATGCTGCGGGACCAGCCCGCAAGCTAAAGCTGGCCACAAACTTACGCATTATTTCCGGTGGCGGATTAGTGCATTTTTTGGGCCAATTACACTCGGAGCTGGTAAGCAGTTCATTTTCAGGAAATGTTCCGACCAACTGCGGATATAATACCATACATGGTTCCGGATGAACCGCGGATAGGCTGTGTAGCGCCGCCGAGTGGCGTACCTTTGCCCCGTATCAGAACAAACGAAACCTCGGTTGGGGTTCGTATCCGCGCTATGTCCGATATCATTCAACTGCTGCCCGAGTACCTAGCCAATCAGATTGCGGCCGGCGAAGTAGTGCAGCGCCCGGCCTCGGTGGTAAAGGAGTTGCTGGAAAACGCCGTCGATGCCGGCGCTACCCAGATTCAGCTGATTGTGAAGGAAGCCGGCAAGCAGCTGGTGCAGGTGGTCGACAATGGGTCGGGCATGAGCGCCACTGATGCGCGTATGAGCCTGGAGCGCCACGCCACCAGTAAGATTCGCACGACGGAGGATCTGTTTCAGATCCGAACGCTGGGCTTTCGTGGCGAGGCCTTGGCCTCCATCGCGGCCGTGGCGCAGGTCGAGATTCGTACTAAGCTGCGCCAGCAGGATACCGGTACGCAACTGCTGGTGGAAGGCTCCCAAGTGGTAAGCCAGCAGCCCACGGCCTGCCCCGATGGCACCAGCATCTCGGTAAAGAACCTGTTCTATAACGTACCTGCCCGGCGCAATTTTCTCAAGAGCAACGCTGTAGAAATGCGTCATATTCTCGACGAGTTTCAGCACGTCGCTTTGTCCAAGTCAAATGTCAGCTTCTCGCTGTACCAGAACGATTTGGAAGTATTTAACCTGCCCGCTGGCAAGCTTAGCCAGCGCATCGTGTCCTTGCTCGGCAATAGCTACAAGGAGCAGCTGGCGCTGGTGGAAGAAGTGACGCCGTTCATCTCGGTGAAGGGATACATCGGCAAGCCCGAATCGGCCAAAAAAAGCCGCGGTGACCAGTTTTTCTTTGTCAATGGGCGCTTTATCCGCTCGGCTTACCTGAACCACGCCGTGCTGGCCGCCTACGAAGGCCTGCTGCCCAAGGAAACGCACCCGTTCTACGTGCTGTTTTTGGAGCTTGATCCGAAGACAATCGACATCAACGTGCACCCTACGAAGACGGAAATCAAGTTTGAGGACGAGAAAACCGTTTACGCCATCATGCGTGCCGCCGTGAAGCAGGCCCTGGGCCTGCACAACATGGCGCCGTCTTTGGACTTCGAAAGCAACATCAACTTTGCCCCGCTGGCTGGCCTGCGCACCGGTTCCATTTCCGATTTCGCTGACCCCAACGACGATACCCACAGCGACAGCAGCCGCGAAGGCGGTGCCCTAGCCGCAGCTATGGCCGCGGCCGCTGCCCCCACACGTCCCGGCCGCGACGCCGCTGCCCGCTGGACCGACGAAAAACCCCTCACGCCGCGGCCCACCGAGCAGGCCCGCAAGGCGCTGGAAGATTTCTACCGTACCCTGAGCCAGCCCGGCGCCCTCGACGACATTCAGGCCGAAGCGCCCGAAGCCAAGCCCGAGTCTGTACCGATGGTGCCGGTGATGCCCGCGGCTCCGGCCATGCCACCCGCGCCAACTGAGTCGGTGCTACCCATAGCCCCCGAGCTGCCCCTAACGCACGGAACTGGTTCCGCACATCCGGAGGGTAGCACGCCCGGTCGTCGCTCGGTGCAGGTGCAGCAGTACGTGCTGGTGCCGGTGAAGTCGGGCCTGATGCTCATCGACCACGTTGCAGCCCGTGAGCGGATCCTGTACGAGCAGTACCAGCAGAACATGACGGAGGAAAACAGCGCTTCCCAGACGCTGCTGTTTCCGCGTACCGTTTCCTTCTCACCGGCCGATTTTGCCGTGCTGCGCGAAGTCACCAACGAGCTACATGCCCTGGGTTTTCGCTTCGCCGAGTTCGGGCCAAATACCATTGTGGTAGAGGGGCTGCCAGCCGAAGTACCGCACCGCAGCAACGAAAAGGAGCTGCTGGAAGGCTTGCTGGAGCAATTTCGCATGGCTACCGGCCGCGCCCGCCTCGACCGCCGCGAACAGTTGGCTCTAGCCTTGGCCCGCCGCGTAGCTGCCTCGGCTGGGGGCCGGCTAAGCGAGCTGGAGATGAATGCCTTGGTCGATAAGCTGTTCGCCTGCCAGACGCCTGGTTACACGCCTACCGGTCAGCGCACTCTCGTAATGTTGGAGCTGGATCAGTTGCAGGCGTTCTTCGCCCGCTAAAGTCTAGGCTGCATGCTGGGGGCGGCACAGCCCTGAACCGGGAGCCAAGCTCGGCGGTTTGTTTGCGTAGCTTACCTTGCCGTCGGTGAACCAACCGGGCGGATGGCCGCTACGCGCCGAAGTTTTGCGTAAGCAGCCAAACCGGAAGCTGCTTCGGTGCTGCTTCCGGACTTGGTGTCAACCAGTATAATCAGCGAAATCACCCCTAATCAGCGGTTTATGTTCAACGTCACCCCGATGGTGCGCAACCTGCTCCTAATCAACATTGCGATGTTGCTCTTGGAGGGCATGGGCGCACTCGGTGCCATTCCCAGGTTGCTGGCGCTTTACCCCTGGACGTCCGATTATTTTCAGCCTTTTCAGCACGTCACGTACATGTTCCTTCACGCGGGCTGGGGGCACTTGTTTTCCAACATGCTTGGCCTGTTTTTCTTCGGACCGATGCTGGAAATGCGCTGGGGCGCGCAGCGCTTTTTGATGTTTTGGATGATCTGTGGCATCGGGGCGGGCATGCTGTATTCGGGCGTGCGGCAGTATGAGATTTCGCAGATGCGGGAGGCGCGTAATGCCTTTATCGAGGCCCCGTCGGGCGTGGCTTACAGCGACTATTTCGACGACCACATGCCCCAGGCCCGAGGTTACGAGCTGCTGGCCCGTGCCATGCAGCAGGACCCCACCAATCAGGAATACATCCGGGCCGCCACCCGCACCGTGGATGAAATTTTTGAGTCAGCCAATAATGCCCCCATGGTGGGCGCCTCGGGCGCGTTATTCGGCATTCTGCTGGCGTTTGCGTATCTTTTCCCCAATACGGAGCTGATGTTGCTCTTTTTTCCCTTCCCCATTAAGGCCAAATATTTCGTAACGCTTTATGCGCTGTACGAACTCTATGGCGGTATCCAACGGGCTCCTGGTGACAATGTGGCGCACTTCGCTCACTTGGGCGGAATGTTGATCGGATTTCTACTGTTGAAATACTGGGAACGACACCACTCGCGCTTCTACTAACCCCACCCATTGCTATGAGCATCTTCGCCGATATTCAGTCCACCTTCACCCGCCGCGACAACGCGCTGAATCAGCTGTTGGTTATCAACGTGCTGGCTTTTGCGGCGATAGTGGTGCTGAAGGCCGTGCTGCACCTGAGCAGCGCCGGGGAAGCCTACAATGTGCTGATGCGCCAGCTGGCGCTGCCTTCGGATATACCGAATTTATTGCGTCATCCTTGGACGCTGCTTACTTACGCCTTTACCCACGAGGGTTTCTTTCACATCCTGTTCAACATGCTGAACCTCTACTGGTTCGGTATGCTGGTGCGCGAATACCTCGGCGACCGACGCCTGGTGAGCCTCTACATTCTGGGCGCGTTGGTCGGGGCGCTGTTTTTCCTGCTGAGTTACAATTTGCTGCCGGTGCTGCGTCCGCAGCTGGGCGTACCCATGATTGGGGCCTCGGGGGCGGTAACGGCCGTCATCGTGGCTGCTGCCGCGCTGCTGCCTGATTATACCTTCAATCTGCTGATCATCGGGCCGGTGCGCATCAAATACATCGCGGCGGCAGTGGTGCTGATTTCTATTGCGGGCATCAACGGTACCAACCCCGGCGGACAGATTGCTCACTTGGGCGGTGCTGCCTTGGGCTTCATTTACATTCGACAGTTGCAGCGCGGCCGTGACCTGGGCCGCCCCATCATTGCTACCGGCGAGTGGATTAGTGCATTGCTACACGGCCGGCCGCGGCTCCGCGTGTCGCATCGTAGTCCGCAGGCTGCCCCGGCCAACGCCAAACGTGGCCCGCTAGCCAAGCCTGCCCAGGAAGAAATAGACCTGATTTTGGACAAGATTTCCCGCTCCGGCTACGAAAGTCTGTCGAAGGACGAGAAGCAGAAGCTCTTCAAAGCCAGTCAGCAGTAAGCGCTTATCAAAAATAAAACCGCCCGCCAAAGAAGTTTGGCGGGCGGTTTTTTATTGCTGCATATGGTGTCGGCGTCGGTTGGGCTCCAGCTTCTCGATGGCGTAGCGCAGCATGGTGCGCGGCATGCGCTGGGCGTGGTCGGCCAAGAATTCTTCCAAAGCATCTTCGTTGCGCTTGCCCACTTCGCGCAGCATCCAGCCCACCGCTTTGTGAATGAGGTCGTGGCGGTGGGGGAGAAGCAGCTCCGCCAGAGCCAGGGTGTCGGCAAACTGACTTTTGCGGATGAAAGCCAGAGTGGAGATAATGGCCATACGTTGGCTCCACAGGTTATCTTCAGCCGCTAGCTCGTACAGCGCGCTGCGGTCTTGGTGCAGCAGGTGCGCCCCCATGATGTGCGGGCAGGTCACGTCCACCAAGTCCCAGTTATTGATGAAGCGGCGGTGCTGCAGGTACCGCTCGTAGATGGCCTGACGACCGGCTGGGCCGGCTTTGGCGTACTGCAGCGTCCAGATGATAAGCCCCACGGAGCGGCAGTCGTGCCAGGGGTTCTGCACCAGCTGCTCCACTTCGACCATCGGCAGCGCGCGAAACTCCTTGGCCAAGGCACGCTGCTGCGGCATGGTTAGGCCCAGGAACTGGTCGCCTTCGCCGTACTCGCCGGGACCTGTTTTGAAGAAGCGGGCCAGCAGCGGCACGCGCTCCGCATCGGCCAGGGCGTGGATGCGGGCAAGCAGGTCTGAGGCAGTGCTCATAATAGCGGAAACGGCGCCAGCAGCAACGAGCCAATACTACCGGGGCATTAGTTAATAGGGTACTTAATGTCTTTGTGGTCGTGGGTAAAGAAGTAGGCATAGTTAGAGCGTAACTCTTCCCAACCTGCTTCGGTGGCGTGCTTGCGCTGCATTACATCTTCCCAGGCAATGCGCATCTGGCGTGCGCACACCAACGGCCGTACTTGACCCACGCCAGTACCTAGGCCTGGAATGGCAATGCTGCGCACATGGCTGGCTACCGGGTCGCCATTAGGCATTTTTCCATCGACCACCAGCACCAGCAGCGCCTTCATAGCCAAATACACGTTGGGCCCCCGCGTAATGGTCATGGGGGTGCGCATCGTGGGAGCCGCAATAAGGTAAGGAAAGGATGCTTGGCCCGTAGGCACAATCTCGGCCTGGCCGACCAGTAACTCACCGTAGTGTCGGTCGCGAATCAGGCGTTGTAGGTCTTTTTCGATGTGCCATCCCAAGTTCTTGGAAATAGCGAAATCGATGCCACCATTCATGTAGCCGAAGCTGTTGGCCGGGCTGACGATGGCGTCGCATGGTGTGTCAAAAATGGAGCCGTGCCGAACCGTTACTTGCGGCACAGCGGCGAAAACCTGCTCCCAAGCAGCGGTAACTTCCGCATTGATGTCGATAAGGTAGAGGTGCATGAAAGATGAATTAGCACCGGCAAGCTACGGAAGTGCATTAGATGCAAGGACTGAACAAGAAAAAACGGGCCGCCCCGCAGAAGCGGAGCGGCCCGGAAGGCTTCAAAGGACTATAAGCGTCTAGGCGTTGGCGGGCTGACCCATTTTGTCCAGCGCATCCATTACCTCTTTCACGTGGCCGCGCGAGGTTTCCAGCAGCTGCTTCTCGTCGTCGTTCAGCTGCAGCTCGATGATGCGCTCGATGCCGTTTTTACCCAGGATTACTGGAGCACCCAGGTATACGCCATTGATGCCGTATTCACCCTGCAACTCCACGCATACCGGGAACACGCGGCGCTGGTCGCGTACGATGGCTTCTACCATTTGCGCAGCGGCTGCACCGGGAGCGTACCAGGCCGAAGTGCCCATCAGCTTCACCAGTTCACCGCCGCCAACGGCCGTGCGCTGCACGATGGCGTCCAGCTGCTCTTTGCCGATCAGCTCGGTTACGGGGATGCCGCCAACCGTGGTGTAGCGGGGCAGCGGTACCATGGTGTCGCCGTGGCCGCCCATCAGTACCGCCTGAATGTCCTTGGGGCTTACGTTCAGCGCCTCAGCCAGGAAAGCGCGGTAGCGGGCCGTGTCCAAAATGCCAGCCATGCCAAATACCTTCTCACGAGCGAGGCCCGAGGTGAGGTGCGCTTGGTAGGTCATCACGTCCAGTGGGTTCGAAACCACGATGATGATGGCGTTGGGCGAGTATTTTACTACCTGTTCGGTTACCGACTTCACGATGCCGGCGTTAACCGAAATAAGGTCGTCGCGGCTCATGCCGGGCTTGCGGGGCAGGCCTGAGGTGATAACCACCACTTCCGAATCGGCGGTGCGCGCGTAATCGTTGGTTACGCCCACCGTGCGCGTATCGTAACCGATGATCGGGGCCTTCTGCCAAATGTCGAGAGCTTTGCCTTCGGCAATGCCTTCCTTGATGTCAACCAGAACTACTTCGTTGGCAATTTCACGGGTAGCGAGAACGTCAGCGCAGGTTGCGCCCACGTTGCCGGCCCCTACAACGGTTACTTTCATGGGGTGGTCAGTTGGGAATTGAATGATTCGGGTTACGGGCCGCAATGTAAAAACTGTAGCGCATTGTAGCGCGATAAAGCCTGCAGTTGGCCGCGCCGGGCCTGCATTAAATCCGTTTCAAGCGCACTTCCAGCACCCGCTGCGTCTCCTCGGTTACTTTGAACCGGTCGTCGGGCCGGTGGCCCACTATCCAGGCCACTTTGCCATCGGCCGTAGTGAGCAGTAGCACCTGATCCTTCAGGTTCAGCGGCACCTTCTGGTCGATGAGGAAG
Source organism: Hymenobacter sp. FMD4 (assembly GCF_058932745.1). Classification (NCBI taxonomy): domain Bacteria; kingdom Pseudomonadati; phylum Bacteroidota; class Cytophagia; order Cytophagales; family Hymenobacteraceae; genus Hymenobacter; species Hymenobacter sp. FMD4. Next base: position 45,656 of record NZ_JBZYWH010000030.1, read on the forward strand.
TCGCTGATTTTCTTTTTACCCTTCAGCCCGATGGGCATAAACCAGTCGCCCTCGCGCCAGCGGCGCAGCGTCAGGGCAAACTTCAGCTTGTCGGCGTCGAATGCAGCTACATCCTTGGCCCGCGACACCGTGTAGCCTTCGGCCGGGTGCTCGGCCACCGTCAGGCGTATGCCTTCGGCCTGCAGCTCCGGTTGGCCAGCTTGCAGCTGGTAAGTGCCGAAGCCGGCGAGGTTCTTGGGCGTAATTACCAATTGGTCACGGTCTTTTACCAGTAGGTGCGTGGGTGACTCAAACTGACGGCCAGAGGTAGCCTTAAACGAAGCCACAATATCTTTCACCACCAGCCAGGAGAAATGGAAGGGGCGCAGCATTTCGTGCAGCACTACCGTCGTGGCCGGCGTGGACTGCAGCAGCCCAATTTGGATGTACACGGCCTCGGCTTCGTCGCGGCGGGCCAGCTGCGTGGTTTGGTCTACCATGTGCTTTACCAGCAGTTCAGCGCCCTGCACGCGTTCCGCAGTGGTTTGCAGCGTTTGGTCAAGATTCGGGTTGAGGTCGCGCAGCACCGGTAGCACGTCGTGGCGCAGCTTGTTGCGCTGGTACAGGGTGCTGTCGTTGGAAGAATCTTCGCGCCACACCAGGCGGCGCTCAACCACATAATCGTACAGGTCTTCCTTGCCAATGCCCAGCAAGGGACGTACCACCCGGCCCTGGCGCAGCGGAATGCCGTGCAGGCCCGAAAGGCCGGTGCCATGGGTGAGGTTGAGCAGCATGGTTTCGGCGGCGTCGCGGCGGTGGTGGGCCGTGGCAATGTAGTCGAGCTGCTGGGTGCGGCGCACCTGCTCAAACCACTGGTAGCGCAGCACCCGGGCCGCCATTTGGGTGGAAAGTCCTTCCTGCTCAGCGAAGCCCTTGGTATCGAAAAACTCGGCGAAATACGGCGCCTCATACTTCTTGGCCAGCTTGCGCACGAATTCCTCGTCGGCATCGGCTTCTTCGCCGCGCAGGCCAAAGTGGCAGTGCGCCACCGCCACCCCGATGCCCAGCCGGTGCAGCACATCGAGCATCACCACCGAATCCATGCCGCCGCTCACGGCCAGGAGCAATTGGTCGGCTTCGGGGTTGAAGAGGTTGTTGTCTTCGATGAATTGGCGGACGCGGTCGAGCATAAACGAAAAGGGTAGGGGCTGCAAAGGTAGGACGGCCGGCACGCCACCGCCGCATAAAAGGGCTTGGTAGGCGGAGGAAGTCCGACTTTGCGGCGCACCAAAACCCAACCGTGCGCGTTAGGGCGGTGGTTCCGTACTTTTGCGCCGCATGCGCCTCCGATTTCTCCTCTTTTTCTCGCTATTGCTGCTGAGCGCGCCGTTGGCGTGGGCTCAGCGCCGTCCTGCCCAAACGCAGCCTACGCCCAAGGGGCAGCGCATCGAGCTGCTGCCGGGTGCGGGCGAACTAATTGGGGGCGTGTTCAACGGCCAGCAGATTCGTAAGCTCATTAACAACGTGAGCTTCAAGCAGGGCGACGCCTTCTTGTACTGCGACTCGGCCTATCAGTACATCGACCGCAACGCCATCGAAGCCTTTAGTAATGTGCGCGTGGTGCAGAACGATACGGTCACCATCACCGGGGACCGGGGCTTTTACGACGGCGACACCCGCACGGCCCGCATGACCGGCAACGTAGTGCTGCGCGACCCGCGCATCACCCTCACCACCCAGGCCCTCGACTACGACCTAAACCGCAAAACCGCGTTTTACCGCAACGGCGGCCACATCGTCGACCCCGAAAATACCCTCGACTCGGAACGCGGCTACTACAACACGGCCACCCAGGTGTTCAGCTTCCGCGGCAACGTGAAGCTGGTGAGCAAGGACTACACCATCACCAACGATACACTGCAGTACAACACGCAGTCGAAGATTGCCTACTTCTTCGGCCCGACGCGCATTACCGGGCAGCAGGGCAATCTGTACGCCGAAAAAGGCACCTACAACACCCGCACCCGGGTGTCGGACTTTCAGCGCAACGCCAAAATCGAAACGCCTAACTACCTGCTCGGCGGCGACCAACTGGTGTACGACGAGGCCCGGCAGTATGGCATAGCCCGCGGCAATGTGTCGATGACGGCTAAGAAGGACAACGTGGTGATTCGCGGCGATGTGGGCCGCTACTGGCGCGGGCAGGGTCGGGCCAAAGTGTACGGCGCCCCCGTGATGCGCAGCATTGCCGACAACGACACGCTGTTTCTGGCCGCCGATACGCTGGTGAGCGTGGAGCGGCGCATGGAAGGCGACCCCGGCATTATTTACGCTTACCGCAGGGTCAAAATCTACCGCCGCGACCTGCAGGGCCGCTGCGACTCGCTGACCTACAACCGCCGCGACTCGGTAATCTACCTGAACACCAAGCCGGTGCTTTGGAGCGATAAAAACCAGCTAACGGCCGACTCGATGGAAATTCGGCTTCGGCGGCAGAAAATCGACCAGATGCGGCTGTACGCCAACTCATTTATCATCGGCCAGGATACCCTGCTGAACTTCAATCAGGTGAAGGGCCGAAATATGGTGGCGCATTTTTCGAACAGCAAGCTCAGGAAAGTGGACGTGCTCGGCAATGCCGAAAGCCTGTATTACGCCCTCGAAAACGACACTGCCACCACTGGCCTGAACAAAGCCGTGTCGGCCAACATGGCCATGCGTTTCGCTGACAGCAAGCTCCAGACCATCACGTTCCTGACCAATCCCGACGCCAGCTTTATTCCTCCGCACGAGCTGAAGGAAGAGGATAAGCAGCTGAAAGGCTTTCAATGGCTGATAGCCCAAAAGCCGACGCGCCGAGCTGTGCTGGGTAAGCATTTTGCCCCGCCCGCCCGCAAGGCTCGGGCTAAGCCTGCCGCCAAAGTCAAAACCGTCAAATCAAAATCAGCTCCTAAGAAGAGTCCGGCGGCCAAACCCGCAGTAAAAACCGCACCTGCAGCCAAACCGGCCGCGCCAGTTCGGCCGGCTCCGGCCAGCACTAAAGTGAAACCCTGATTGTTCCCGAGTCAATCGGCGCAACCTTTCGAGGGGCGCTGGCCTCCTGTGGCTGAGTGGTTTTTGTGCCAGAGCTGTCAAATCGTTACCTTTGCCCCCCTTATGCCCGCAATCCGTCTCCGCGTCGCTGCCTTGCTACTGTGCACCCTGTTGCTCGGAGCCTGCAGCTCCTATCAGAAGCTGTTGAAGAGCACCGACGTAAACCAGCGGTACACGGCGGCCATCGACTACTACGAAAAAAAGCAGGACTACTACAAAGCTGGTGCCCTGCTGGAGCCGCTGATTCCGCTGCTGAGAGGCCGGCCGGAAGCTGAGAAGGCCGAGTTCTACTTCGCCAACATCAACTACCGCCAGCGCAACTACACGCTCAGCTCTTACTACTTCGATCAGTTTTCGGCCACGTACCCGACTTCGCCCTTCGCGGAAGAAGCCGAGTTCATGCACGCCAAGTCCTTGTTCCGCGACTCGCCCGAGTACGAGCTGGACCAGACCAACACGATTGCGGCCATTGAGGCTATTCAGGAGTTTCTGAACCGCCGCCCCGAAAGCAAGTTCCGGCCCGAAGCCGAGAACATGTCGAACGAGCTGCAGAAGAAGTTGGAAGTGAAGGCCTATGAAAGTGCCAAGCTGTACCACGCGCTGCGTTATTATCAGTCAGCAGTGGTAGCCCTCAACACGTTCCAGCAGCAGTATCCTTCGTCGGCCTATGGCGAGCAGGTAGCTTTCCTGAAAGTCGATGCGCAGTATAACCTGGCCAAGGAAAGCATCGAAACCAAGCAGCGCGACCGGTACTTGGAAACCGTAGCGTTCTACCAAGCTTTTGTGGATGCCTTTCCACAGAGCAAGAATCTGAAGGCGGCCGAGCAGATGTACGACGCCGCGCAGAAATTCCTCAAGCAGACCCAACCGGCCACCGAAGCGGCTAGCACCGCGCCCGCGGCCAACTAATTTGAAAATGGCTAAATTGCTGAACGGTTAGATGGCTAATCGTTCGGTAATGCCCGCATTTTAGCCATCTGACCCTTCAGCCCATTGTATCCTATGAAAGTTCCGAGCCACGTTCCTGCTTCCATCGTTACGCGCAACCTGTCGGATTTCGTGTCCGAAACCGGCAACGTGTACGAGTCGATTTCCATCATCTCGAAGCGCGCCAACCAGATTTCGGTAAAGCTCAAGGAAGAGCTGAACAGCAAGCTGGCCGAGTTTGCCACCACGGTCGATAACCTCGAAGAGGTGTTCGAAAACCGCGAGCAGATCGAAATTTCCAAGCACTACGAGCGTCTGCCCAAGCCCACCAACCTCGCTATCGAGGAGTTCCTGGAAGGCAAGGTGACCTTCCGCATGCCCGATCCGGAGGAGCCCACGGCTGAGAAAGCCGAGTAGCTTACATCAGCCTAAGCCGAAATGCTGGCCGGTCGCCGCATATTGCTGGGCGTGAGCGGTAGCATTGCCGCTTATAAGTCAGCCGCTTTGGTGCGGCTGCTGGTAAAAGCCGAAGCCGAGGTGCAGGTAATCCTGACGCCCTCGGCTTCGGCTTTTGTTACGCCTATTACCCTAGCTACGCTTGCCAAACGTCCAGTTCTGCAAGGCTTTATCAAAGACGAGCAAGCCGGCGTGTGGCACAACCACGTGGAGCTGGGCCTGTGGGCCGATGCGCTGCTGATAGCCCCCGCCAGCGCCAATACGCTGGCCGCGCTAGCCAGTGGCCTGTGCCCGAACCTGCTCACTGCTGTGTACCTCTCGGCCCGCTGCCCAGTGCTGGTGGCGCCGGCGATGGACCTGGATATGTACCAGCACCCGGCTACCCAACGCAACCTGGCGCAACTGCGTCAAGACGGCGTGCAGGTGCTCGATTCGCCTGCCGGCGAGCTGGCTAGTGGCCTTACTGGTCCTGGCCGCATGCTGGAGCCGGAAGACATTGTGCGGGTGCTGGACGAGTTTTGGGGAAGCAGGCCTGGTGGAGCGGAGGTTACCCAAGTGTAGATTCACAGGAGAAGCGCGCAGGTGCTCAGAACTCTGACGTCTGATCGACTTTTAATTTTTAATTCCTCATTCTTGATTGAATGACGCACGTTCTGCTCACGGCTGGCCCAACCTACGAGCCCATTGACCCTGTCCGCTTTATCGGTAACCACTCAACGGGCAAGATGGGGTATGCACTGGCCGAGACGTTCGCCGAGGCGGGCTTTCAGGTAACGCTGGTAAGCGGGCCGACCAACCTGAGCATCTCGCATCCCGCCGTGCAAGTGGTGCGTGTGCAAACAGCTCAGGAGATGTACGAAGCCGCCGCTGCCGTAGCACCGCAAGCTGATATTTGGGTGTTTGCCGCTGCCGTAGCCGACTATCGACCCCGGACCGTGGCTGCTGAAAAGATTAAAAAGCGCGAGGACAGCTCCGACGAAACGCTGGTGCTGGAGCTGATCAAGAACGTTGACATTGCTGCCACTTTGGGCCAGACCAAGCGGGCTGAACAATTTTCCGTCGGTTTTGCGTTGGAGACGCAGGACGAACTGCGCCATGCCCAGGATAAGCTGCGGCGTAAGAACTTCGACCTGGTGGTGCTGAACTCCCTGCGTGATGCCGGGGCCGGTTTTCGCCACGATACCAATAAAGTCACGCTCGTGGACGCTGCGGGAGTGACTACATTTGATTTGAAGCCCAAGGCCGACGTGGCCCGCGACATCGTTTCTGCCATCCTTGCCCGCCTCCAACCTCATGTTGCATAACTGCCTTCTACAGTGTTTTGCCCTGTTACTGCTGACGCTGCTGGGCACGGCTGGTAAGGCTACTGCCCAAGAACTGCTAGCCGAGGTGCGCGTGACGGCCGAAAACGTGACCATCACCGACCGGCAGTTGCTCACGGCGATGCAAAACGACATCACGCAGTTTCTAAACAACCGGCGCTGGACCAACGAGATTTACAAACCGGAGGAGCGCATTCGCTGCCGCATTTTTGTGGGCATCAATGCCATTCCGCAAAACGGCAGCTACCAAGCTACGGCCCGCATTTTCACCTCTCGGCCAGTTTACGGCACCTCCTACGAAACCAACCTGCTGAGCTACGCCGAGACGTGGAAATTCAGCTACCTGCCCGGCCAGCCGCTCGATTTTTCGGAGAACTCCTTTGTTAACAACCTCTCTTCTATCCTGAGCTTTTATGCTTACGTGATGATCGGGATGGACCAGGACAGCTTTTCGCCACTGGGTGGTACCCGCAATTTTACCCGGGCCCAGAACATTCTGCAGGTGGCCGCCACCCAGAATGCCGACGGCGACGAAGGCTGGCGCGACAACGGCAAGCGTGATCAGCGTAGCCGCTACTGGCTGCTCAACGGTATGCAGGACCCACAGCTGGAAGCACTCCGCTCCGCGGTATATGCCTACTACCGCCAAGGTTTGGATATCTTCATTCAGAAGCCCGACGATGCCCGTAGCAGCATTCAGCAGGCTTTGCAGGGCATCCAGCAAGCGGCGCAGCGCCGCCCTGGCTCTACACTCATTCGGGCCTTTTTCGAAACTAAGGCCGATGAAATTGCCAACATCTACCGCAGCAGCTCTTCGCCCGATCAAAAGCAGAGCATAGTGGCCCTGTTGCAGGAAATCGACCCGACCAACTCGCCGAAGTATCAGGCCATCATGCAGCGCTAAGCCTTTGATTTCGCTCTGTAAGGCGACGTTTATCAAGAATTAGTAGCGGTGCCACGACTCAAATTTGTGGCACCGCTTTTTTGTACCGTTGGGGTACTTGGCTGAGTATCGCCAATGCTAATTTGACACGTATTTCAAGCTGTGCTAAATTTTTTATCGGCCCTCACGCCTATCAGGAAGCTCTTTTTGCACATGCTACTAACTTAGTTGGAAAATCGCCTTGCGGATGGACTAAAGTCTTTAGTAAGTTTGTAAACAGCTGTTCTGCGGCTTTTTGACTGCATCAGCTTTTAGCAAATTTACTTTTCACGCAACCATCACCCATATGCTGGTTGACCTCCGCATACAGAATTACGCCCTGATTGAGTCGTTGGAGCTGCGCCCGTCGTCGCTGTTGAACATCATCACGGGCGAAACCGGCGCCGGCAAGTCCATTATGCTGGGCGCCATCGGCCTGCTGCTCGGCAACCGCGCCGATTCCAAGTTGCTCTTCAACACCAGCAAGAAATGCGTGATTGAAGGGCAGTTCGATATTTCAGGCTATCAGCTGCAGGACATTTTCGAGGCCGAAGACATCGACTACGACACGCAGTGCATTCTGCGCCGCGAAATAGCACCCACCGGCAAGTCGCGAGCTTTCGTGAACGACACGCCGGTGACGGTGGAAACGCTGCGCAAAGTGGGCGCCAACCTCATGGACATCCACTCCCAGCACGACACGCTGCTGCTCGGCGACCCGGTGTTCCAGCTCAACCTGATTGACCTATACGCGGGCTTGGTGCCCACGCGCACTCAGTACGGCAACGCTTTCCGGCAGTACCGCAAGCTAGCCGCCGATCTGAAACACTTGGAGGATCAGGTAGCGCAGGCCAACAAGGAGCTGGACTACCATAGCTTCCTGCTCAACGAGCTGGAAGAGGCCAAGCTAGATGGGGAGGACCAGGAAGCATTGGAGCAGGAAATCAAGGAGCTGGAGCACGCCGAGGAAATCAAGCTGCGCCTTACACATGCCTTGCAGAGTTTGTCGGAAGGGGAGTACTGTGCCACCAGTTCGCTTAAGGAAGCCAGCATCATGCTGGGCCAGATAGCGGGCTATTCCGACGCCGTACGGCAGCTCAAAGAGCGGCTGGATAGCTGCCTCATCGAACTGCGCGACATAGCCGACGAAACCGAGCTGGCCGAGCAGCGCACCGAAGCTGACCCCAAGCGGCTGGACGAGTTGCAGGCGCGCCTGACAGTGTTCTACAATCTGCAACGCAAGCACCAAGTACGCGACTTGCCCGGCTTGCTGCAGGTGCGCGATGAACTGCAGCAGAAAGTGGGCTCGGTACTGAACCTCGACAAGGAAATTACCCGCTTGCGCAAAGATGCCGAAGGTGCGCTGTCTACCGTGAACAAGCGCGCCGCCCACCTGTCCGAGCAGCGGCGCAAGGCGTTTCCTTATTTTGAGAAGGAACTGGCCGAACTACTTGCCGACCTCGGCATGCCCAATGCCCGGCTGCTGGTGCAGCACAGCACTGGCCAACCCGCCACCAGCGGTACTGATGTCATCAGCCTACTCTTCACTGCCAACAAAGGCGCGCAGCCGCAGACCTTGAGCAAAGCCGCCTCGGGCGGGGAGTTCTCGCGGCTGATGCTATGCATCAAGTACATGCTGGCCGATAAAACCGCCCTGCCGACTATCGTCTTTGACGAAATCGACACTGGTATTTCGGGCGAAATAGCGGTTAAGGTAGGCCGTATGATGCAGCAGATGGCCAAAAAGCACCAATTGGTAGCTATTTCGCACCTGCCGCAAATGGCCGCCGCCGGCGACGCGCACTTCTTCGTGTACAAGGAAGACCGCGCCGACCGCACCGTGAGCCGCATTCGTCGCTTGACGGAGGAGGAACGCATCCGCGAAATCGCGCAGATGATTTCGGGTGCCAGGCCCAGTGAAAACGCCTTCCAGAGCGCCCGGGAGCTGTTGGCTATGCGCGGGGAGAGTGACTTGGTGCCCGCGTAGGAACATGTAAAAGTGTAGCGCGGCCTTGGCAGTCTGCGTCCACAGATGGGATTCTTAATCGTGAAATAGCGGTGGAAGATTACTATCAGCGGGCGCAGACTACCAAGGCCGCGTTACTGTTTCAGCCGAACGCCTATTTTTGCTCATTCCATAGTCCTTCTTCCGACTCGACTCAACTTCATTTATGGCCACCAACATACTTGCCGGCAAGCGCGGCATCATCTTCGGCGCCCTCAACGAACAATCTATCGCCTGGAAAGTGGCGCAGCGCTGCCACGAAGAAGGCGCCACGTTTGTGCTCAGCAACGCGCCACTGGCCATGCGCATGGGCGAAATCAACAAACTCTCGGAGCAGTGCAACGCCCCGATCATTCCGGCCGATGCCACCGTGCTCGAAGACCTGGAGAAGGTATTCAGCGGCGCTGTAGAGCAACTCGGTGGCAAGATTGACTTCGTACTGCACTCGATCGGTATGAGCCCGAACATTCGCAAGGGCAAGCACTACGGCGAGCTGAACTACGACTGGTTCCAGAAGACGCTGGACATCTCGGCGCTGTCGTTCCACAAAATGCTGCACGTGGCCGAAAAGCAGGACGCCCTGAACGAGTGGGGCTCAGTGGTGGCCCTGTCGTACATCGCCGCTCAGCGCGCGTTCCTCGATTACACCGATATGTCGCAAGCTAAGGCCGTGCTGGAAAGCATCGCCCGCAGCTATGGTCAGCGCCTCGGCACCATGAAGAAGGTGCGCGTGAATACGATTTCACAGTCGCCGACTAAGACCACAGCCGGCACCGGCATCAGCGGCTTCGACGCCTTCTACGAGTACGCCGACCGCCTCTCACCCCTGGGCAACGCCCCGGCCGAAGCCTGCGCCGACTACTGCGTGTCGCTGTTCTCGGACCTGACGCGCTACGTGACCATGCAGAACTTGATGCACGACGGAGGCTTCAGCACTACGGGCATCTCGGAAGCCATGGTAGAAGCCATTAGCAAGAGCACCCAAGAGGCGTAAGCTATTGCATTTACAAAACGACGAAGCCCGACCGTATCGGTCGGGCTTCGTCATTTTGTTATCTGTTCCTGCTTGCCGTCGTTGCTGATTTTGGCCAGGTTGCCCTCGGCCATGCAGCGTAAGATCAGTAGAGGCAATGATCAGGTAGGAGTGTAGCGCAAGCGGGCCTCCGCAGTGGCAAAATGCAGTCGAAAGCTGGTAGGCGAATTGTTGAGGTGCTAGCTGTGCGGCTTTAATAAAAGAAGCGTTGGAAGACCAAGATTATTTCCCGATAGGTCCGAATGTGATTGACCCGAAAACCCGCCTGATAATTGCTCGCAAACGGATGCAGTACTTCGCCCTGAAATTGCCAAAAGCCAGGCCAACGCGTGGCCTGCGCCGTGGCAAATAATTGGAAAGGGTAAGGGAGCAGATTGTTGTTTGTTAGGCCAAAGCCATACCCATAGCCTCCGCGCTGCTTAAGTTCTTGCCGTGATGCTGAACCCCAGCGGGCATAGCCGCCGCTAAGCAAAAGCTGAGGCACTCTGCGGCCCTGTAGAAAAAACAATGCAACGCTAGTCTCTGCTCGCCAGCTAGCAAAGCGGACATCAGGTCCAATACCTTGCAATTGCTGGTATTCTACTTTTTGGGCGAGCAACGGTCTGCACTTGTAGCCAAAGCCGATTTGCAGACTGCTGGTTAAGGCATAATTGCGACTCAAATTGGTTTGCCATCCTGCCGAAGCTCTGACGGGTACCCGAACCAACCGCTGCCCAAATAACTGAATCCGGCCCCCGAGCGGGGCATAGCGTACCCCACTCGCTAGGCCTACGGCCATAATCGGTGGTGCATACACTGAGCAGAATATTTCCGCGCTTTCCTGTAGACTGATGTCTTCTTGGAGCTGAATAACTGGCTGGCCAGCAGCAAGTACTTTAACCTCGCGGGTGAGGTAGCCAACTGATGAAACGACCAGAGCAAGGGTATCCTGCGCCGCAAAAACACGAAAGCTGAAGTAGCCATCGGCATCGGTCAATATACCGTTGGTAGTGCCTTTTTGCAATACCGTTGCGCCCGGCATAGGCTCGCCGAGTTGGGTTATTACCCGTCCGTTTACCGTAGAGTTTTGGCCGCTGCAGGAGCAGGCAATGGATAACAAGAAGAGAAGGAACAGAAGTACACGTAGGTGCATGAGCGTTTTAATGAAAGTGCTGTACAGGGGATGCACTTTCGCCATCTATTCCACAATGACTTCTCGACTTTATCAATACCCCCGCGTCACATCCACCAGATTTTCTAGCGGCTCGCCGCGCTGAAAGCGCTGCAGGTTCAGCAGAATCATGTCCACTTTGCCGCTGTCTTCGTCGGGCTGGCCGCCGGCGGAATGTTGGGTGACGATGACGTTGGGCAGGCTCCAGAGTGGGTTGTCGGTGGGTAACGGCTCCACGGCGGTTACGTCCAGCACGGCGCCATACAGATGGCCAGACTGCAGCGCCGCAATCAGGGCGGGCTCGTCGGTGGTGTTGCCGCGACCCACGCTGGCGTACACGCTGCCGGGCTTCATGGCTTGAATCAATTCGGCGGAGAAGAAGCCTTCGGCGGTGCCAGGTAGGCAGTTGATAACGAGGCCGGTTTCGGGCAGTACTGCTTTCAAATCGTCCGCAGAGTGCAACTGCGCCTCCGGGCTGGTGCGGGCCAGCAACTGTGTGTGGCACTGAAAGCCGGAGAGCTGCTGGCGTACCGCGAGGCCAATGTAACCGGCCCCGAGGATGACAACCCGTTTGTGGCGCATAAGCTGCATGGTGGCTCGCACGGGCGGGCCCACCCAACGCTTTTCGGCTTGGAGCAGGGCCAACTCGGGCAAGTTGCGGTAAAGGGCCATGATGCCGGCCACAATGCTTTCGGCGCAGGGCCAGGCGAAGTAGTCGCCCATGTTGGCTACCGGTACAGAAAGTTGCAGACCAGCGTAGCGCTCAAAGCCGGAAGAATCGATTTGCCAGAACTGCAGGTTGGGTAACGGTCCTTCAGTAAACCACTCAGGCGGCGGATTGCCGAGGATGACGTGAGCGGATCGGAAAGCGGGTAGTTGCTCGGCTTCGGAAAGCTCGTTGCGGAAAGCAACCTCCACATCGGGCGGAAGTTGAGCACGTAGGCGGGCTCGGAGAGCGTCGTGGAGGAGGGTATAAACGTACAGATGCATGAAGAGGCAGCGGATCGGGATGCAAGTTTACCGCGTTTTGGGCTGGGGTGAGGTCAAGTAAGTAAGTCCAAAGGGCTGCTTACGAAATGTTGTTCAACTCGTATCGGCCCAAGAGAAATTACAAACTGATTGCCGGTCCAGACTGTCTCTGGGTCCAAGGCTCGATGCCGGTGCACGAACAGGAGTCGTGGCAGGTCGATGGTCATCAGCGCAAAAGGCGCTATCAGCTACGGCAGGCGCTCGGCTAGGTACAGGTAAGGCTGAAACATGTGGTGCACGAAGATGCGCTGCGGGTCATTGGGGTACAGCTGGTAGTAAGCCGCATTGGGCATCAGCACGATGGTGTGACCAGTGCGGACGTAATTATTGCTCGGGAAATACTCGCCCGGCTTGTATTCTGGCAGCTGCTTGGTCACTTCCCGTGAGGCCATGGTGCCGAGGTATTTTTGATAAGCCCGCTGCGCCTTACGCGTCGGCCTATCCAGCTGGCGGTAAACGTAGCCCAGGGCCACCCGCTTGGGCAGGGCCTGCTTGCGAATAATGCCCTTGGCCCCCATAAATGGATTTACTGGGTTGAAGTCGTCCAGCGTTTGTATAGAAATGGGCACTTCCGGCACCCAATCGGCAGCGTTTACCACATTGAACGCCCAACCGCCGTTCGGGCCATACGCGGCGGCTTCGTACTCGTAGGCGAAATACTGATTGCCGGGTTTGGGGCCGGCGCTGCAATAAGTTTTGAGTTGGATGTCGGCCGGTAGCTGGCCCTGGCGCTGCAAGGAGCGCAGGTGCGCCGTCATTAGGAAGGTAATAGCCCCGCCTTGGCTGTGGCCGATCAGCAGCACCTGCCGGGTGCCGTGGCGGGAGCAGGAATCCAGCTTGCTCAGGATGTCGGCCGAAAGCGAAGCCATGCCCAGCAGCCAGCCCGCGTGCACGGCCGCCTGCGGGTGCTGGGCCAACTCGTAGCGGAAGGTGCGGTTGTTGGCTAGCTGCAGTTGGCCCTTGGCCGGCAGCATAGCCGCGTAGAAATTTTCGAGCCAGCTGACGTTGTTCTGCGTGGTGCCGCGGATGCTTACCACCACCGTCCCCTGGCCGTTGGTCCATAGGTCCCAGCGGTTGTCGAGCCCTACGATGGGCGAGCGGTACACCAGTTGAAACCGCTTGGGTGCAGGAATGCCCCTAAACCAGACTGAGTCGGGGCTTTGGCGGGCGTGCAGGCGCAGCAATTCTAAGTATTCTTCCTTATCGAAGCCCGGTTGCAGACGTTGCTGCGCCGCGGCGGTGTTGGTAACGAGCAACGAAAGCAGCCAGCAAAGGCACGAGAGCAGTTTCATAAAATGAGGGCAGAAGAGGGCCGTTGAGCGCAGCATACTGGGATAAGCTTCAGGTTGTATTTTGTCACTTGTTGAATCCCAATTAATCCTACGCCAGTCAGAGTCGAGCGGGTAGGGGATGTTCCCGATGCCGTTACATTGCCGAAGCGGGGCGGTCTGGAATGATTCCTGCTTTTAGCCCCTCGTAGCGGCGTGCAACTTGCTGCGTCCACCCGCGTCTTAATGATTGTCATCCAGATACGGCTAGTCCATTGCCGGGAAGAGACTAAGTGCCGGGTTTCCCGCCGTGGCTTATCTTTCGCTTTCTAATTTTTGCTTTATGGCGTCTTTTCGCTCTACGTTAGGTTTGTACTCGGCCCTGCTGCCAGGTTTTTTCTTGCTCGGTCCCAGCGAGATTAATCTCCGCAAGGGTGGCGATGTGCCGCTACATAAAAAGGAAGTTCTGCTCAGCACCGTTACGCAGGGCATGGGCGTGGCCCACGTGCAGCCAGGCCAACTCGACGACGAGTTTTCGCGCCGCGCCTTCGCACTTTACCTCAAGCGCCTCGACAGCGGTAAGAAGTTCCTGCTCCAATCGGACGTGAAGCAGCTCCAAGCTTACGAAAAGGCCATAGACAACGAGATAAAGCAAGGCAAGCACGAGTTTCTGGACTTGAGCACCCGCCTTATCGATCAGCGGATGCAGGAAGCCCAAGCCTTGTACCGCGAGCTGCTGAAGCAGCCCTTTGAGTTCACGGCCAACGAAACCTTTGAAACCGAACCGTCCAAGCTTTCCTACGCCGCCGACGAAGCCGCCCGCCGCGACCTGTGGCGCCGCTTGCTGAAGTACCAGACCATGGTGCGCGTGTCGGAAATGATGGATGAGCAGCAGCGCCAACAGAAAAAGTCGCTGGCGTCTACCAAGTCGACCCCCAACGAAGCAACGCTCTCGGCGCCGGTGCGCACCCCGGCCGAGATGGAAGCCGAAGCACGTAAGCAGGTACTGAAATACTACGACGAGTGGTTTAGCGACCTGCGCCAGACCGACGAAGCCGACCGTTTGGCCCAGTTTGCCAATGCCGTGGCCAATACCTACGACCCGCACTCAGAGTATTTTGCACCGCAAGAAAAAACCAATTTTGACCTGGCACTCACCGGCCGCCTTGAAGGCACCGGCGCGCAGCTAGGCGAAAAAGACGGCCAGATTGTGGTGGCCTACATCGTGCCCGGCTCGGCCTCGTACCGCCAAGGCGAGCTGAAAGTAGGCGACATTATCCTGCGCGTGGCACAGGCCGATGCCGAACCGGTGGCCGTGGAAGGCATGCGCATGGATAAAGTGGTGCAGATGATCCGCGGTAAGAAAGGCACCGAAGTGCGCCTGACGGTGAAAAAGCCCGATGCCAGCATCCGCGTCATCTCCATCATTCGGGATGTAGTGGTGATAGAGGAAACGTACGCCCAGTCGGCCGTCATCAATGAGGGCGGCAAGAAAATTGGCTACATCCTGCTGCCGAGCTTCTACGCCGATTTCAACCAGAACGGTGGCCGCAGCAGTGCGCAAGACGTGAAGAAAGAGCTGGAAAAGCTAAAGCAGGCAAAAGTGGACGGTGTGGTGCTCGACCTGCGCTTCAATGGCGGTGGCTCCTTACTGGATGCCGCCGAAATGGCGGGCCTGTTTGTGGAAAGCGGCCCCATGGTGCAGGTAAAAGGCCGGCAGAAGGCTCCTGAACTTCTGCGCGACCCGGACCCCAAGGTAACTTACGATGGCCCGCTGGTGGTAATGGTGAACCGCTATAGCGCCTCCGCCTCCGAAATTCTGGCCGGGGCCATCCAGGATTACAAGCGCGGCGTCATCCTCGGCAATACCACCTACGGCAAAGGCACAGTACAGCGCGTGTTTGACCTCGACAACATCATGAACCCCGAGCTGGCCTCTCTTAAGCCTTTCGGATCATTGAAGATGACGGTGCAGAAGTATTACCGCGTCAATGGCTCCTCCACGCAGTTCAAAGGCGTGACGCCCGACATCGTGGTGCCCGATCCTTACAGCTCCCTGGCCGACGGCGAACAGGACACCGACTACCCGCTGCCCTGGGACGAAATTGCGCCGGCCAAGTACCAAACCTGGGCAGCGGCTCCGCCCGTCGCCAAGCTCGCTGCCAACAGCCAGAAGCGCATCGCTTCCAACCAAGCTTTCCGCCTGCTCAACGACGCCGTGCAGAACATGGCCAAGCGCCAGAAAGAAACGCGTGTATCACTGAATCTAACAACGTACCGCGCCGAGCGCCAACTGGTGCAGCAGACCACGGAGAAGTACCGCGAAGCCCAGCAACAAGCCACCGTGCTGAACGTAGCGCCGCTGGCCCTGGCTGCCGCCGGCTCCGACAGTACCCAGACCAACCGTTCTACGCGCTTCGTTCAACCCCTGCGCAAGGACCTGACACTGCGTGAAGCCGTGGCTGTGATTCAGGAACAGCTGCAGTA
>NZ_JBZYWH010000031.1:0-50643 GCF_058932745.1 Hymenobacter sp. FMD4
GTTCTGGAGTAAACAAGGACCATCAACCACCCCCAACCCCTCCTCATCTGAGGAGGGGAGCTAGTCCTAACACTAGTTCTAAACCAACAAACCAAATGCTCACCCGTCGTACCTTTCTTACTGGTCTGGCTTTGGCGCCCTTTGCGCGGGCCTTGGCGGGCTTTGCTGATGGCGGCCAGTCCTTATTACTACCGAAGCGGAGCTTTGCTAAGTTCAGCAAGCGGCTGAAGCCCGTTGGGCGGGCATTGGAAATGGAGGACTACTACGTATGGTGCAACAGTCCCATTTACGGGCCCGATGGCAAGGTGCACTTGTTCTTTTCCCGCTGGCCTAAAAGCAAAGGCATGGGCGGCTGGCTCAACAGCTGCGAAATAGCCCGCGCCGTGGCCGACTCGCCCGAAGGCCCGTTTCGGTACGTGGAAACCGTGCTGGCCCCGCGTGGGCCTGGATATTGGGACGCTACCACTTGCCACAACCCGCACATTCAGTTCGTCGACGGTAAGTACTGCCTGTTTTTCATGGGCTGCTCCAACGGCAAGACCGACACCAAACGCATTGGCCTGGCTACTGCTGACCGCCCCGAAGGCCCCTGGGCCCGCCCCGATGAGCCCTTGCTGCTGCCCGGCGAAACCGGCGCCTGGGACGACCATTGCACCACCAACCCGGCCTTCGTCAAGCACCCCAACGGGCAGTACTGGCTCTACTACAAATCCTGGAACACGCAGGAATACCTGACATCCACGCACCCCAGCATCCGCGGCAACCGCAAGTACGGGCTGGCCATTGCCGAGCGGCTGGAAGGCCCGTACGTGAAGTACGCCCGCAACCCCGTTATCGACTTTTCCCGCCTGGGCGACAATACCTCGAACAAGCAGTTCGAAGACGCTTTTGTATGGCGGGAGCACGGCGAGTTCAACCTGTTGGCCCGCGATATGGGCGTATACAACCACGAAGTCGGTCTCTACCTCGATTCCAAAAACGGCACCGATTGGGCTTACCCTAAAGTGGCCTACCTGCCCATCCGCGAGTACGGCATCGAGGAGCCGTCGGCGCCCAAGCACCTGAAACGCTACGGCCGCTTGGAGCGCCCGCAGCTGCTCCTGCGCGACGGGAAGCCCGAGTACCTGTTCTGCGCTTCCCAAGGCGGTAAGCACATGACGGCCTCGGCGTTCATTTTCAAGATTGTGTAAGCAGGACTAAGGCTAGAGCTAGTTCCCCTCCTCAGATGAATTCCGCGCCTCGAGCGGCGTGGGCTAGGGGTGGTTGAATGACGCTTGAACGACGAATTCAGCACGTCATGCTAGGAGGCGTTCAACTATTGGTCAACCACCCCCAACCCCTCCTCATCAGAGGAGGGGAGCTAACTCTAGCTGCAACATTCTAAATGCTTATGACGCAGCGTCAATTTCTGCCAACGACTTTTGCTTGTATGCTGAGCCTAGTGGCTCAGGCCAACATCAAGCTACCCGCGCTCATCGCCGACAATATGGTGCTGCAGCAGAAGACCAGCGTGGCGCTGTGGGGCTGGGCTGATCCGGGCGAAAGTGTTACCATCACGCCCAGTTGGAGCAACAAGTCCATGAGGGTGGTAGCTGATGGGCAAGGCAAGTGGCTTGGCCGCGTGCCTACCGGCAAAGCCGGTGGGCCGTACACGCTCAGCTTCGTAGGCAAAAACCGGCTGACGGTACAGAACGTGCTGCTGGGCGAGGTATGGTTGTGCGGCGGCCAATCCAACATGGTGTTTCCCGTAAGCAAACGGCCAAATAGCGGCTCTTACTCCGGTGTCGTAAACGAAGCGGAGGTAATACCTAAAGCCAACTACCCGGCCATCCGGATGTTCACGGTGAAGAACAAAGTGGCCGAAACGCCCCAGCCGGACACCGAAGGCAGCTGGGTGGTGTGCAGCCCGCAAACGGTAGGGGAGTTCTCGGCCGTGGCGTACTTTTTTGCCCAGGAAATCCACGAGCGCACCAAGCTGCCCATCGGGCTGATTAATTCCACCTGGGGCGGTACGCCGGCCGAGTCGTGGACGCGGCGCGAGGTGCTGGAGCAGGATCCGGACTTCCTGCCCTTCTTGGAGCGTTACCAGCGCGGGCTCGAAACCTACCCGCAGCAGTACGCCGCCTTCCAGGCCAAGCTGGAAGAGTACAAGCAGGAGCGGGCCACCAATCCCAGCCTGCGGCGGGCGCCGCCGCGGGAGCCGATTGGGGCGAACAGCAACAAGTCGCCATACAAGAACTACAATGCCATGATTCACCCGCTGGTGCCGTATACCTTGCGCGGCGTCATCTGGTACCAAGGCGAAAACAACGCCGACCGCGCCCACCAGTACCGGCGCCTGTTTCCGGCCCTGATTGCGAGCTGGCGGCAGGAGTGGGAGCAGCCCAAGCTGCCATTCTACTTCGTGCAGATTGCGCCGCACCGCAGCCAAAATCCCGAAATCCGCGAAGCGCAGCTGCTGACCATGTTGTCAGTGCCCAATACCGGCATGTCCGTAACCACCGACGCCGGCGATTCGCTCGACATTCACCCGCGCAACAAGCAGGTGGTGGGCCACCGCCTCGCGCAGTGGGCACTGGCCAAAGAGTACGGTGAAAAGAAGCGGCCTTATTCCGGCCCGATCTACCAATCGATGAAAGTGGAAGGCAAGCAGGTGCGCCTGCGCTTCATGCATACCCATGGCGGCCTCGTGGCCCAGGGCGGCGCGCTGCGCGAGTTTACGGTAGCCGGCCCTGACAGCGTATTCCGGCCAGCGCAGGCCCGCATCGAAGGCAAGGAAGTAGTAGTGTGGAGTGACGCTGTGCCCCAGCCGGTAGCCGTGCGCTTTGCCTGGCAGTACGTGCCTTTCCCGAATTTCTACAACGGTGCCGGCCTGCCCGCCTCGCCCTTCCGCACCGACCAGTGGCGCACACCCACGCAAGGCAAGCTATAGCAGCATATAGCACCCTGTAGCGCGGACTTTGCAAGTCCGCGTCCACAGATAGTAACCTAAAATACCTGCACCTCACAAGCCCGGATTCTAAAACTGGACTAGTGAGGTGCAGCCACATCGTTCACGCAAACGCGGGCTAAAGCCCGCGCTACATTCATGGAGGAAGTAGCCTTTACCATGCAGCTCAAGCCCGGCAACGAAGCTGAGTACCGCCGCCGGCACGACGAAATCTGGCCCGAGCTGACCAATGCCCTGCATGCAGCCGGCATTCGGGACTATTCCATTTTTCTGGATTCGAGCAGCGGCAAGCTATTCGCCGTGCAAAAGCGCGCCGCGGGCCACACCACGGAGGCGCTGCCCGGCCTGCCTGTGATGCAGCGTTGGTGGGCTTACATGGCCGATTTGATGGAAACCAACCCCGACAACTCGCCCGTGGTGACCCCACTCGCGCGGGTGTTTCACCAGCCCTGACGGCGGATAAAAATTGCGCACAGCAGGAGGGTGCGGGAGGGTGCAGCCTGGGGTAAAGCCCAAATTGGCACCGTGGGAATCGTTCTGGCTGGTGCTCGGCATGGGCAGCAGCGTTGGGAGGAATCGTCAACCACCCGACCGCTGCCCAGCAGCCAAGTGCCAGCCAGAGCTGCCCCCGCGACCAGGCTTTGATCTTCGCCCCTAACCCTTCTGGCCATGCATTCCCTACTGACCTTCCTGCTGCCGCTGCTCACCTGGCTGGGCGCCCTCTCGGCCCCCGAAGCCCCGGCCGCCTTTGATGAGAACTGGACCAAGAACGTAGGTGCCAAAACGGCGCCCACCGCCAAAGCCGTGTTTCTCGTGGCTAAGTACGGCGCCGTGGCCGATGGCAAATCCCTCAGTACCCAAGCCATTCAGAAAGCAATTGACGCGGCCGCCAAAAAGGGCGGGGTGGTCACCTTTGCGCCGGGCGAGTACCTCACCGGCTCCATCTTCCTTAAGAAGGGGGTGACGCTGAACATCCCCAAGGGCGTAACCTTGCTCGGCAGCCAGGACCTGAAAGACTACCCCGACATGCCCACGCGCATTGCGGGCGTAGAAATGACTTGGCCCGCCGCCCTCATCAACGTGCTCGATCAGGACAACGTGGCCATTACTGGTGAAGGCACCGTGGACGGGCAAGGCAAACCGTTCTGGGACAAGTACTGGGCCATGCGCAAGGAGTACGACCCCAAGGGCCTGCGCTGGATTGTGGACTATGATGCTAAGCGTCCGCGCACGCTGCTCGTGGCCAATTCCTCGAATGTGTCGCTGAAAGGCATCACGTTGCAGCGTGCGGGTTTCTGGACGGTGCACATCCTGTACTCCAAGCACGTAACCGCCGACGGCCTGATCATCCGCAACAACATCGGCGGCCACGGCCCCAGCACCGACGGCATCGACATCGACTCGTCTAGCTACGTGCTGGTGCAGAACTGCGACATCGACTGTAACGACGATAACTTCTGCCTCAAGGCTGGCCGCGACTGGGACGGCCTGCGCGTGAACCGACCCACGGAGTACGTGCTCATCCAGAACTGCGTAGCCGGCGCCGGCGACGGGCTCTTCACCTGCGGATCCGAAACGTCCGGCGGCATTCGCCACGTCATTGCCCGCGGACTCAAAGCCAAGGGCACCAAGTACGGCATCCGCCTGAAGTCGGCCACCAACCGCGGCGGCGTAGTGGAGGACATACTGGTAGAAGACATCGAGATGGACGCCGTGCGCGTGCCCATCATCATGACTATGAACTGGAACCCGGCCTACAGCTACTCCACGCTGCCCGCCGGCTACACCGAAGCTTCGCTGCCCGAGCACTGGAAAAAGATGCTGGCCAAGGTGGAGCCCGAGCGCGGCACTCCGCACTTCCGCAACGTGACCATCCGCAACCTGCGCGCTACCGGCGCCAAGGAAGCCATTTCGGCCGAAGGCCTGCCCACGTCGCTGCTCGAAAACTTCACCCTGGAAAACATCACCATGACGGGCGCCACCGCCGGAAAAATTGACCGCGCCAAGGGCTGGAGCATCAAGGGCCTCGACATCAAAGCCGAAGACCAGGAGCCGGTGGCTGTGCTGAACAGCGCCGACATGAAGTACTAGGCGGCGCAAATACATTGACAGACAAGACCGTCCTGCTGAGCGCCGCGAAGCATGACGGTCTTTTTTGCCCTACTCCCCGTTTCATGCCCACCGCCCCATGAAAACCAACCGTCACTTATTCGCCGTGGGGCTCATCACCTCGCTGTTTTTCCTCTGGGGCTTCGCCGTCAACCTGAATCCGGTGCTGATTCCGCACCTGAAAAAGGCTTGCCAGCTTACGGATACGCAGTCTGCTTTCATCGATTCGGCCTTTTTCGTGGCTTACTTCGTGATGGCGCTGCCGGCCGGGCGGTTTATGCAGCGGTTCGGCTACAAAGGCGGCATTCTAGTGGGTTTGGGGCTGTTTGCTACCGGCGCCTTCCTGTTTTACCCCGCCGCCGAAGCCCGTACTTACGGCTTCTTTCTGGCGGCGCTGTTCATCATTGCCAGCGGCCTCACTTTTCTGGAAACCGCCGCCAACCCCTACATCAGCGTCCTCGGCGACCCAGCCGGGGCCACCCAGCGGCTGAACTTCGCGCAGTCGTTCAATGGCCTGGCTGCTACGCTGGCACCGCTTATCGGCGGGCAGTTGATATTGTCCGGGCACACGCTTTCCGCCGCCGAAGAAGCGACCATGTCGCCGGCGCAGCTCGGGGCTTACCTCAGCCGCGAAGCCCAGGCCGTGCAGCTGCCTTACCTCGTGATTGGGGCGGTGGTGCTGCTGGTGGCCGTGTTCATTTACTTTACCCGCCTGCCCGAAATCGTGGAGGACGAAGCCAGCGCTGACGGCAACGGTGGCACCTCGCTTTGGCAAGAGAAAAATTTGCTACTGGGCGTGCTGACGCAATTCTTTTACGTGGGGGCGCAGGTGTGCATCAGCAGCTTCTTTATCCGCTTCGCCGGCTCGGTGGCGGGTATCGGCGAAAAAACGGCCACGCTGTACCTCTCGGGGGCGCTGCTGGGCTTTATGGCCGGGCGGTTTATCGGTACGGCCCTCATGCGGGTGGTAGCGCCGGCGCGGCTGCTGCTCGTGTATAGCCTGATGAACGTACTGCTCATCGGCCTGGCCGTGACGCTGCGCGGGCAACTGCCGGTGTATGCGCTCATAGGGGTGGAGTTTTTCATGTCCATCATGTTCCCCACCATCTTTTCTCTGGGCATCCGCGGCCTCGGGGCCAAAACCAAACTTGGCTCTTCGCTGCTGATCATGGCCATTGTGGGCGGGGCGGTGTTTCCGGTGCTGATGGGCTGGGTATCGGACCTGAGCACCATCCAAACGGCTTACCTTGTGCCCGGTGCCTGCTTTGTGGTGGTGCTGGTATTTGCGCTGAGCAACCTGAAAGCCGTTAAGCAGCCTGCACCTTTGGCCGTGGCCGGTGGCCATTGATATTCGGTGTTGCCTTGCGCGCCGCCTGACAGCAAGTGTCTTTACCGGATAGCCCGTAGCGCTTCGCAAGGCCACGCTTCAGTCACATTTGATTTGACTTTCAACTCCACCCAATGTTTGATCTGAGTGGCAAGACGGCCGTCATTACCGGCGGGGGCAGCGGCATCGGCCGCGCCATTAGTCAGCTGTTTGCCCGGCAAGGCGCTGCGGTGCACATCATCGAGCTGAATACGGAAGCCGGCCAGGCCGCCGCTGAGGGAATCCAAGCTGCGGGCGGCACCGCCCAAGTGCACGCCGCTGATGTAAGCCAGCAGGCGCAGGTAGCGGCTACCGTGGAGGCCATCGGCCGCGTCGATATTCTGATCAACAACGCCGGCATTGCGCACGTCGGCAACGTGGAAAACACCGCTGAGGCCGACCTCGACCGCGTGTACCAGGTGAACGTGAAGGGAGCCTACAACTGCCTGCACGCCGTAGTGCCGCGCATGAAGCGGCAGGGCGGCGGCGTGATTCTAAACGTAGCCTCTATCGCGGCCCACGTCGGCATCACCGACCGCTTTGCGTACTCCATGAGCAAGGGCGCCATCTTCGCCATGACGCTATCGGTGGCCCGCGACTACCTGGCCGATGGCATCCGCTGCAACAGCATTTCGCCGGCCCGGGTGCATACTCCCTTTGTCGATGGCTTCATTGCCAAGAACTACGCCGGCCGCGAAACCGAGATATTCGACAAACTCTCGAAAAGCCAGCCCATCGGCCGCATGGGCACGCCCGAGGAAGTGGCCGCCCTGGCCCTGTACCTCTGCTCCGATGAAGCCGGTTTCGTTACCGGCTGCGATTATCCCATCGATGGCGGCTTTATCCGGCTCAATAATTAGAACTTGAAACCCTTCAGAACGTCATGCTGAGCTTGTCGAAGCATCTCTGCTGCTTCGTTGAGAAAAGTACACGGTAAAGTTGCTTCGACAAGCTCAGCAGGACGGCCAAATAACCGCTTTCATCCACCCTATGAAACTCATTCGCTTCGGCTCGGCTGACCAAGAAAAGCCCGGCGTTCTGCTCGACGGTATTCGCTACGACGTATCGGCGCACGTGCAAGACTACAACGAGCAGTTCTTCGCTCAGAATGGCGTGCAGCAGCTCGCCGACCTGGTGCAGTACCAAGCCGATCAGCTGCCCATCGTGTCTGACGAGGTGCGCCTCGGCTCGCCCATCCCCCGGCCATCCAAAATCGTGTGCGTGGGCCTGAATTACGCCGACCACGCCCGCGAAACCGGCGCTACGCCGCCCCAGGAGCCGGTGCTCTTTATGAAGTCGACGACGGCTATTGTCGGTCCGCACGACGACATCATCATTCCCAAGAACTCCGTCAAGACTGACTGGGAAGTAGAGCTGGCCGTGGTTATCGGTCGAAAAGCTTCTTACGTCGACGAGGCCAATGCCGCCGACTACATTGCCGGTTACGTGCTGCACAACGACATATCGGAGCGCGAATTCCAGTTGGAACGCAGCGGCACCTGGGATAAGGGCAAGGGCTGTGACACCTTCGCGCCATTGGGCCCGTTTCTCGCTACTGCTGATGAAATAACCGATACCGACAATCTGCGTCTGTGGCTGTCGGTGAACGGGCAAACGATGCAGGACGGCACTACCGCTGAGTTCATTTTCCGCATTCCGTACCTGGTGAGCTACATCAGCCATTTCATGACCCTGCTGCCCGGCGACGTAATTTCTACCGGCACGCCAGCCGGCGTAGGGCTTGGCATGAAGCCGCCGGTGTACCTGCAGCCCGGTGACGTGGTGGAATTGGGCATTGATGGCCTGGGCACCTCCCGCCAACTGGTAAGGGCCTATGGCCAGAATTGACGCCCACCAACATTTCTGGCGCTACCAGCCCGAGCGCAACGCCTGGATAACCGACGACATGGCCGTTATCCAGCGTGACTTCTTGCCCGCCGACCTCGCCCCGCCGCTGCGGCAGCACGGCTTCGAGGGCTGCGTGGCCGTGCAGGCCGATCAGTCAGCTACCGAAACCGAGTTCCTGCTCGACCTCGCTGCCCGGCACGAGTTTATTTGGGGCGTGGTAGGTTGGGTGGATCTGCAGGCCGGTGACGTGGAGCAGCAATTGGCCTCGTATCAGCAGCAAGCCAAGCTGAAAGGTTTTCGCCACGTGTTGCAAGGCGAAACCGACCGCGCCCTGATGCTTACGCCGGCTTTTCGGCGCGGCATCGGAGCTTTGCAGCGCCACGGTTTCACGTACGATATCCTGATTTACCCCGATCAGCTAAGCTACGCAGCCGAGCTTGCGGCGGCTTTTCCGAATCAGCCTTTTGTACTCGACCACCTTGGCAAGCCCTACATCAAGCACGGCGAGTTAGCAGGGTGGGCCCGAGACATAAGGGCGCTGGCCGCACGGCCCAACGTCAGCTGCAAAGTGTCCGGCCTGGTCACCGAGGCCGACTGGCGGCAATGGCAGCCAGCGGACTTCCGGCCGTACTTGGACGTAGTGTTCGAAGCCTTCGGGCCGCGGCGCGTGATGTTTGGGTCTGATTGGCCGGTGTGCCTGCTGGCCGGAACCTACAGCGAGGTGGCTGCCGTAGCGCAGCGCTACCTCACTAGCTTTTCGGCCGAAGAGCAGCGCTTGTTTTGGGGCGACAACGCCGCTCGGTTTTACAGTTTGTAGAGGCTACGCATATGAATCTGGAGCTACAGAACAAAGTCATCATCGTCAGCGGCGGGGCTAAGGGCATTGGCGAAGGCATCGTGCGGGTGTTGGCCGCCGAGGGCGCTGTTCCGGTCATCATCGGCCGCAATGAGCAGGACAACGAGCAAGCTGTAGCCAGCATCGAAGCCAACGGTGGCCGGGCAGGGCAAGTGGTAGCCGAGCTATCCGAACCGGAGGCCTGCGAGCGGGCCATACAGGCGGTGGTAGCGCAATTCGGCCGCATCGATGGGCTGGTAAACAATGCCGGCCTGAACGATGGAGTAGGGCTGGAGCACGGCAACTATCAGCGCTTTATGCTGAGCCTGCACCGCAACGTGGTGCACTACTATTTGCTGGCTCACCACGCCCTGCCGGAGCTGATAAAGAGCCAGGGTGCCATTGTAAACATTACCTCCAAAACCGCTGAAACCGGGCAGGGCAATACCTCGGCCTATGCCGCCGCCAACGGCGCCCGCAATGCCCTCACCCGCGAGTGGGCTGTGGAACTGCTCAAATACCAGATTCGCGTCAACGCCGTGGTGGTGGCCGAGTGCTGGACGCCGCAGTACGAAGCTTGGATTCAAACGCTGGCGCACCCCGAGGAGAAGCTGCGCGAAATCACCGGGCGCATTCCGCTGGGTCACCGCATGACCACAGCCGAAGAAATTGGCAACACCACGGCTTTTCTGCTCTCGTCCCGCAGCAGCCACACCACCGGCCAGATCATCCACGTCGATGGCGGCTACGTGCACCTCGACCGAGCATTGGCTAACGCGTGATGCTCAGGTAAAGCCAACGACGGCACGTGGATTTACACCAGCACCACCGTCAGACTACGCGCCCCATGGGCCCCAATTACCAATGACTGCTCAATGTCCGCCGTTTTGGAGGGGCCGGCAATGAACACGCCGTAGGCGCCTGTGCTGCCCATTTCGGCGTAAGCCTGGTGCATGGTAGCTACCAAGCGCTGCTGGTCGAGCACCAGCACTAGGTGCTGGGCAATCATCGGCAAGGCGCGGTGGAGCATGTTGGCTTCAGGTACCCATACCGCCCCGTTTTCAGCTACGCCAAACTCACCCGCCAGCACCGCCAAATCCACCGCTTCAAGCACCGGAATTGCGGTTTGCTGATCAACGTAAACAGTTGCCGGAATCAAGGCCGACGCCACGCGAACGGCGTTAGGGTACAGCTGCTGAACCACCTCGACCAAGGACTGATCTGGGGCCAAGTAAATCACCTGCCCACCAATAAAATGCAGCCACTCCGTGAAGCGCGCTACTGTCGCCTCGCCGCCGAAGTCAGGTAATGGAGGCAGGGGAGTGGCGACGGGGCGGCTAGCGCGTACGGCCGCCAGAATGGCTTCGCGGGAACTCATGCCTGACCGGTTTTTTGCTGTTGCTGATACCATTCGCGGAAGCTTTGTGCAGGCGGCTCGGGCAGCTCCCGGGCTTTGGCCCAGGGGTTCAAGGCGTGGGCGTGGCTAAGGCCATGCGGCAGCAGGCGCAGCCCTTCGCGAGCGATTTTGCCGCCCAATCGATACATGCCCGGCCGGGCCAGCACCCGGCTCAGCAGTTTCATGCCCCATTTCTTACTAGCCGGTAGTTCGTCGGCCTGCGCAATGAGCTGCCGCCACTTATAAAGCTGGTTGTGAATGTCGATTTTGACGGGGCACACGTCGGAGCAGGAGCCGCAGAGCGTGGAGGCAAAGGGCAGCGAGCTGTGCTTGTGCAGATCGATGTTGGGCGAGAGGATGGCGCCGATGGGGCCGGGCACCGTGAAGTCGTAGCTATGGCCGCCGCTGCGCCGGTACACCGGGCAGGTGTTCATGCAGGCGCCACAGCGGATGCACTTCAGCGAGTTGCGAAAATCGGGGCGGCCCAGCTGCCGGGAGCGGCCGTTGTCGACGATGACAATGTGCATCTGCCGGCCCGGGGCGGGTTGCTGAAAATGCGAAGTGTAGGTGGTGACCGGTTGCCCCGTGGCGCTGCGGGCCAGCAGGCGCGTGAACACGCCCAGATCGGCCGTGCGCGGAATCAGCTTTTCCATGCCCATGCACGCGATGTGCACCTGCGCCAGGTTCACGCCGAGGTCGGCGTTGCCTTCGTTGGTACACACCACCACGGCCCCGGTTTCGGCCACGGCAAAATTGACGCCCGTAATGGCTACCTGCCCGATGAGAAACTTCTCGCGCAGGTGCTGGCGAGCGGCTTCGGTGAGTTGCTGCGGGTCTTTTTCGCCCTTGGGCGTACCCAGGTGCTTGTGAAAAGTCTCGCCAACGTCTTCCTTTTTCAAATGAATGGCTGGCAGCACCAAGTGGCTTGGCGCTTCTTCGCGCAGCTGTACGATTCGTTCGCCCAGATCGGTGTCGACTATCTCAATGCTGTGCTGCTGCAGATAGGGGTTGAGGTGGCATTCCTCGGTAAGCATGGACTTGCTTTTGACAATGCTCGTGGCCCCGGCAGCGCGGAGAATGTCCAGCACGATGCGGTTGTGCTCCTGGGCATCGGCGGCCCAGTGTACTTGCACGCCGTTGGCCTGGGCCTGGCGCTCAAACTGCTCCAGGTATTCGTCGAGGCGGCTCAGGGTGTGCTCCTTGATGTCGGAAGCCAGTTGGCGCAGTTCCTGAAACTCGGGTATGGCATACACGGCCTTATCACGTTTCTGGCGCACAAACCATAAGGTTTCGTCGTGCCAGGTGGTGCGGTCCGCGTCGCGGGTAAAAGCTTCAGCGCGTTCGGGGTGACTCATGGTGAAAGTGCGCTGTGAACCTGTAGCGCGGACTCTGTAGTCCGCGTCCACAGATAGTGAGTTTTGTTTTTCTGAAAGGCTTTTGTCTATCAGCTACCGTTCAGCAACTACCGCCTTGGAAACGCGGGCTGAAGCCGGTGCTACAGTGGTGTCCTGCATGGCAGCATTGATAATTTCCACGGCGTGCATCACGCGCATCGGCAGCTGCCGCCGCCGCACAATGCCTTCCAGGTGCATCAGGCAAGACATATCACCGCCGGTGAGCACCTGAGTGCCATTCAGCAGGTGGTCCTGCACGCGGTCTTGGCCCATGCGCGCCGATACGGCTTCCTCCGCCACGCAGAACGTGCCGCCGAAGCCGCAGCATTCGTCATTGCGCGTCAGCTCCGTTAGGGTCAGCCCATCGATGGAGCGCAGCAGCCGGCTTAATTGCCCGTCGCGCACCGGTGTCATTTCCGATTCGTTGGCTTGGTGCAGCCCGCGCTGGCCGTGGCAACTCAGGTGCAGGCCCACTTGGTGCGGAAAGCGGCCCGTCAATTCCGTCACGCCCAATACCGAGGTGATGAAGTCGATCAAATCATAGGTCGCTGAGCGTACGTGCTGCACCGCCGCCGTCTGCTCCACAATGTCGTAGTGTTTGCGCACGTGGTACACGCAGCTGCCAGAGGGGGCCACCACGTAATCGTACCCCTGGAAGGTGTCGGCGAAGTGCCGGTACACTGGCATGGCGTCCCGCTCGCAGCCGGTATTGGCCATCGGCTGCCCGCAGCAGGTTTGCTGCATCGGAAAATCAGCCTGTACGCCCAGTTTCGCCAGCAACTGCAAGGACGCTATGCCTACCTGCGGGTAAAACTGATCGACGTAACAAGGAATGAACAACCCTACTTTCATGGCTAAGCTAAAAGCTAGTTCCCCTTAGATGAATTCTGCGCATCGAGCGGCGTGGGCTAGGGGTGGGTGAAAGTTTTTGACCGAGTCGAAATAGGCTGTCATGTCGAGCGCAGCCGAGACATCTCGCTGGATAGTGACTTCTCTTTACTGCGGATTACTCTTGGACATCAGCACGCAAGATGTCTCGACAAGCTCGACATGACGTTCAGAGTAAACAACGATTGGTCAACCACCCCCAACCCTTCCTCATCTGAGGAGGGGAGCTAGGCCTAGCTCTAGAACTGGTGCGTTGCTAGGTGAACAACAGCTGCGTTTTGGTCCAAGCTTCGCCTTGTTCCAGGTGCGTGAGGGCGCCTAGCGCTGTGGCCTGGGGTACCTCCAGCGTGCGGATATCAGCCATCGGGAAGTTCCAGCTCAACACCTGCATGAACAGCGGATTGCGCGCGAAGCCGCCGTCGACGTAAATGATCTGCTCGTCCTGCCGCACCAGGTTGATGGATTCGGTGAGAATGTCCATCAGGCCGTGAATGAGGTGGTGATATGCCTCTCCAGCGGTTTTGAAACCGTCTAGCTCCCATTCCTGCACCGGCTCGTCGGGGAAAGGACCGGTGCCGGCCATGCACCACGGCAGGAAGCGTGTCGAGGCTTCGTCGTAAGGCCGGGCCAGCACGATGGAGCGGTAGAAATCGGGCTTCACGTGGAAATGGTTGGCAATGCGCTGTACCTGATAATCATGCTCCCGGCCGAAGAACACCCGCGCTGCTTTGGTCATGCGGCCCTTGGGCGAGAGGTAGCTAAGGCAGTCGCGGCGCAGCAGCTCGGGCGTGAGCGGCTGGTCGTTGAAGGGGTTCAGCGTGATGGCCCAGGTGCCCGTGGATACCAGCAGGAAGGGCTCGGCGCACTCCAGCAGGTAGGGCAGCACAGCGGCTGAAGAATCGTGCAGGCCCACACCCACCAAGACGCCGTCGACCACGGTGGCCACGGAATCCTGGGTTAGCGGCGCCAGCTTGTCGTCGATGCCTTCGCGCAGCACCCAATCGTGGTAGGCACCCTTGGTGAAGTCCCACAAGCCGGTGTGGCAGCCCACGGAAGTATAGTCGCTAAAGGCCTCGCCGGTGATAAGGTAGGAGAGGTACTGCGGCAGGTGCAGCGAGGTGCGAATGCGCGAGTATTGCTGCGGCTTGGCGTGCTTCAGCCAATACAGCTGCAGGCCCGAATTCAGCATGCCCAGC
This sequence comes from Hymenobacter sp. FMD4, assembly GCF_058932745.1. Taxonomy (NCBI): domain Bacteria; kingdom Pseudomonadati; phylum Bacteroidota; class Cytophagia; order Cytophagales; family Hymenobacteraceae; genus Hymenobacter; species Hymenobacter sp. FMD4. The sequence continues at coordinate 13,983 of NZ_JBZYWH010000031.1, forward strand.
TGCGGCGAGCAGGTAATGGCGGCAAAATCTTCCGGCGACTCCTTCAGCGAGGCGTAGAACTGCTCGGCCCAGTGCTCGGGCAAGGGCTTGAGGTAGTTGTACAGCGGCAGCACCGGCTGGCCGTTGGCCCCGAGGTGCACGAAGCTGGCCCCGTACGAGGTGAAGTTGATGCCCTTTACGGAGTAGTGCGGATTGGTGCGCAGCGCGTGCCAGTGGTCCTGCACCCACTGCGTGAGGCGGGCCAGGCTTTCGCAGGGAAAACCATCGTCGTCGACGGTTTCCACGCACATGTGCTGCTTTTCTTCGATGATCTGCCGGTCCTCGTCGAACAGGATGAGCTTCTTGTTCGTCTTGCCCACGTCGAAGACGGCGTAGATGGTCTTTTTCATAGTCCAGTCGACAGGCTGAGCTTGCCGCGTTGCTGAATGAGTTGCTCCCGAATGCGCTCGGTGCGGTAAGCCGATACCGGGTCCAGCGCGCCGCCGGCCTGGCGATAAGCCTCCTGCACGAGCGGGCGCACATCGGTCAGGAAGGCGTCGCGCAGCAGCTCTTCGGCCCGCACCACGTCGTTCTGCTGCTGTAGGTCGCCCAGGGCCGTGCGGTCGACCAGCAGAGCCTTGGCGTAGGAGCCGAGGATGTTGTCGACGGACTGCAGCAGGTCTTCCAGCGGGTCCTTGGTGTTGTGGCTGGCGTCGATCATGTACGCTACCGAAGGGTTTTGCACGGCGGCATCCTGTGCGCCGTCTGCCAGCTCGTTGAAGATCAGGAAAAGCTGGAAGGGCTTCATGCTGCCCGTGGTCAGGTCGTCGTCGCCGTACATGGAGCCGTTGAAGTGAAAGCCACCCAGACGCCCAAAATGCAGCAAGCGGCCCACAATCTGCTCGATATTGGTATTGGGCAAATGGTGCCCCAAATCCACGAGCACCTGTGCCTGCTGGCCGAGCTGCTGGCACAGCGAGTAGGAGGTGCCCCAGTCGGGGATGATCATGGAGTAGAAGTGCGGCTCGTAGGGCTTGTACTCGATGAGCATGGTCCAGTCGGAAGGCAGTGCCTCGTAGATGGCGGCCAGGGATTCTTGGGTGCGCTGGTAAGCGCGGCGAAAGTGCTGCTGCCCGGGGAAGTTGGAGCCGTCGGCCAGCCACACGGTGTGCGTTTTGGCCCCGAGTTGCTCGCCGTAGCGCACGCACTCGATGTTGTGCTGAATGGCCTGCTCGCGCACGGCCGGCTCGGTGTGGCACAAAGAGCCAAACTTGTAGGAGTAAGCCTGATCCTTCTGGTCCTGGAAAGTGTTGGAGTTGACCGAGTCAATGACCAGTCCCTGCTGCTGCAGCCGCTGCTGAATAGCCGCTACATCGGTAGGAATGTCCCAGGGAATGTGCAGCGAAATGGAGTTCGACGAGCCGTTAAGCTGGTTTAGCAGCCCGATGTCCTCGATTTTTTCTTCCAGGTTGCGCGGCTCGCCGCCCAGCGGGTAGCGCCCAAAGCGGGTGCCGCCCGTGCCCAAGGCCCACGACGGAATGGCGACCTGAAAGGCTACCAACTTCTGGATGATATCCTGCGCGTCGAGGCCGCGGCGGGCCAGCAGGTCGCGCACGTAGCCCAGGCGAAACTGGTGCTCCTCCAGCAACGGTTGGTTGAAATCGTGAAGGCGTTGGGAGTCCATCATAAGGAGGCGAGAATTGACAACGGCGCGGGCCGGCTGCAAAGGCAGCCGGGTGACCGTCGGGTGGGACATAGCTAACGGTAAGCAAAGTAGTCGGCGCCCCCGCCGGAACTGTTCTGAACTCTCCTGCTAATGGGCGGAATCGAAAAGAAAGCGGCGAGAACGACCAACTCCCCTCCTCAAATGAGGAGGGGACGCCGCAACGGAGTTGCGGCTGGGGTGGTTGAAGGGCGTCCGCGCCGTTTGGACGATTGCTCAAGAACGTCATGTTGAGCCCCGCCGAAGCATCTCTACCGCTTCGTTGAATCACTCGCCGGTGTCAGCACGCGAGATGTCTCGACTGCGCTCGACATGACGTGCTTGTTTCGTCGTTCATTTAGTAGTTGTTCTGACGGCACGGACGTCCTTCAACCACCCCAGTTGCCGTTAAAGCGGCAACATCCCCTCCTCAGTTGAGGAGGGGAGTATCGTTCTGTACCGAGCTTGTGCTACAGCGAGCCGCGGCGGATAGTGTAAAAGGGATTCTTCACCTTCTCGCGGCGGCCTTGCAGCAGTAGCGTGGCGGCCGTCTGGCCCATGGCCTCGAAGTCGGTGGAAATAACGGTGATGCCCAGCAGCTCTTTCAAGGTGCTGGTATTGAACGACAGAATGCCAATCTCCCGGCCGAGCAAATAAGGCGTCTGGCGCACTTTTTTGATCAGCTCGGCAAGGTCGGTGGTTTCGACCACCACGTAAGCGGTGCCGGCTTCCAGCACCTCGTTCATGGCGTTTTCTTTGATGGCAAACTCTTTCCCGTGCTTGCCGCAGAACGTGCGGAAGCCCCAGGCTATTTCCACCGGGTAATTGTTGCCCACGCTGGGCAGCACCAGCACCAGGCGGTGGTACTTGGCCAGCAGATCCGTCACGCCTTCCAGGGCCCCGAAAATATCCTTGTCGAAATCCTGAAATACGCTCAGGCACGGGTGCTTCAGGTCGGAGAGGTCCTTGTCGAGGAGCACCAGCTCGCCGGGCGGAATCGAATTCAGAATGGCCTTGTAATCGGCTTTTTCCACGTCCTGCGTGAAGTGCGGCATTACCACGTAGTAATTGTACTTGCCGAGGCACTTCTCCATGATATCCTGAAAGATGCTGGCGCTGTAGTGGTGAATCTGCAGGTCCACCTGAGCCCGGTCGCCGAGCGCATTCAGGAAGGCGTAGTAGATGATTTTCTTGTAGGAACTAAGCTTGTTGAAAACCAGCAGAATCTTGATTTTACTCGCATCGGTAGCCTGCACGTAGTAGCCTTTGCCTTGCACCGAGGTGATAAAGCCGCGGGCGCGCAGCTCGCGGTAGGCCTTCTCAACGGTGTCGCGGGCGAGGTAGTACTCGGCGCTAAGTTCACTGATGGAAGGCAGCTGGTCTTCGCGCTTTAGCACGCCTCGTTCGATGTCGGTGATAACCGACTGCACAATCTGCTTGTACTTGGGAGTCTTGTCAAAAGGCTTGAACTGCAGCTTATACATGCCGGGTGTGCGGAGGCAAAAGGAGTGAATTCAGCCAGCAGCCAGCTACTACGGCGGCGCCGTAATGCAGGCGCTGAGACAAGGCGGGGCCGCGGAAAAGAACAAGGCGCAACACCGTGGAACTACTCACTGGGGTGGGAGGGAGTTGAGAGCCTTAAAACTTACCAAAATCGCCGAAAAAGAGGAGCTTCAGCAAGTAAAATATTTGCGCAAACGATGTCGGGAACGTTCTCGCAAAGCCGAACCGTATCCCGGTGCGCAAGTACCAGCCAACCATAACCCAAAACAGCCGGCCGGTCAAGGCGACCGGCCGGCTGTTTTGGGTTAGTGTAGCATGTGTGGCGAGCCGTCTAGCGGACAAAAGCCATGGCCACGCCGCCGTCCACGTTCAGTACGTTACCGGTCGACTTCGACAGCGAGCCGTCGACGAATACCAGCACCGCCTTGGCAATGTCTTCGGCCAGCACTTCCTCACCGAGCAGGGTGCGCTTGGCGTAGTGCGCCGGCAGTTCTTCCACCGATACGCCGTAAGCTTTGGCGCGGCCCGCGGCCCAGTCGCCTTCCCAGATTTTGGAGCCGCGCAGCACGGCGTCGGGGTTGACGGTGTTTACGCGAATCTTATCGGGGCCGAGCTCGGCCGCCAGCAGGCGCGACATGTGCAGCTGCGCGGCCTTGGCCGTGCCGTAAGCCACGTTGTTGGGGCCGGCCACAAGGCCATTTTTGCTGGCGATGTTCACCACCGAGCCGCCCATTTGTTGCTGGCGCAGGATTTCCACGGCCTGCTGCGTCACCAGGAACTGGCCTTTCACCAGCACGTCCTGCAGCAGGTCCCAGTCGGCCTGGGTGGTGTCGGCCAGCGGCTTCGAGATGCTCAGGCCGGCGCAGTTCACCACCACGTCGACGCCACCAAACTGCAGCACCGCTTGGCGCAGCGACTCGCTGATGGCCTCGGCACTAGTCACGTCAATGGCCGTGGCCAGGGCGCTGTCTTTGCCGAACTGCTTGCGCAGGTCCGTCTGAGTTTCTTCCAGCCGGTCGCGGTCGACGGCTACTACGCAGGCGCCGTTTTGCAGCAGCACTTCGCAGATGGCCTTGCCGATGCCACCGGTGCCACCTGTCACGTAGGCCACCTGGCCCGAGAGGGACTTGGGCTTGGGCATGCGCTGCAGCTTGGCTTCTTCCAGCAGCCAGTATTCGATGTCAAACGCCTCCTGCTCGGGCAGGCCCTGGTACTCCGACACGGCCTCGGCACCCTTCATTACGTTGATGGCGTTGGTGTAAAACTCGGCGGCTACGCGGGCGGTCTGCTTGTCCTTGGCAAAGGTGAACATTCCCACGCCGGGCCACAGAATCACCACCGGATTTGGGTCACGGCGGGCTGGGCTGTTGGCGTGCTTGCAACGCTCGTAGTAGGCGGTGTAGTCTTGGCGGTAGGCCTCAAACTGCTCCTGCAGGTACTCTTTCACGGCCGGCAGCGGCTGGCGCATCTGGGCCGGATCAAGTACCAAAGGACGAATCTTGGTGCGCAGGAAGTGGTCGGGGCAGGAAGTGCCTTGCTGCGCGAGACGCGGCAGATCGTGCGAATTCACGAACTCCAGCACGCGGGCATCATCGGTGAAGTGGCCGAGCATGCGGCGGTGGCTGGAAGCCAGGCCGCGCAGCGTGGGCATTACTTCGGCCGCGTGTCGGCGCCTAGTGGTTTCGTCGGGGCCGTTGGTCAGCTTCGGCCCACCGAATACCGGGCGGCGCTTGCCGAAATTATCCTGCAAGTACGCGGCAGCCTGCTCAATGACTTCCAGGGTATTGAGGTAGCACTCGTAAGAGGTGTCGGCCCAGGTAAAGAGGCCATGGCCGCCAAGGATGACGCCGCGGATGCTGGGGTTGTTTTTTACGGCTTCCTCCAGCTGCAGACCGAGGTCGAAGCCAGGGCGCTGCCACGGAATCCAGGCCATCGTATCGCCCCAGATTTCCTTCATGATCCGCTCGCCGTCTTTGCTGGCCGCAATGGCGATGAGCGCGTCGGGGTGGAGGTGGTCGATGTGCTTGAAGGGCAGCAGGCCGTGCAGCGGCGTATCAATGGAAGGCGCGGCGCACTTCGGGTCAAAGAGGCAGTGGTCGAACAAGGCCACCATCTCGTCTTCGTGCTCCAAGCCACGGTATCGGTTCTTGAGGGCGTGCAGCTTGTCCACGTACAGGTTGGCGCAACCAGCTTTGGTCAGCGTGCCTATGTCGCCGCCGGAGCCCTTCACCCACATTACCTCGGCGGGCAGGCCCGTGACGGGGTCGATAGCGGTGATTTTGCAGGAGGTATTGCCGCCCGCGTAGTTGGTCAGGCGCAGATCGGCCCCAAGCAGGTTGGAGCGGTATAGAAACAGAGCTACTTCATCGCCGCTTAGTTCAAGCGCTTTCGCATCGTCCCAGAGGTAGCTGACGTGCTGAAAGGTGAGCGTTTTTTCCATATTGTGCTGCCGTTGAATTGCCAAAAACAGTAGTGCCTTGCTTTGTGACAAAGTACGCCGCTGCCTTTGCGGCCAACCTCCTGCACTCTCCTGCTCGCAGGTAAAAAAATCATTACGTCAAATAGCCGAAAGCGGCGCCTGCGGACTATGCAAACGATTTCTGACTTTTCAGGAGGGAGCAGGAGAGTTTGGCGTGTAGTAAAGAACAGATTTGCCTAAAACCACCTCGCTTCATATGGCTGTTATCTGGGGAGTAATTCTGCATGCGCTCGGAGGCTTCGCCTCGGGTAGCTTCTATTTGCCCTACAAGAAGGTGCAGGGCTGGGCCTGGGAAAGCTACTGGCTCGTGGGCGGCATCGTGTCGTGGCTGATTTCGCCGATTGTGCTCGGCGCCCTTACCGTGCCCAACATCTTCGGCGTACTGAGCGAGGCCAAGAGCGCCGACCTGTTCTGGGTGTACATCTGGGGCGTGCTCTGGGGCTTCGGCGGGCTCACCTTCGGGCTGGCCATGCGCTACCTAGGCTTGTCGTTGGGCATGGCCGTCACGCTGGGCTTGTGCGCCGTGTTCGGCACGGTGGTGCCACCCATCTGGAACAATGAGTTCGGGCAGTTGGTCAGCTCGCCTTCGGGTCGCTCCATTTTGATTGGACTAGTGGTGTGCGTGGTAGGTATCCTGATCTGTGGCCTGGCCGGCATGATGAAGGAGAAGTCGCTTTCGGCGGAGGAAAAGAAGGCGACCATTGCCGAATTCGACCTGCGCAAAGGCGTGATGGTAGCCGTGTTTTCGGGCATCATGAGCTCGTGCTTTTCCTTTGGCCTGACGGCCGGGCAGAACATCGCCGAACTAGCCGTGCAGCACGGGGCTGATCCGCTGTACCAGAACAACGCCATTCTGGTGGTAATCCTGCTGGGCGGTCTTACTACCAACGGTGTGTGGTGCCTGTACCTGAACTACAAGAACAAGACCTTCTCCGACTACGCCAACGTATCGGCCCCCATCCTGCGTAACGTGCTGTTCTGCGCCCTGGCCGGCCTCACGTGGTACCTGCAGTTCTTCTTCTACGGCATGGGCGACACCAAACTGGGCGACTACCGCTTCTCGGGCTGGACGCTGCACATGGCCTTTATCATCACCTTCAGCTCGCTGTGGGGCCTGTACCTGCACGAATGGCGCGGTGCCAATCGCCTCACCATGCGTACCGTGTCCGTCGGTATTCTGGCGGTTGTACTGTCCACCGTTATCGTCGGCTACGGCAACTACCTCGGCTCCCAGGCGCCGGCCGAAGCCAAGACCACGGAGCCCGCCCGCACCGAAGCCAGCCTAACGACTGCGGCGCCTGCCGAATCCATGGTGGCGCAGCACTGATTGAACTTACGAATACCCTGCTCCGAACACCCCTGGTGAGTGAAGCAAAAGAGGTCAGCCAACCGGGCTGACCTTCTTTGTTTGTGGTGGGCAGTACCATGCGTGAGTTAGCAAAGCCGGCCTCCGCGGTAGGTAACTCAACTTATTTCCTGCAGAACGTCATGTCGAGCGTTGCTAAGACATCTTGCCGGATAGTAACTCCTGTATAAGAACATTACGCTCGGACATTAGCACGCGAGATGTCTCGGCAAGCTCGACATGACGTTCTAGAATGTAAACTGTAGCGCCTGCAGATACTGCTTCAGGCCATGCTACCGCAGGTACTTGCGCAGCGGGAGCTTCTTCTGGGCTTTGATAGCCTGAGCCACGGTGGCGGCGTTCAGCTTGGCACCGGCTTCGTTGGTGTGCGTGTGGTCTTCCACGAAGTAAGCGGCTTTGAGCTTCTGCTCGTCGCCAATGGCGTCGTACTGCTTGGCCACTAGCTCATTCAGGTCGATGAACGGTACGTTTTCGGCTTTGGCTACTTGCTCGGCCCAGCCGGCGTAATCAGCGGTGTTGCGCTGGATGCGGCCGTCCTGCCACTTGTTGCGCGGTACCAATGATGCAACGATGGGCGTGGCACCTTTGGCGCGGGCTTCGCGGATGTACTGGCGCAGGTACCAGCCGTAGCTGCGCACCACTTCCTGCTTTTTGGTGATGGGATTATAAATCTCCTGCGCCTCCTCGCCGATGCCTTTGATGGAGCCGCGGGCGCGGAGCGTGTCGGCTAGTGGGCCGCCGTCGTTGTGGCCAAATTGTATAAGGACGAAGTCGCCGGGCTGCAGGGTGCTTAGTACTTTCTCCCAGCGGCGCTCGGTGCGGAAGGTGCGGGAGCTGCGCCCGCCGATGGCCTGGTTGCTGATGCGGATTCGGGTGGTGTCGAAATGCTGCGCGAGGAAGGAGCCCCAGCCCCACATGCGGTCGGAGCCCTGTCCGCTGCCGTTGCGCACGGTGGAGTCGCCGATGAGGTACAGGGTGGGGCGCTGGGCGGGGCGAGGAGTGGCGGCCAGCAGCAAGAGCAAGCCGGCAAGCCAAAGCAGATTTTTCATGGAGAAGGGCCGGAAAAGCGTTGTTTTCTCAATGTTCGGGCACTTGGCGCATGGCTCCCTAGGGTACTCTCCTGTTCAGGCAGCAGGAGAGTTTGAAAAATTTGTTTTTAACGATGTTTTAACGTGCCGCAGGGTCTGGCCTAACCGGCCGAAGTCTTGGTTGCAGCGCTAGTTTGGTGCCGAATAGCCGGCGTAAGCTTCATAAAAAAGTAATGGGCTGGTTGGCAAACAGTAGTCTACAGGACAGTTTCGGCTTGGGAGAGGAATAGTTTGGCTACCGAATCGAACACCTACTGTCTTCCCACTCAACTTCTCTCCATACGCCATGAAAAAAATCTACGGATGGCAACGGGTTCAGCCCAAAGCAGCCCTGTCGCTGCTGCTGCTGGCTGCGCCGGGTATGATGCCGCTCCCTGCGCAAGCGACAGTAATCAGCCCCGCCGAATGGCAGCTGACGGGCAAGGTGGTTTCCAACAAAGGTGAGGGCTTGCCCGGCGTAACCGTGGCGCTGAAAGGCACCACGCGCGGCATCACCACCGGTGTAGATGGCTCCTTCGCGCTAAGCGTACCCGAAACCTCGGGCACGCTGGTGTTCAGCTTCGTGGGGTATGTGACGGTGGAGCGGAAGTTCAGCGGGGTGGAGGCGTTCAATGTCACCTTGCTGGAAGACACCAAGGCGCTGGAAGAAGTAGTGGTGGTGGGCTACGGCACGCAGAAGAAAGCCGATGTAACGGGCGCCATTGCCACCTTCGATGCCTCGCGGCTGGAGGAGCGGCCGCTGGCTCGCGTAGACCAGGCGCTGGTGGGGCAGATGGCCGGCGTGCAGGTAAAGCAAACCACCGGCGTACCAGGCCGTGCGTTTAGCGTGCAGGTGCGCGGCGCGGGCTCTATCTCGGCCGGCAACGAGCCGCTCTACGTTATCGACGGCTTTCCGCTCGACAACCCCAGCCCAAACGGCGGCGCCCGCTTTGCCAACGGCAGCCCGCTGGACAACATCAACCCCAACGACATCGAATCGATTCAGGTGCTGAAGGATGCCGCGGCGGCCGCCATCTACGGTTCGCGCGCGGCCAACGGGGTCGTTATCATCAACACCAAGCGCGGCAAGACGGGCAAGCCCCAGATTTCCTTTAATACCTACGTAGGCATTTCGCAGGCAGCCAAAAAGTTGGATATGCTCAGCGGCGAGGAGTGGACGGAGCGCGCCATCGAAATGATCAACGCCAACTGGGTGGCCTCGGGACCTAACCGCACTCCCTCGCAGACCTCGGCCCAGCGCCGCGCCATCCTGGGCCTTGCGCCCACGGCCATCAACAACACCCTCATGATTGACGACCGGTGGCTGATTCCGGGCCACCCCGGCCTGCAATACGTGGACTGGCAGGACGAAGCCTTCCGCACGGGCCGCACCCAGAGCTACCAGATAGCCGCCAGCGGCGCCACCGACAACGTGAACTACTACGTATCGGGCAACTACACCGACCAGGAGGGCATGATGATCGGGCTGGGCTACAAGCGCTACTCGGCCCGCGCCAACGTGGAAGTAAAGGCCAACAACAAGCTGCGCTTCGGCCTGAACATGACGCCTTCCTACTCCGTGTCACGCGACCCGGGCATCGAAGGCAAAGACAACCGCCTGCACCAGCTCGTGTCGATGACGCCGGTGGTGGAAGACACGGCGGGCGTATCCACGTCGTACGGCAAAAACGAGCCGTACCGCTGGGGCGTATCGACGACCAGCCCGGTGCGCGTGCTGGAAACGGCCATCGGCGAATCCCGGTCGTTTCGCACGCTGAGCACGCTGTATGCCGAGCTGGAGCTGATCAAGGACCTGCGCTTCCGCTCCACGCTCAACCTGGACAACAACGACGTAACGGCTAAGTCGTACACGCCGCGGGCTCGCACGCTGCCTACTTCGCAGGCTTCGGGCTCGTACAGCGGTTTTCGCCGGCAGACGTTCGTGAACGAGAACACGCTGACCTACAGCAAGACCATTGCCGACCGCCACGAGCTGACCGGCCTGGCTGGTTACTCCTACACCACCGCCAAGCTGGACAACGTGCGCCTGGGAGCTACCGGCGGCTTCATCAACAACACGGTGACCACGCTGAATGCCGCCACCAACATCAACGGCACCGGCGCCAACAACACCACCGAGAGCAAGAGCGTGCTCATCTCGTACTTCGGCCGCTTGCAGTACAACTACATGGGCAAGTACCTGCTCTCGAGCAGCATCCGTCGCGACGGTTCGTCGCGCTTCGGTCGCGAAACGCAGTGGGGCGTCTTCCCGGCTGCTTCGGTAGGCTGGCGCATCTCGCAGGAGAACTTCATGCAGAGCATTCCGCACCTGAGCGACCTGAAACTGCGCGCCAGCTTCGGTATGTCGGGCAACAACGCCATCGGCGACTACAGCAGCATTGCCACGCTGGGTTTCTTCAACTACACCTTCGGCGGGGCCCAGGCTTCGGGCCAGGCGCCCAACCGCGTGGATAACCCGCTGCTCAGGTGGGAGCGTAACCAGACCATCGACTTCGGGGTGGATGTGGGCCTGGTCAAGAACCGCATCTACGGTTCGTTTGACTACTACACCAAAACCAGCAAAGACCTGCTGCTGAACGTGCCCATCAACACGGCGGCCGGCTTCGGCAACAACCTCGTGAACATCGGGGAGGTGCAGAACCGCGGCTGGGAAGTGGAACTGACCTCGCACAACCTGAACAACGCCTTCGGCTGGACCACCAACCTCAACTTCTCCCACAACCAGAACGAGGTAAAGCACCTCGGCCCCGGCGACGCGCCCATTGAAGTAGTAGGCTCTTTCGACAACGCCGCCGCCAACACCATTCTGCAGGTGGGGCAGCCGATGTACAGCATCTACGTGGTGCGCCAGATCGGCATCCTGTCGCAGGCTGATATCGACGGCGGGGCACCCCTCTTCGGCAACCAGACCGCCGGCGACCCAATGTACCTGGATGCCAACGGCGACGGCAAGATCGATACCAACGACCGCGTCATCGTGGGTCAGCCGAATCCCAAGTACACCTGGGGCGTGACCAACACCTTCAAGTACAAAGGCTTCGACCTGAGCTTCCTGGTACAGGGGCAGAACGGCGGCCATATCTACTCGCTGCTGGGCCGCGCCATCGACCGTACCTCGGTGGGCTACCAGGAAAACGCCCTGGGCCACGTACGTGACCGGTGGCGCTCCGAAGCCGAGCCCGGCAACGGCGTGAAAGGCAAAGCCAACGCCAAGTTCGGCTTCATCAAAAACACCGATTGGCTGTACTCCTCCGACTACTGGCGCGTGCGCAACATCACGCTCGGCTACGACCTGGGCCGCGTCTTGAGCAAGCGCATTGCGCAGGGCGCCCGCATCTACGTGACGGCCGAGAACTGGTTGGGCCGCGACAAGTACTACGGCGGCTTCAACCCCGACGCGGTGAACACCGACTCGGGCAGCAGCTTCACCTCCGGCGTGGACTACGGCGGACTGCCGCTAGCCAAGTCGTTGATCCTGGGCCTGAACGTGAATTTCTAATTGGGTAACACGTGATGAGGCGACGGGTAACACGGTGAATGTCGCCTGACCCCAACCTTTCTTTCATCACCTCATTGCTGTCACCTGTCACCTCCCGACAATTCCCATGAAAAAGATATATCTGCTGCTGGCCGCTGCGTGCATGCTCTCGCTTGGCGGCTGCGAAAAGGACCTGAACCAGACGCCCATCTCCAACGGCTCGGTACCGGATTTCTACCAAACGGCGCAGGATTTTGAGCAGGCCCTCACGGCCGTGTACAGCCAGCTGCGCGGCTACCCCAACCGGGCACTCATCCTCTCCGAACTGCGCTCCGACAACATCTACGGCGTGAGCGGCCAGGGCGTGCGCGACTGGGACCCGATCAACAACTACCACACCACGCTGTCGGTCAGCAATTACATGTCCGATGCCTGGGCTCAGGATTACAGCGCCATCTTCCGGGCCAACACCCTGCTGGATCAGCTGGCCAAGAACGGCACGGTGCTGGGCGAAACCACCCGCCAGCGCTACGAGGCCGAGGCCAAGTTTCTACGCGCCTTCCACTACTTTGATCTGGTGCGCACCTTCGGCAAAGTGCCGATAATCGAGCGGGCCATGATTCCGCAGGAAGTAGCGCAAGTGGGCCGTAGCGCCGTGGCCGATGTGTACACGCTCATCATGAGCGACCTGACCTACGCCAAGGAAAACCTGCCGGTCACGTATACCGGCGTCAACGTGGGCCGCGCGACATCGGGCGCCGCTAAGGGCCTGCTGGCGCTGGTGCACCTCACGCGCTCGGGCCCCACTTACGGCATCGAGGGGCCGGGCCTGGGTCTGAACGAGTACCAGCAGGCGCTGACGCTGCTCAACGAGGTAATTGCCAGCAACCGCTACACCTTCGCCACCAACACCGGCACCGCTACCACGGCTTACGGCAACATCTTCTCTTACACCAACGAAAACAACCCCGAGGTGGTGTTTGATGTGCAGTACATCGTGGGCCTGGGCGCCACGTATCCCGGTATTTTCGTTCCCGATACGTACTTCACCTCGCTGGGCATTCCATTTGGCTCGCGCGGCATCGAAACCAAGCCCGTGTCGCAGGACATGCTGGCTTCCTACGCCGCCAACGACGCCCGCCGCGCCTTCAACATTCAGGTGGGCTTCACCCACGCCGGCGTGAGCGACACCCGCCCGCTGCTGAAAAAGTGGGTCAGCGCCGCCGGTCGCGGCACCGGCGACTCCGACTGGCCCATCAACTTCATCGTGATGCGCTACACCGACATCCTGATGATGAAAGCCGAAGCCATCTTGCGCGGCGGCGTGGGCAACCCCGCCGAAGCCCTGACCATCGTGAACCAGGTGCGCACCCGCGCCGGCATCCCGGTGCTCACCGGCGTGACGGCCGCGCAGCTGCTGGAAGAACGGCGCCGCGAGTTCTTGGGCGAAGGCCTGCGCTGGCACGATCTGGTGCGCTCGGGGCAGGTATTGAACGTGGTGAATGCCTGGAGCGCCCGCGAAGACAACGCCAACAAAATCACGCGCAACATCGGGCCCAACCACATCATCTACGCCGTGCCGCAAAGCGAGCTGAGCGCCACGCCGGGCCTCTACGAGCAGAACCCCGGCTACTAGCCGCACCCGTTTAGCTTTACTTAGGAAGCCCGGTTTTTCGTCGTGCACAGCCGGCGAAAACCGGGCTTCTTTGCTTTCTCCGACCACCTAATCCCACCCAGATTTTGGCCGAAAACAACTTACTGCTTGCCTGCGCAGCACCGGGCAGCGCTTGGCGCCGCTCAGCCCACCGGCTGGTCTTGCTCTGGGCGGGCTGCCTGCTGAGCCTGACTTCGCTGGGGCAGACGGCACCGGAGCCGTCGCTCTGGCACAATCAGCCCCGCACCGTGCGCTACCAGCCCGATGGCGAAGACTTCGTCATCCAGAACGGCAACCGGCGCTTTACCCGCGCGCTGTACGGCACCAATACCGCCTTCCGCGTAGAAGCCGGCGACTTGCCTGAGTTTGCGCTGTACCTGCCCGGCATGGGTGGCAACCTGAAGTTCGGCCTCGTGGCCAGCGGGCAAAGCAAGTGGCTGACGCAGGCCAGCAGCATCGAGGCCCGCTACCGGCCCGGCGCCATGCTCTACACCATTCAAGATCCGCTGCTGGGCCCACAAGGCCGCCTATTGCTGACGGTGCTAGCCATGGCCGATGCGGAAGGCGCCGTGGTGAAAGCGGAGCTTCAGAACGTAGCGCCTGGGCAGGTGAGCCTCGTGTGGGCTTTCGGTGGTGTGACGGGCAAGAAGTTCAGCCGTGACGGCGACATCGGTGCTGACCCGGAATCCAACTTTTACCTCAAGCCTGAAAACTGCCAGGGCAACACTATTGATATCAGTGCGAACAGCTTTACCCTGCGTTACGGCCCCGAACCGAAAGACGGCTCAGCCCGCAAGCATCTGGTGGGAGTGGGGCCGACGAAGAGCACCCTGCGCGTAACCGATGCTACGCAGCAGGAGTCGCCGCAGCAGCTATGGGCTGCCACTGCGGCCGCAGCCCCCGCAGTGGCTGGTAGGGTAGAGGTCAAAGTGGGTGAGGCGCTGTACTTTGCCTTGCAGAAACCAGACGGGACAGCAAAGCCGACCGCACTGCGCTACGCCGATTTACCCAAGGCCTTCACGCAGGCCGAAGCTGCCCGGCAGCAGCTGGCCAGCCGGGTGAAGGTCATTACTCCCGATCCGTACCTCAACACCCTGGGCGGCGCGCTGAGTGTGGCCGCCGATGCCATCTGGGAAGCACCGTCCTACATGCACGGCGCGGTGGCCTGGCGCATGCGCCTCAACGGCTGGCGTGGCCCCTATGCCGCCGACCCGCTCGGCTGGCACGACCGCGCCCGCACCCACTTCCGGGCCTACGCGCAGTCGCAGCTGGCGCAGCCCGAAATCGGGCCGGTGGTGATGGACACGGCCCTGAACCTGGCCCGCTCGCAGGAAAAGCTGGGCACCAGCGTGTACTCCGAGGGCTATATCAGCCGCAACCCCGGCGGCGACTTCCGCCCGCACCACTACGACATGAACCTGGTGTTCATCGACGAGCTGCTGCGCCACCTGCGCTGGACCGGTGACCTGGCCTTCGTGCACGAAATGTGGCCGGTGCTGTCGCGCCACCTCGCGTGGGAAAAGCGCAACTTCGACCCCGACGGCGACGGGCTTTACGATGCTTACGCCGCCATCTGGGCCAGTGACGCGCTGCAGTACAGCGGCGGTGGCGTGACGCATTCTTCGGCCTATAACTACCTGGCCAACCAGATGGCCGGTGAGCTGGCCGCCCGCATCGGCCAAAACCCCGAGCCGTACCGCCAGGAGGCTACCAAAATCAAGCAGGCGCTGAACTCCCGCCTGTGGATGCCCGCCAAAGGCTGGTACGCCGAGTATCAGGATGCGCTGGGCCAGAAGCAACTGCACCCTGCCGCCGGCCTCTGGACCATCTACCACGCCCTCGACTCGGAAGTGCCCGATGCCTTTCAGGCCTATCAAGCCTTGCGCTACGTGGAAACGGAGCTGCCGCGCATTCCGGTGCGCGCCGCCGGCCTGCCCGACGAAGGCTACTACCTGCTCTCTACCACGAATTGGCAGCCCTACGACTGGTCCATAAATAACGTGGCCATGGCCGAGGTGCTGCACACCACGCTGGCCCAGTGGCAAGCCGGCCGCAGCGAAGAGGCCTTCAAGCTCTGGAAAAGCGCCCTGCTCGAAAGCATGTACCTGGGCTCCAGTCCTGGCAATTTCCAGCAGGTCTCGTTCTACGATGCCCACCGCGGCGAGCTGTACCGCGACTTCGCTGACCCCATCGGCGTAGCGGCCCGCACGCTGGTGGAAGGCTTGTTCGGCATCCGGCCCGATGCTTTGATGGGCACATTGCTGGTTCGCCCCGGGCTGCCGTCCGCCTGGAACCACGCCTCGCTCACCGTTTCGGATGTCTCCTTTGACTTCAAGCGGGACGGCTCCCGCGATACGTACATCATAAGCTCCCGCCTGGCGCAGCCGTTGCCCTTGCGCCTGCTGGTGCCTGCCCGGGCAGTGCGCGTGGAGGAGGTATCGGTGAATGGGAGCCCAGTGCAGTGGAAAAACGTAGCCGATGCCGTAGGGCGGCCCACCATCGAAATCAGCAGCGGACCCGCTGCGCGCTACGTGGTGGATATCCGCTGGCAGGGCGACGCGCCGGATGCCGCCGCAACAGAAGCGGCCTATGCAAGCGGAGCCGCCTTCACGGCGCGGTTTCCGCACGCCAGCATCGTGAAAGTGTTCGACCCGCAGCAAGTGCTGAAAGACGTGCGCACCAGCGGCAGTGAACTGACGGCGCAGGTAGCGGGCGAAAAGGGCAGCCGCACAGCCTTCGCGCAGCTGCAGCAAGGAGAGCTGACGTGGTGGGAGCCACTGCGGCTGGCCGTGAAGCCGCCCCTGGAAATAGTGGAGTACGCTGAGCAGCCCGACGGCAGCCTGCAGCTGCGGGTGCGGCCCTACGTGAACGACCCGCTTGGCATGAAAGACGGAGGAATTCTCGGCCGCGGTATGCAGCCGGTAGCCACCTTTCGCCTGGCGCCCGGCGCCACCAGCTCGGAGGTTCTGACCATTCCGGCCGCGGCGCTGGTGCCCGGCCGCAACACGCTCTGGCTGACGTACGGCGTAAAGGCAACCTCCACGCCGGTGGACGTCATTACCTGGACCAAACCCGCCGACCCCGCTGCCAAGTGGGAGCGGCTGGACCTCGCCCGCCACTTCAACGACCAAGTCACCAACATTTTCCAGAAGAACAAGTATGTCTCGCCGCGGCCGGTGGGGCCCACGCTGCAACTGCCCACGCAGGGTATCGGCAACTGGTGCTACCCGCTGATCGATGCCAAAATTGACGACACTGGCCTACGACAAATTGCCGGAGCGAAAAACGAAATCATTCTGCCAGTCGGCGTGCCACTACGCACACCCAGCGCGGCTGGGGCAAAGAACATTCTATTCGTTTCGCAATGGGACAACTACCCCAACGCCGCTACTGTGCCGCTGAAGGGCAAGGCCTCGCACGCCTACCTGCTCATGGCCGGCTCTACCAATCCCATGCAAAGCCAACTAGTGAACGGGGAAGTAGTAGTGCAGTACACTGACGGCAGCACCGCCACGCTGCCGCTGCGCAACCCCGACTCGTGGTGGCCCATCGAACAGGATTACTTGGACGATGGCTTCGCCTTCCAGACCGGAGCGCCCAAACCGTTCCGCGTGCACCTCAAAACTGGTCTCATTACCCGCTCTTTCGATCAGTACACCAGTATCAAAGGCTACAGCAACCGCGTCATTGAGGGCGGCGCCGCTACCGTGCTGGACCTGCCGCTCGATCCGCAGAAGAAACTCAAGAGCCTCACGGTTCGCGCCTTGGCCAATGACGTGGTCATCGGGCTGATGAGCGTGACGCTGAATCGTCGGTAACCTGCTGTCCAAGCTGTCAGCCGAGCCAAATCGATCTGCCACCCGAAATCTTCCCCACCAACCATGCGTATTTCCCGCCTCCTGTTTCTTTCGCTGTTCGGCCTCGGAGCCGCCACGCTGCCCACCGCCGAAGCGCTGGCCCAGGCCATCAACCGCCAGGCCGTGGTGGAGCGGCACAAAGTCGTCAATACCCGCACCGATTCGCTGGCTTCGCTGAACGTGGGCAATGGCGCTTTTGCCATGACCGTGGACGTAACCGGGCTGCAAAGCTTCCCCGAGTATTACCAGAAAGGAGTACCGCTGGGTACGCAATCGGAATGGGGCTGGCACAGCTTCCCCAACAAGGAGAACTACAAGGTGGAGGAGGCTCAGCGCCAGTACGACCTGAACGGCCGCAAAATCCCTTACACCGTGCAGGTAAAAGCTCCTGAACGCAACAAGGGCGCCGTGGAGTTCTTGCGTGCCAATCCGCACCGTCTGCAGCTCGGCAACCTGGGCTTTGTGCTGCTGAAGAAAGACGGCTCGCGGGCCACGATCAAAGACCTGCGCGATATCCGACAGGAGCTAAACCCCTGGACCGGCGAAATCCGCAGCCACTTCACCCTCGAAGGCACGCCGGTGGATGTGCTCACGGTGGGTCACCAGGACGAAGACCTTGTAGCCGTGCAGGTGAAGTCGCCGCTGGTGAAGGCCAAGCGCCTGCAGCTGGCCCTGCGCTTTCCTTTCCCTACGGCGCAGTGGGACGATGTCGGCGTAAACTACAAGGATGCTGACAAGCATACCTCCAAGATCGAGCAGCAGCAGGGGCGCGGTGCCGTCGTCTCGCACCGCCTCGACAACGACCAGTACTTCGTCTCCTTTGGCTGGAACGACGATGCCAAGCTCGCAGCCGGTCAGGCCCACGAGTTTGTGCTGACGCCGAGCGGCAAACAGGAGGTGCTGGAAGCCAGCACCCGTTTCTCGCAGGAGAAGAAGGGAGCGGTACCCGCTTTTGCCGATGTACAAAAGAACAGTCAGGCGCGCTGGAAAGCCTTTTGGCAGAGCGGTGGCGCCATTGACTTTGGGGGAACCCAGGACCCGCGCGCCAAGGAGCTGGAGCGCCGGATGATCCTGTCGCAGTACCTGATACGGAGCCAGGAAACGGGCCAGTACCCACCGCAGGAAACCGGCCTGACTTACAACAGCTGGTTTGGCAAGCCGCACCTCGAAATGCACTGGTGGCACGCCATGCACTACGGCCTGTGGGGCCGCACCGAGCTGCTGGAAAAAAGTCTGGATTGGTACCTTCGGCCCGAAATCATTGCAGGTGCCAAGGCCATTGCGCAGCGGCAGGGCTTCGAGGGTGTGCGGTGGCAGAAGATGACCGACAACCAGGGCCGCGAAGCGCCTTCGTCGGTAGGCGCTTTCCTGATCTGGCAGCAGCCGCACTTTATCCACATGGCTGAACTGGTGCGCCGCGACCGAAGCAACTCCGCCGCTGTGCAGAAGAAGTACCAGGATCTGGTGTTTGCTACGGCCGATTTCATGGCCTCGTACCCCTTCTACGAAAAGGATAAGGACCGCTACATCCTGGGCAAAGGCCTGATTCCGGCGCAGGAACGTTTCAAGGCCGAAGAAACCTTTAACCCGACTTACGAGCTGGTATACTGGAACTGGGCTTTGAACACAGCCCAGGAGTGGCGCAAGCGCGCCGGCCTGCCGCGCAATGAGAAGTGGGACCAGGTGCTGCAGAAGCTCTCCAAGCTACCCCAAGCCAACGGCGTGTACCTGGCTGCCGAAAGCGCCCCCGACTCCTACACCAACCCCGAGTACAAGACCGACCACCCCTCGGTGCTCGGCGCGCTGGGCATGATGCCCACCACCGGCCAGCAGGACGTGGCCACCATGCGCCGCACCTTTGATCTGGTGTGGAAAGACTGGACCTGGAACCACACCTGGGGCTGGGACTTCCCGATGACTTCCATGACCGCCACCCGCCTCGGCCTGCCCGATAAAGCCGTGGACGCGCTGCTCATGCCCATCCGCACCAACACTTACCTGCCCAACGGACACAATTTCCAGGATGACCGCCTGCGCATTTACCTGCCTGGCAACGGCGGCCTGCTAGCCGCAGTAGCCCTCATGTGCGCCGGCTACGACGGCAGCAAAGAAGCCACTCCCGGCATTCCAAAGGAATGGAAGGTAAAATGGGAAGGCCTAAAACCAATGCCGTAAGCACAACAAATTCCCCTCCTCAGATGAGGAGGGGACGCGGTGGCGCAGCCGCCGCTGGGGTGGTTGAAGGACGCCCGCGCCACTTGCACGACTTCAAAAGGCCGTCACTTGCTATTAAGCAAACAAGCGAGATGTCTTGGTCGCGCCCAACATGGCAGACAATTTTTAGCCTAGTCTTTCAACCACCCCCAACCCCTCCTCATCTGAGGAGGGGAGCTAATTCTAGCCTACCGATTTCCACGCGATGAAAAAATACCTTCCCATACTCGGTCTGCTAGTCTCTCTCAGCCTGACTGCCACTGCTCAATCCTTTACACCGAATCTGCCCAAGGTCAACCTGACCGAGTTTCGCAAGGACACCATCAGCATCAGTAAGTACGGCGCTGTACCCGACGGTGTCACCCCAAACACGGCAGCCATCCAGCAAGCCATCAACGCTTGCAGCAAGGCGGGAGGGGGCGTAGTGCTGGTGCCGCGTGGGCACTGGCGCACGGCTGGATTAGAAATGCGCTCCAATGTGAACTTGCACATTGCCCGCGGGGCGCTGGTGCAGTTCAGCAACAACCGCGCTGATTACAAGCTGATCAAAACCAACTGGGAAGGCCTCGCCGCCGTGCGTAACCAGGCCCTGATCTATGGCCGCGAACTGGAGAATGTAGCCATTACCGGCCAAGGCATTCTGGACGGCGCGGGCGAGGCTTGGTGGATGGTGCAGAAAGGCCGCACCATCGAGAGCGAATGGAAGCAAATAGTAGCCTCGGGCGGAGTGCTCAACGAAAAGCAGGACCGGTGGTATCCTTCGGCGCAGGCGCTCAAAGGCGCTACCACCAAAGAAGCCGGCGTGCTGACCGAGGAAAAGCAGAACATTCAAGACTTCGAAGAAATCAAGGACCACTTACGCCCCGATTTCCTGGTGCTCGACCGCTGCCAGCGCCTGTTGCTGGAGGGGGTAACCTTCCAGAACTCGCCAGCTTGGACGTTGCACCCCATGATGAGCCAGGACGTGGTGGTGCGCGGCGTGACGGTCCTCAACGGCCCCTACACCCCCAACACCGATGCGCTCGACCTCGAATCCATCAACGGCGCGCTGATAGAAAACTGCACCTTCGATGTGGGCGACGATGCCATCTGCATCAAGTCGGGCCGCAACGAGCAGGGGCGGCAGCGGGCCATGCCTACCGAGAACATCTTGGTGCGCAATTGCACCGTTTACCGCGCCCACGGCGGCTTCGTGATTGGCTCCGAAATGTCGGGCGGGGCGCGCAACATCTACGCGCAGAACCTCACCTTCATCGGCACCGATATCGGTATCCGCTTCAAGACCACCCGCGGCCGGGGTGGGGTAGTGGAAAACATTTTCATCGACGGCGTCGACATGAAGAACATTCCCATGGAGGCCATCCTGTTTGACATGTACTACATGATCAAGGACCCCACGCCCCAGGTGGCGGGCTCCAAGGAACGGCCCGTGTCGCCGGCCATGCCGGTGGGCGAGGGCACGCCGCTGTTTCGTAAAGTGTACATGCGCAACGTGACCTGCAACGGTGCCCGCACCGGCATGCTTGTGCGCGGCTTGCCGGAGCGCGCCATTCAGGAAATCAGCCTCGAAAACGCCGTGCTGCAGAGCCGCAAAGGCTTGGTGTGCATCGAAGCCGAAAACATCAGCCTCAAAAACGTAACGCTGCTGCCCACCGATTCCGACCCGGTAATGGAAGTGCACAACAGCCGCAACATCACCCTCGATGGCATCAGGTACCCGCCCGGCGCCACCACGCTGCTGCGCGTATCGGGCGCCGAAAAAGCCAGGGACGTGAAGCTGACCAACACCGACGTGAGCAAAGCCAAACTGGCGCTGGAATACGGTACTGGCGTGAAAAAGAAAGTTGTCAGCGTGGCCAAGCGCTAATTGACTTCAGGCAAAGCAGGCCCAGAAATGCCTTTGTCCTATGCTGTAAATGCCATTCGGTTTTTTCATGCTGAGCTTGTCGAAGCATCTCTACCGCTTTGCTTGATTCCAACCTTACGTCAGCGGTAGAGATGCTTGGCTACGTCTTCCTTCGGTTGGCTACGCCTTCCTGCGGTTCAGCAATCGGACACCAGATAGAGCAGGGCCCTAGGTCGAAATTCTCAAAACAAGCCGAAGTCACCCCTTCCGGCAATTTCCAACCAATATGCGCCTCCATCGTTTCTCGCTGCTCATCTGTCTGCTGGGCCTCGTTCAACTAGCCTCTGCCCAGTCCAAAACTACCCAGCCGTGGTCGGTGCGCATGGCTGATTCGTTTATGCGCTGGTACCCCGATTCGGTGCCGGCCGTGCGTAACAAGGCGGCCCGCTGGGGCTATGAGCACGGCCTGATGCTGAAAGCCGTGGAGCGGGTGTGGCAGCGTACCGGGCAGCCGCGCTACCTCGATTACGTGGTGCGCACCATGGACCAGTCCATCGGCCCTGATGGCGCTATTCAGCGCTTCAAGCCGGAAGACTACAACCTCGACAACATCAACGCCGGCCGCGTGCTGCTCACGCTCATGCAACAGCCTAGCTTGCCCCGCCGCGAGCAGTACCGCACGGCCGTGCAGGCGCTGCACAAGCAGCTCGACGAGCAGCCGCGTACCAAAGAGGGCGGCTACTGGCACAAAAAGCGCTACCCCCATCAGATGTGGCTCGACGGCCTGTACATGGCCGAGCCTTTTTCGGCCGAGTACGCCAAGGTTTTCAATCAGCCTCAGGGTTTCGACCAGGTAGCCAAACAGTTTGCGCTGGTCGAAAAGTACCTCGTCGATTCCAAAACCGGCCTGCTGTACCACGGTTGGGACGAAAGCCGGGAGCAGCAATGGGCCAATAAGCAAACCGGCCTTTCGCCCAACTTCTGGGGCCGCGGCATCGGCTGGTACGCCATGGCCCTGGTGGATGTGCTGGATTATTTTCCCCAAAATCACCCGCAGCGCAAGAATCTGGTCGGCTACCTGCAGCGCCTTGCGCCCGTGCTGGTGAAGTATCAGGACCCCAAAACCGGCTGCTGGTGGCAGGTGTCGGACCAAGGCACCCGGGCCGGCAACTACGTTGAAGCTTCCGCTTCGTGCATGTTTGTGTACGCGTTGCAGAAAGGCGTGCGCCTCGGCTACCTCGACAAGAAGTACGCCGCCACCGCCCGCCGGGGCTACGACGGCATCTTGAAGGAGTTCGTGCAGACCGAGCCCGACGGTACCGTGGCCCTGAACGGCACCGTAAGCGTGGGCGGCCTCGGTGGCACGCCCTACCGCGACGGCAGCTACGAATACTACCTCTCCGAACCGATTCAGAAAAACGACTTCAAAGGGGTGGGACCGTTTATCATGGCCAGCATCGAAATGGAAATGAGCGGAAGCAAGCTGCCGTAGGTTAGTTTGCGGGCCAAAAGGACTTGGGGCTTTACTTGGCCCGACCACAAACGCGGCGGCTGCGTATTGGCCCTGACGTTTGACGTTGCCTTCATCCGACTCTTCCTATGCTCGTTCCCGCTGCTTCTCGCTTTCCTCGCCTTAGCCGCTCGCTTGCGGTAGCCCTGTTGCTGCTACCGGCTGGCGCTGCCCTGGCCCAGCGCCCGGCCAAACCGGCTAAAGTGACTTCGTACCCTGCCGGCGCTACTTTCAATAAAGCCGGCTCCGACGTCCGGGCCATTGCCATTGCCGACACCGTGATGCAGGCCATGGGCGGCTACGATAATTGGCAGAAAGCCCGCTACATCGCCTGGGAGTTTTTCGGCGACCAGTACCAGATCTGGGACAAATACACCAACGACTTCCGCTGGCAGAAGGGCGACCTAGTGCTGACCGGCAACCTGAACACCCGCGCCGGTAAGGCTTATAAAGCCGGGCAGGACATCAGCAGCACGGAAGAAGGACAGAAGCTACTCACCAACATGTACCCCGTGTGGGCCAATAACTCCTGGTGGCTGATCATGCCCTTCAAGCTCAAGGATTCCGGTGTCACGCTCACCTACAAAGGCAACGCTACCACCCAGCTGGGCGCGCCGGCCCGCGTGCTGCAGCTCACCTTCGAAAACGTGGGCGTAACGCCCCAAAACCGTTACGAGGTGTTGGTGAATCCTCGTACCCAACTCATCGAGGAGTGGGCCTTTTACCGCAACGCTACCGATGCCGCGCCCAGCTTCCGCCGCCAGTGGGCCGAATACCAGCGCTACGGCAATATCCTGCTTGCCGCCGGCCGCAGCGACGGCAAAGATGGCCGCCGCCTGAACCACATTGCCGTGCTCGACGCCGTGCCGGCCGGCCTGATGCAAAGCCCCACACCGGTAGAGAAGCTAAAGTAATACCGCTGCCTGCTGGCGGATTCTTGCGCTGCTATTTAACCTAAGTCGCAGAAAGTTTTAGCTCTGGTATCTAACTTGGATTACCTACTGCCTTCAAAACAGATCGTCTTTGGCCGGGGCGGTGTAGGGCTGAGGCTGGCTGCTCGGTTTGGGCAGGCCGAAGAAGAAGTAAAGCGTGCGCCGGGTCGGGCCGCTGACGTGGTTTAGCTCGCTCTGCGGGCCCAGGTTGTGGGTGTTGGCGTCGATGTTCAGCGCCAGCTTGGTACCCAGCGGCGGGATGCGGTCGAGGAAGGAGAGGTTGCCTACGGGCAGGGCCGGATGGGGCTTTACGCCCGAGAGGCCGTAGAAATCAAACAGGCGCACGTACAGGCCCACGTCGGGCGTGGCTACCAGGAACTTGCCTTCCACCGTGTTCAGCTCCAGCCAGCGGATGTCGGCGAAGTAGCCCTTGAATTCAGGGTAAATCCAGGGAGCGGCACCGGTCTGGGTATTGTTGTAGGCGTTTTCCCACACATTGGTCGTCACGCCCTGCAGGCGATTCTTCCACACGCGGTAGGGGCCTTTGCCCAGCCACTTGGCCCCGAGCACGTAGTTTTCGGGGTAGGTGAAGCTGAGGCCGGTAAAGGCAAAGTCGCCGTTTAGGCTGTACTCGTAATCAAGCTGCAGCCAGCCCGAACCGTACATCTTCCAGCGTACCGCCGTCAGGTCGCCGGTGTAGCGCGCCTCAATGACTTCGCCATCGGCCTCGGCGCGGTGCTGCAGGCCCTGGAAGGCCGCGTTGCCGGCCACGAGCACCGGCCCGCCCGCAAAGGAGAGCTTGTCGCCGTTGTTGCCCTTCAGCGCGGTAATTCGGCCGTTTTGCTTGTTCCAGGTGATGGTGATGTTAGCCGCTTTGAGCGTGAGCGTGGAGTCGGTTTCCGCTTTTTCCACGGCTTGCTTTTCCTGCAGCGTCACTATGTCACCGAGCAGCCTGGCGTTGGGCGCCGTCTGCCAGCTCCACTTGTACACCAGGTTCTTCTGCGGGTCGTAAGCCGAGAGCAGCAGGGCATCGTAGCGCTGCCAGTCTTTGGGTAGCTCGAGCTTTAGCTGGCCCGTGACCAGGGGCGCTACTTTGGGGCTGGTGGCGCGGCCTTTCTGCTGCGTTATGTAGCCGCTGAACGTTTCCCCCGGCTTGCGGTAGTTCACCAGCTCCCACTGGAAAAAGCACTGCGCGAGGTCGAGGAAGTGGTAGCGGTTTTCGAGGTTGATGACCCCTTTGAAGTTGGCGGGCAGCACGGCTACCGACGGCGCTGCCGCGGCTGCAGGTGCCGGTTGCGGCACGCCCTTCTTAGCCTTCCTCCCTTTCAGGCCCGCAGTTTTCACCGCTGGGCTCGCCTTGATAGGAGAGAAGATTTCACGCAGCGCGTAGAAGCTGCCTTCCTTTTCACGGTGCGGGCCGAGTACGCCATCGGGCGCATTCACCCCGTTCACGTCGATGATGCCGCGCTGGTCGGTACGCACCAACCCCTCATCTACCAGGGCCCAAAGAAAGCCACCGCCCGAGCGCGGCGCCTGCCAGTGCAGCTCCCATATATCGGCCAGGCCGGCCGCCGCGCCGCCGTCGTCCTGCGCGTGCAGGAATTCGGTGGGCATGTAAATAAGCGAGTCGCTGAGGATTTTTTGGGTGCTGTAGAAGTGCTCGTAGTGGTTCGTGTCGATGCCGTTGTGCTGGTTGCCGGGGCGGTGGTGGGCGTGAATCACGGGCCGCTTCTGTAGGTCATACAGGTGAAAGTCGTCGTCGAGCTCCTTGTTGGTACCGCCTTCGTTGCCGTTGCTCCAGAACAGGATGCTAGGATGATTGGCGTCGCGCTGCACCATCTCGCGCACCAGCGGTGCACCGGCCCGGGTGCTGTAGGCCTTCTGCCAGCCGGCCAGCTCATCGAGCACGTACAGGCCCAGCGAGTCGCAGAGCTCCAGAAAGCGTTTGTCGGGCGGGTAATGGGCCATGCGCACGGCGTTCATGTTCATCTCCTTCATCAGCCGCACGTCCAGGAGGTGAATCGCGTCGTTGAGCGTGCGGCCGGTTTCGGGCCACCAGCTGTGGCGGTTGATGCCTTTGAGCTTCACCTGCGTGCCGTTGACGAAAATGCCCCGGCCGCGCCGGATTTCGACGGTTCGAAAACCGAATTTTTCCTCCATCTGGTACAGCGGCTGCCCGCCGGCCGTCAGCTGCACGCGCGCCCGGTACAGGTGCGGCGTTTCGGAAGTCCAGCGCAGCGGCTGCTTGACGTTCGTCTTGATTTGCACCAGCGTATCGCCGGCGCCGGCGGTGCCACGGGCCGTGCCCACTACCTGGCCCGCCGCGTCCAGAATGTCGGCTTGTACCTGCGTGGCTTGCTGCAGGCCGCGCAGGTGTACGTTCATGGCAAACGCGCCATCGGCCTGGGCATCAATAGCCGTGTGCGAAACGAACTGCTTCGGGAAAGCCTCCAGGTACACCGGTCGGAAAATGCCCCCGAACACCCAATAGTCGGCCAGCCGCTCGGCGTTGTTGACCGAGGCATCAGCCGACATCTTGCTCACCGTCACTTCCAGCAGGTTGGACTGGCCCGGCTTGAGCTTGTCGGTAATGTCGTATTGAAAGCGGTAGAAAGCTCCTTGGTGGATCGGCCCGGCCAGCTGCCCGTTGATCTTCACCTCCGTGTCGGTCATCGAGCCTTCAAACACAATAAATACCTGCTTCTGCTGCCAGTCGGCGGGCACCTGAAACTGGTGCCGGTAGCGGCCCTGCTCGTCGGCGAAGCGGAAATTTTTTCCGTAGGTCTTGTAGTCGCGGCCGTAGTTGTAGGCCCCGAAACCCTGCTGCTCCCAGCACGAGGGCACCTGAATGGTGGTCCAATACCCGCTTTGCCGCCCGCCAGTGCAGAAGAAGTCCCACGTCTGGGTGCGGGTATTGTCACGGCCCGAAAGGTATTGCACCTGCTTGAGTGGCGCTGCCGTTTGGGCCAGCAGCGGGGCGGCCAGCAAACATAGCATCCACAGTAAAAGCCAACGCAGGGTAACAACGGGCATAACGGAAACGGTAAGGGAGGCGACAAACCAATTTGCTCGCCTAACCTACTGCTGCGCGCTCAAGCCGGCGTTCTGTAGTGTCCTGCTTCTGCTTGGGCTGCCTCTTTTTTGTTGATTCCCGTTCGTGAAATAGCACCACCCGCCTTCACTACTAAAAGCGAAGTGCCAGCTTTTGGCAATTAGCCCTAGTTTTGGTGGAATCGTACTTGTCTGTATGCTCCGCCGTTTCGCCCTGCTGCTTCCGCTGATTGCCACTGCTGCCTGCGTGCCCCTCGGTACGCCCATCACCGACCCCAATGCCGGCCGGCCCGGTCAGGGAAGCGCCGTGCAAGCGCCCCGGGCCAACACCCAGCTGCGGTTTGAGGACTACGTGTACGAGCAAGACGTGCAGAGCGTGCAATGTTACGCCGCTACGGGCCAGCCCACGGAGGTGTTCAACGCGCCGGTAGTGCCCCTGTCGCAAAGCGGCTCGGTGGCGCTGGAATTCGACATTCTGGGCAGCCAGAGCCGCCGCCTTACGGCCCGGCTGGTGCACTGCAATGCCGACTGGTCGCCCTCGGTACTCACGGACCTGCAATTTCTCAGCGACATCAACGAGTTCAACATCACCCAGTACCGCACTTCTGTCAACACGCAGGTGTCGTACTACCATTACCGGCTGCAGGTGCCGCCCGTAAAGCTGTCCGGCAACTACCTACTGGTGGTGCAGGACGGTACCACGCGCCAGCCGCTTATCTCGCGGCGGATATTGGTGTATGAAAATCAGGTACAAATTGCTGCACAGCTCGGTCTGGCACCTGGCGGTACCGCTCGCTACACCATGCAGCAGATCGATTTTACGATTCGCTACGGTTCCTATCCGCTGGTGAACCCCGCCGTGGAAACCAAAGTGGTGATGCGCCAGAACTTCCGCTGGGACAACGCCAAGTACAACCTGCGGCCCACCTTCGTGCGCGACGCCGAGCAGCAGCTCGACTACCAATACTTCAACTTCGAAAACGCCTTTCCCGCGCTCAACGAGTTTCGTTTCGCCGACTTACGCTCGCTACGTACGGTAGGCCTGGGCGTGGCCCGCTTGGACATCCAGGCGTCGCCGCGCGAAGTGCTGCTGCTGCCCGAAGAAACCCGCGCCGACCGCAGCCACACCCAGTATGAAGATACCGACGGGCAGCGCGTGTTCGAAAGCCGCGAATACGGCAACGGCGCCACCAATGCTGATTACGTCTGGACCACCTTCCAGCTCCGTGCCCCTAGCGTGGCTCCCGGCCCGGTGTACGTCTTCGGGGCTCTTTCCGATTGGAAGCTGAAGGAGGAGTTCAAAATGACGTACAATGCTGAGCAGCAACAATACACCGGACGCTTCCTTTTGAAGCAGGGCTACTACAACTATTACTACGTGGTGGGCCAACCCGGCGGCGCACCGCCCGATGCAGCCTATTTCGAGGGCAGCTACCAGCTCACCCAGAATCAGTACGATATCCTGGTGTATTACCGCCCGCCTGGCACCCGTGCCGATCTATTGATCGGCTACCGACCACTGGCGGTTAACGGTACACAAGTGCGCCAGCGCTAGGAGGCACCGAATATTGAATGCGCAACGTGTAACAGATCCTGAAGGCAGTACTAGAAATGTACTGGTCGGGGGATAATGGCGGGCTACACGCAATTTCTCGTAGCCCAATGACATTTCGTGCTGCTGCTAAGGCCTATTACTGCCGGCATTAGCTTAAGTCTTGTCCCAGCACGCGCTGCGAATCGCGCACTACCGTAGCCCAGGTTTGCTGCATCAGCTCCGTTTCCACGCCGGTGCGGGCTACGTACTGCTGCTGATACTGCTGCAGTTGGGTATGCAGGGCCCGGGCGCGGCTCTGGAAACCAGCAAAATCAGCTACCAGCTGACCTTTTTGCTCGGGCTGCAGCAGGCGCTGGGCGTACACTTTGAAGTACGTATTGGCCAAGTACTCCCGCAGCATAAGCAGCTGTTGCAGCTCGTCGCGGTCGGTGTCGGAAAGCTGATAAGCCATTTGCAGCTCGATGGTAAGGATGCCAGCGGGCTTAGCGGCGGCGGCGTATTCCTCAAAAATGGCGGTGTACTGCTCCGGCGTTTCGGGCTTCACCTGAAACAGCTTGTCGAAGATGAGCATGTTGGCCAATTGCTGCTCCACGGCCTGCCCGAAGTACACGGCCAGACCGAAGTGAGCGTACACTTCCTTGGTTTGCTCTTCGGGGGCGAGCTGGTTGAAATGGTCGAGGATGGGCTGAATATTCATAAGGACGACGAGCAGGCTGCAAGTACGGCAAAAACCGAATGGCCCGGTATTGGTATAACCCGGTAGCAGATTCAGGCGGGCTGGTCTGGGAGGCCAAGGCCTGCATTTGGTGCAGCCGTAACCTTCCCCTACGGCTGAGCCGTTGCAGGACTAGTTCCCGTCGTTCTTTCATTCCTACCTCTACTTTCCAAACCTATGCATACCACCTTGCTTCGTCGCCTGCGGCCCCTGGCTTTGCTGGGGCTGCTGCTGCCGCTGGGCAGTTCTACTAGTTCGTTCATAAACCGGCCCGCTTCGGCAGGCATGGCCCCGGTTCAGGGCGCCCAGCCCGATCCACAGATTGTCGCCATGTTCGGCCTGCTCGACAACGCCAAGCTGCAAAGCTTTATCGACCAGAAAGGCATGCAGATGGGCCGCGTGTCGGATCGGCCCAACGATGTGAAGGGCTTCACCATCGTCGATTCGCCCGTTATCAACGCCTTCGCCACGCCCGATGGCCACGTGTACTTTACGCGCGGCATCATGGCGCACTTCAACAACGAAGCGCAGTTCTCCGGCGTGCTCGGCCACGAAATTGGGCACATCACCGCTCGCCACGGGCAGAAGCAGCAGACACGTTCCACTATTGCCAACGGGGCGCTCATTCTTGGCTCTATTCTGTCGAAGCGCGTGGCTTCCATTGCCCAGCCCGCCTCTCAGGTGGTGGGCATCGGCCTGCTGAAATACGGCCGCGACGATGAAAACGAATCCGATCAGCTCGGGGTGAAATACGCCAGCAAAATCGGATACGACCCCGCGCCCATGGCCGATTTCTTCCTGACGCTGCAGCGCACCGAGCAGCAAAGCGGTGCCGCTGGCCTACCCACTTTCCTATCATCGCACCCAAACTCCGCCGACCGCTACCAGAACGTGAAGAAGCTGGCCGCGCAGGCTGAGCAGCAAGCGGGCAAACAGCTTACCGTCAACCGCGACCAGTACCTGCGCATGATTGACGGTTTGGCCTACGGCGACAACCCCCGCGAAGGCTTCGTGGAAGGTGGGGCGTTTTACCACCCCGAATTGAAGTTCCAGTTTCCGGTGCCACAAGGCTGGAAAACCCAGAACTCGCCCCAGCAATTTCAAATGGCCGAGCCTCAAGGCCAGGCTGTGCAGGTATTGCTGCTCGCCCCGGGCAAGTCTCTCGATGAAGCCGCGCAAGCCTTGGTGCAGCAGCTAAAAATTCAAGGCGCTCAAGCCAGCCGCACCACCATCAACAGCTTCCCGGCCATTGCGGTGCAAGGCGACCAAGCCGGTCAGCAAGGCGTGCAGGCCCGCACGCTCTCGTACCTGATCCAGGATGGCCAAACCATCTATGCGCTGGTGGGCATGAGTGCTCCGGCTACTTTCAATACCTACGGCCCCGTGTTTCAACGCGTAGCCCAAGGCTTCCAGCGCCTCACCGATGCCAACAAAATCAACCGTCAGCCCGAGCGCGTGCGCATCAAGTCGGCCACTGGCAATCAGACTTTGGCACAGGCCCTGTCGGCAAACGGCGTTCCAGCTAAACGGCACGAAGAACTGGCTATTCTGAATGGGATGAAAACCACTGATAAGCTGGCTTCCGGGCAGTTGTTTAAAGTGGTGGGTAAGTAACCCGGCTGACGATTTAAAAGGCGCTAGGCTTCGAGTTGGTCGAGGCCTAGCGCCTTTATGTGTTTCTCGACTTCGGTGCGCTCAAACAAAATCCACACGTCGTCGCCAAATGGCAGGCGCGGTATGAAATTGTCCTCTTTATACCAATTGGCTATACCTACCTGATAGTCGGCAAAGGAGAGTACCACTAGGTGCGGCTCGTTATAGTAGGTTACCTCCTTTTTGCTTTCCAGTCCGTGTTCCGTCCAGGTTTCTTCCCGCAGACCATACACGGAAAAGCCGGTTAGCGTCTGACCGAGGTAACGTTGCCAATGGGCAGCAGTTGGTGCATAGCGTTCGGGGCCCGTGCGGAACGACTCAGGTGATATGGCCAGACTGAAGCTCATCCAACCTTCTACATTTGCCCAGCTGAAATACAGTATGGCTCCGTTTACAAAGAGAAGCTCAAGCTGCAGAGAAATGATATCCGTGCTGAATTGATTAGTAATAAGGCCTTCTTCCGGAAAGGTGTCGTGATAAAATACGGCCTTCAGTTCACGTCCTACTGCTTGGTTCAGCGGCTCGAAGATGTGCCGTTGTAATGCCTCTTGCATCATGCGCTACTACGGAATAGAAAGACGCCCCAACCGAATACCGGCCGGGGCGTTGAAGTTACTAGTTAGCCTGATGCCTGGCTGCGCTTAGCATGCCGTTATGCAGCGAGTAGAGGCAGCTTACACGTTGAAACGGAAGTGCATGATGTCGCCGTCCTGCACCACGTATTCCTTGCCTTCCACGGCCATTTTGCCGGCTTCCTTGATTTTGGCTTCCGTGCGGTATTGCTCGTAGTCGGGCAGCTTGATTACCTCAGCGCGGATGAATCCCTTTTCGAAATCGGAGTGGATGACGCCAGCGGCGGCCGGAGCTTTGTCGCCGCGGTGAATGGTCCAGGCGCGTACTTCCTTGGGCCCAGCAGTGAAGTAGGTGATGAGGTTCAGGATGTCGTAGGAAGCGCGGATGAGCTTGTCCAGGCCCGATTCGGTGAGGCCGTATTCGCCCAGGAACATGGCCTTTTCTTCCGGGTCTTCCATCTCGGCAATCTGTGACTCGATGGCGGCCGAAATCACCACAATCTGGGCGTTTTCGTTGGCCACGTGGGCGCGCAGGGCTTCCACGTAGGCGTTGCCACCGGCCGGAATGCTGCCTTCATCCACGTTGGCGGCGTAGATGACGGGCTTGATGGTGAGCAGCTGCAGGTCTTCTACTGCGGCCAGGTCGTCCTCCGAAGCGTCAAGCGAACGGGCGTTGTTGCCGGCTTCCAGGTGCGCTTTGAAGCGCTGCAGGGCCGTTACTTCCTTCTTGGCCACCGCGTCGCCGCTTTTGGCCGAGCGCTCCGACTTCTGCAGCTTCTTATCGATGCTTTCGAGGTCCTTCAGCTGCAGTTCCGTGTCGATTACGTCCTTGTCGAAGACTGGGTCTACCCCGCCAGCTACGTGCACGATGTTGGGGTCGTCGAAGCAACGCACCACGTGAATAATGGCATCAACCTCGCGGATGTTGGCCAAAAACTTATTGCCGAGGCCTTCGCCTTTAGAAGCACCTTTTACCAAGCCGGCAATGTCAACGAACTCCACGATGGTGGGTATCACGCGCTCGGGTTTCACGATTTCCTCCAACACCAGCAGGCGCGGATCGGGCACGGTTACCACGCCTACGTTCGGCTCGATGGTGCAGAAAGGATAGTTGGCCGATTCGGCCTTGGCGTTCGACAACGCGTTGAACAGGGTAGACTTACCTACGTTAGGCAGCCCGACGATACCGCAGCGAAGACCCATGGGGCGGTGAATGAGTGACTTAGTGAATGAGCGAATCCGGCCAGCCGGCCAGATTCGGCTGCAAAGGTACGAAGCCAAAGCGGGCGTAGCACAGTGCCGCAAAATGTAGCGGTCAGGGCCCGCACAGCCAAGAGGGGTATGGACGAATAAGTTTGGCAGCTGCACTAAGTTGAAAGGCTTTGCCGAGAGCAAGGGGCGCTACCTCCCAACGCTGCTTATTCCTTATGTAATCGGTTACTGCACACGGCGGCATCAATCTCGGGCATAGGCCATGTATTTCCAGCTAGCATATAAGTGCCTGTACCTCCGCTAGCAGTTATCGAATTGCTTGTATCCAAACAACGATGTTGCAACTAAGAGCAGTTGCGGGCGGTTTTGCTGTACTAATAGCGTTTCGCGAAACGTATCTTTGTTATTGCCATTTCGAGTACTACTATGTCCACGCCCGACCGTTACGTTCAGCTGCTTTCGCACCACGGCCTGCGCAATACGGCCGTACGCCGCACCGTGCTGCAGGTGCTTTCTAGCTCTCCTTATGCTCTGTCGAGCAACGAGATAGAGCAGGCACTCGGCGGCGAGGCCGACCGTATTACGTTGTACCGTACGCTCAAGGCTTTTGAGGAAAATGGCCTGATTCATCGTGTGCCCGACAATACGGACACCGCCAAGTATGCGGCTTGCTCCATCGAATGCTCGCAGCACGAGCACTTCGACAACCACGTGCATTTTAAGTGCTCCAGGTGCCAGCACACGTATTGTTTGCAACAAGTAAGCATTCCAACGGTGGCCTTGCCGGCCCAGTTTACAGCTGATAATCGCGACTATTTGCTTCAAGGAACGTGCGGACAATGCAAAAACACCTGAGCTGAACACTAGTATTGAGCTCACTGAAAACAGGCCTGCGTGGGACGTAGGCCTGTTTTTGTTTGATGGGCTAACTGAAAGAGCAAGTCGTAGACCAGCTTAGGTCTTGGCTTAGTAGGTTAGTGAGGCTAGAAGATGGGGCTACAGCGGAATGATGGAATAATTTTTTGGCTATTTTTAATTGCAACATTGTTTCAAATAATATCTTTGGGCGTTCAATCACTTTCCCCTTGCTGAGCTATGAAGCAAAAACATCTTTACCCGGTTGCGCTCTTTTTAGGGCTTGGATTGGCTACTTCCTGTGAAAAGAAGACGGCCGAGCCGGCCAAGCCGGAAACCGAAAGCAGTTACGCCCGGCTGTTGATAACCGACAAAACCAGCAACGTTGTTACACTTATTAATCCTGCCAGCAAGGAGCAAACCACTTTTCAGGCTACGCACGGCGGTAGCTCCGTGTACCCTTCAGCTACCGGCCGCTGGGCGGCAGTAGTGAGCGGGAGCAATAACCTGGTGGAGTTTTTCGACACCGGCATCGACCGGCACGACGACCACGTGCACGTGCGGGGTACGGCCAAATGGGGCCTGACCAAGTCCACCGAGCCCACGCCCTCACACGTGTATGCCTCGCATAACATGCTGAGCATTTTCAATGATGGCAACGCTTCCATCAGCTACGTGGGGGAGGGGCAGCTGCACACCGAAGCGGCACCGGCCCGGTTTGTGACCGGAGCCCCGCACCACGGTGCCATGATTCGGTTCGACAATGGCAATTATGCCGTGACGCACAAAAACAACACGGAGTCGGGCTCGTTGCCGGAGCAAGTAAAGATTGTGAACACCCAAGGCACCGTGCTGGCTGCCCCGAGCGTATCTACGCAGGGCATCCACGGGGACGCCGGCGACGGGCAGCAGGCGCTGTTTGGGTCGTCGAGCGGGGTGCTGGTAGTGCGTCAGACTGGCGAGCAGCGGCTTATTCCGTATCCGGCGGGCGCGGGCTCCAACTGGCTGTCGACTATTTACTACGCCCGCAAAGACCGTACTTTTCTGGGCTCCCGCAACGGCTACGGCGTGTTTCGCATTGATCTGAATGCCAATACCATGACCCAGGTAGGAACCACTGCCCGGTTCGTGCGCGTGGCCTTGGACGAGGAGGGCGAAACCATCATGGTGCTCGGCGAGGATGGCCAACTGACGGTGTACGACGCGGCCACCGGCACGCGCATAGCCAGCCGCTCGCTTAGTGGGCTGCTGGATGCTCAGGCTGCTACGCCTTACCTGGCCGCAAGCCGGCGCTACGTGTACGTAACCAATGCCCCGCAAGGCAAGGTGCACATGCTGAACAAGAGCGACCTGTCCGACAAAGAAACCTTCGCCGTGAGCGGGCAGCCGCTGCGCTTGGCTTTCGTCGGGGCTGACCTCGACAGCGAAGACGGCCACTAGGCCACCACTTTTAGACCGAGATTGACCTAGCCCCGCCGCCAGTATTTAACTGGCGGCGGGGCTTTTTTGCGAGAAGCTCGGAAAACAGCGACGCGCAAGCGCTGCGGCCGGAGCTGCAGCGCTTGCGCGTCGAAAATGCTTGGTAGCCTAAGCTTAGTAGTTGTCGGGCGTATAGGCAGGACCTTCGTAGCGGTTGGGGTCTTCGAAAGCGGGACGGGGGCGGTCCAGCTCGGCTACTTCTTCAGCGGTCAGCAACTCCTGACGCACGTAATCGATGGCGTC
Organism: Hymenobacter sp. FMD4; assembly: GCF_058932745.1. NCBI lineage: Bacteria > Pseudomonadati > Bacteroidota > Cytophagia > Cytophagales > Hymenobacteraceae > Hymenobacter > Hymenobacter sp. FMD4. The sequence goes on from NZ_JBZYWH010000031.1 coordinate 48,926, forward strand.
CTGTAGGGCGTCGGCGAACTTCAGAAAATCCTCTTTGTACAGGAAGATTTTGTGCTTCTCGTAGGAGAAGGTATCATCGTCGCGGAGGCGACGCTTGCTTTCGGTAATGGTCAGGTAATAATCCTGACCGCGCGTCGCCTTCACGTCGAAGAAGTACGTGCGTTTGCCGGCTTTAATGCGCTGGGAATAAATCTCGTCCTGTTCGTAGCGGTCTTCCACGGGTTCCAGCTAAAAAGATGAAGAAAAGGGAGGGAGTTGGGTTATTTTGAGAGGATTGAAAAATCTCCGGCTAAAGCTAGCCGTTTGGGGGCGTAGATAAAAATTTACTTGCAGAAAATTGAGCCATACCAAGTTTTGAGCGGCCCTAGGAAGGCTTCGGATGGTACATTTCCGCCTTAAGCCTGACATGGCGGGCACTTGTGGCGCAACGGGCTCGTTACCTTAGCGGTCCTTAGCCGCTTCTTTTGTCTTGCCTATGCCTTCCGCTCAGCCCCTCGATCTGGCCACCGTTCGCTCGTTTGAAAACCTGGAGTTTCTGGCCCGGCAGCTGGTAGATGGCTTTATTACCGGGCTGCACCAGTCGCCCTACCATGGCTTTTCGGTGGAATTCTCGGAGCACCGGCTGTACAACCCAGGCGAAAGCACGCGGCACCTCGACTGGAAAGTGCTGGCCCGCACCGATAAGCTATTTGTGAAGCGCTACGAAGAGGAAACCAACCTGCGCTGCCACGTACTGCTGGACGTATCCTCTTCGATGTACTACCCGCGGCCTCACTACGATAAGCTGCACTTCTCGGTGCTGTGTACGGCCGCGCTGGCCACCATGCTGCAAAGGCAGCGCGACGCCGTAGGCCTGGTCACGTTTTCCGACAAAATAGAGCTGCAAACCCCGGTACGTTCCACCAGCACGCATCGCCACACCCTGCTGCTGCTGCTGCAGCAACTCATGGAGCGGCAGGCGCCCACCGAGCGCGGCGGCACCAATGTGGCCAGCGTGATTCACCAGATTGCGCAGCAGATTCCCAAACGCTCCTTGGTAATCATCTTCTCCGACATGCTGGGCCGCAGTCAGCAAGACCAGACCGAAACGCTGGCCGCGCTGCAGCACCTCAAGCACCAGCACCACGAGGTGCTGCTGTTTCACGTGATAGACCGCGCTACCGAAGCCGATTTTGACTTTGCCGAGCGCCCGTACGTGTTCGAAGACGTGGAAACGGGCGAGCGGGTGAAGCTCAGCCCCGCACAGGTGCGGGACCAGTACCGCAAAGCCATGCAGGAATACACCCAGGAGCTGGCCCTGCGCTGCGGTCAGTATCGCATCGATTTTGTGCCGGTGGATATCCGCGAGTCGTTTGACAAGGTGCTTTACGCCTACCTAGTGAAGCGCCGAAAAGTCCGGTAATCAGCTCTTTATTCTTACCATGGAATCACTCGCGCTATTTGTCGCCTGCTTTATTTTGACAGTGCTCAGTGCTCTGCTCACTACTTACATCGCTCAGGGGCGTTCGTTCTGGCGCTGGTTTCTGATTGGGATGGTGCTGCCATACTTGTCCATTTTCATTGCCATGATTGTGGTGTACCGCGAGCAGCGGGCCGAGGAAGGCGCATCCAAGCCATAAGCTTTGTAGGACCAACTTAATGGGCATTGCTGCTGACGTAGGCTTGTTGCATGTACTTGTGTAAACTATCATCAGTGTAGCGCGTTGTTCAGTCCCAAC